>JAEXYZ010000037.1 GCA_023405135.1 Bacillota bacterium | reverse complement strand
AAACGAAAAAGAGTAAGAAATAGACAAAGAAAGAAGGCACTTTCTGTTCAAAATCGAACAGAAAGTGCCTTTTTTTTATTCTGAAAAACCGATACGCAATAAAAAGCGTAAGTTTTTCAGTGCCCTCCTCTAGTCGAGGGGTTTTTTTATTAGGTAAATAATTTAAAGGAACAAGAAAAATGTAGATATCTTCCTCTTACAAATTATGAAAGTCCTAAAAACAAACAGCCACAAAAGAAACTCTTATCATGTGAAAAATAAATAGCAATATGATTTTTTTACCTTTGCTTTTAATTTTTTCTTCTAATTTCGATAATATTGTGACGATTTTACACATAAATTTTTAAATAAAAAGTACGATTTTACGTTCAAGGGGGTAATGGAGATAATATATTTATTTCTGTTAATAACTGTAGTCTGTTTATTTATTGCTCTAAGGAAAAAACGCTTTGGGTTATTACTTGTTCCAGTTATTACAATCGCACTTTTTATAATAGTTGAAATTATACTTGTTCCTGCTCCACTATTAGATACCGTTAAATTTATTTTTAGCCTTCAATAAAAATCCCCTATTCTTTTAACATTTGATCAATCCTCTCTAAATAGAAAATTCTTTAATTATTTTTTCTTTGCTTTTTATGGTAAAGCAAAATATAAAAGTTCAATTGAAAAGGGGTGAAAACTTTATATCAAAATAGGGAGATATAAAACGCTTCGTTTTTCACATTTAACTAAAGATTGGGGAATTTTTCAACAGGGGTGATATGGTGAGAAAAATTGATAAAAGTAAAGCAGATGCATATTTTCGCGAAAAAACAACTTATATGATTATTTATTTTATCATTTGGGCGATTGTTTCTTACGGTGTTGTCTTAATTGCAGAACCGTTAAGTGACGTTTACTTTAATGGATTCCCATTCCACTACTTTATGGGAGCACAAGGGGCATTAGCTGTCTTTATTATCTTGTTGTTTATTAATGCAATTGTTGGGGATAAGGTTGATAAAAAATATGGCATTAGTGAAAGTAAAAATGAAGAAATAGGTAAATCGAGTACTGTAGATCATTAAAAAGGGGGATAGTTATTGGATTCACAATTTATCGTTTCGTTGGCAATTATTTTGGCAACATTCGCATTGTACATCTATATAGCTGTTTACAATAAGGCAAAAGAAACTTCAGATTTCTATGTTGCAGGACGTGGCGTACCTCCAATTTGGAATGGTATGGCAATTGGTGCAGACTGGATGAGTGCCGCTTCCTTTATCGGAATGGCGGGTACAATTATGGTACTCGGCTATGACGGTTTAGCTTATATAATGGGATGGACTGGTGGTTATTTACTATTAACATTCTTGCTAGCTCCACAATTAAGAAAATCCGGTAGTTATACAGTTCCAGAATTTATTGGAGACCGTTTTAAAAGTAACACTGCACTTATAATAGCCGCGATTTGTACAATGATTATTAGTTTTACTTATTCTATTGGTCAATTATCCGGTTCAGGTGTAGTTATTGGACGCTTATTTGAAATCGATGCAAAGCTTGGAACTATAATTGGAGTTGTTTTAATTGCTATTTATGCAGCTTTTGGTGGAATGAAAGGGATTACATGGACACAGGTTGCACAATATTTAGTATTAATTATTGCATATCTTGTTCCTGTTATCTTTATGTCTCTTCAAATTACAGGAAACCCTCTTCCTTGGCTAACTTACGGTAATATCGTTAGTGAGTTAGGTGAGCTTGATAAACAATTAGGATTATCCGAATATTTCGCTCCTTTTGAGAAAGGTACGAAATGGCAGTTCCTTGCTCTTATGTTTACTTTAATGGCGGGTACTGCTGGACTCCCTCACGTTATTGCTCGTTTCTATACTGTATCAACAATGAAAGCTGCACGTTGGTCAGGTGCTTGGGCGCTATTATTTATCGGGTTACTATACTTCTCTGCACCTGCCTACGCAGCGTTCTCTCGTTTTATTCTTATGACGCAAGTAGCTGGAAGTAAAATTTCTGAGCTTCCTGCTTGGACGAAAACATGGGTTGATACAGGACTATTAAAAGTAGCAGATTCAAGTGGTGACGGTATTTTACAATGGAACGAGTTGATTATTGCAAATGATATTGTCGTAATGGCAACACCTGAGATTGCAAATTTAGGTAGCTTTGTAATCGGTTTAGTAGCAGCTGGTGCGATGGCTGCAGCATTATCAACTGCTGGTGGTTTATTAATTGCAATTTCGTCTGCCTTTGCCCATGATATTTACTATCGTATTTTAAAACCGGAAGCAATCGATAAACAACGATTAGCGGTTGGACGTATTACGATTGTTGTAGCTACAATATTGGCTGGTCTTGTTGCTTTAAATCCGCCAGGTGCGATTACACAAATTGTTGCATGGGCATTCGCACTTGCAACAGGCACATTCTTCCCAGCTCTTGTACTCGGAGTTTGGTGGAAGCGCTCAAATTCAAAAGGTTTAATAGCTGGTTTACTGATTGGTTTGGCAGTAACTTTAGGCTATATTTTTGCCGCAAAATATGGAGGATTTACAATTTTAGGAATAATCGATACTGGTGCTGGTGTGTTTGGTGCGATTGCAGCATTTGCAGCGAACATCATCGTATCACTTGCAACGAAGCCACCATCACAAGAAATTCAAGATGCTGTAATTAACCTTCGTTACCCTGAACAAATGACATATAGAGATGGCGAAGTGTTTATGGAGGATTAAAAATAAAAACTACTTATTCTAAAAATAGAATAAGTAGTTTTTTCTACGCTATTGTAAATTTATGATTATAAGCCATTTTCACTAAAAGCGGCTTCTTCCAATTCTAAAAGTTTTTCGTAAGGAATAACATTTTCACCTTTTGGAATTCCAATTTTAAAATTGATATCTTTGTTTACATTAGATTTTGATTGATCATATTTCAACTTTAAGTTGAAAGCTTCGTTATCAACTGTTACTGTAACATCAACAGTTCCTACATCATAACTAATATAGTTGTCTTTGCTAATTACTATAATTTCGTCTAATTGGTTAATTTTCAAAAACTTATTAATCTCTGAACCTATTTCATCAATATTTATTTCTTCCGTTGCTAAAGATTCTTTAGCTAAAGCAATATCCTCTGCAGTTAGACCTAGAGCTTCTGCATATTCTGGTTTTTCAAGTAGCTCAAAAAATTCTGGAAGTAAATCATTTAAAACGATATCTATGAACGGTTTTAACGATTCGTTAGTTAACTCAAATTTAATTACTTTATCTGCGTTAACCCCTTCAGGAATTGTTACTGTGCTTAAATCTACTTCTTCATAGAAATCTTTTCCAAGTAACTCTACAAATAGATTAATGATATCAATTCCTAATTTCGTTTGTAATTCCATATCTACCGTACTAAGTGGTTGTCCTGATAGTTCAGCAAGTTCAGCTAAATCATACTCGATAAATTTACCTTGAACTTCTTCTGGTATTGGAATTAACGGTGATTGTGGCAGTTTAATCCACATTTTATCTTGAGTCATAACCATTGGCATAGTAAATGTCGTTTGGATATCACCTTTTAATGTTAGGTTGATATTTGCTTCTAGTTGCATTGGATCCTTTTGGTATGCTCCTGTTACATCAATCTGAACATCTTTTAACATTTCGAACATTGCTGCCATTTCTGGTAATGTCTCAGTTGATTCTGGTAATAGAAGTCCTAAATTAAAGCTTCCTTCAAACTCGTACGAATTTAGATTTTGTTCATTTGCATAAACTTCTTTTAATAATTCAGTAACTTCATCAGTCGAACCTTGTTCACCATTGTTTAATGCTCTTGAAAGGAATAAAACAAAGTGAGCACGTGTTACTGGTTTTGTTGGTCTAAATGTATCATTCTCATAACCAGTTGTAATTTCATTCGAATATAACGCATCAATTACACTATATGCATAGTGATCTTTCGGTACATCTTTAAAAGATGATGAACCTTTTCCTTTTAACTCAAATGCTTTTGTTAAAATCGTAGCCATTTGAGCACGAGTAAGTGGTTTATTTGGTTCAAATTTATTTTTATTTCCAGACATTATGCCCGCTTTTGTAACTGCTGCTATTTCTTTAAAAGCAGGGTAATCTTTATCAATATCTTTATATTGTACATCGCCAACATTGTTAGTATCTAATTTTAAAGCACGTGCTAACATTATTGCAGCTTGTCCACGAGTAACGTTGTTATTTGGACGGAACGTTTGATCCTCATAACCACCTACAATTCCTAAGTCAACAAATTCGTTAATAACTTTTGAATATGTTTCTCCAACATCTTTAAATGCTAATGCGGCATTTGCTTGTTGAACTGGGATAGAGAACAGTAAAAGTAATGCTAGTAAACATGTAATAATTCTATTTTTCATCATTTCTATCTCCTCTTCACTCGTATTTATTCCAATCAACGGGATATATGGAAATTGTAACATAAAATAGACTATTAAATTTATAATTTTTCAAAATAATATAAAAGTACCAGGTACACAAACAATTCAGAATTGTTTATGTACCTGGTACTTATTAATTTTCTTTTCTACCAACTAAGAAGTAGTAACATATTAGAGCTATTAAGATGATTGGAACCATTGATAAGAATAGAATCCGGTATGTTGTATGTGGTTCTACTAACCCTAATAAATATGGCCCCACTCCTAAACCTAAATCTAAAAAGATAAAATAGGTTGATGTTGCTAAGCCAAACCGATGTGGCTCGGTAACCTTCACAGCCATTGCTTGTGCAATAGAGTTAAAATTTCCATAACCGATACCAATTAAGCCAGCTGCAAGTAAAAAGATAAATGAATTAGATGTCTGGCTAAATAGAAGCATACCAATTGCAAAAATAACCAAACATGGATATACAACAATATTAGCCCCTCTGCGATCCATTAGTGGACCAGTAATCGGTCGTGTACATAAAATCGTTATTGCATAAACAAGGAAAAAGAAACTTCCTGCCTTTACTAAATTAATACTCTCTGAATAGAATGATAAAAATGACATAACTCCAGAATATGTAAAGCCAATTAGAAGAACTATGAATGAAATTGGTATAGATTTTGGCTCAATATAGTTACTTAACTTGAACCCATTAGATATCTCTTTTTCTACTTTAGGTTTAGCAGGAGCAGAAATATTTTTTAGATTTACTGTAAAGTACATAAATAAACAAATCACTACTAATACAGCATTAAACGTAAAGACTGATGTAAAACTTCCGGTATGTTGAGTTAACAGTAACCCAATAAAAGGCCCAATTGCTGTTGCTAATACTGTACTCATACTAAAATAACCAATACCTTCACCACGACGGGTAGATGGGATAATTTGCGCAATCAATGTTCCAGTTGTTGTGCCAATAATACCTACAGCAATTCCGTGTAATAGACGATTAAGAATAAGTAATGATAAATTAACAGCAAAGAAGTAAGCAAATGTTGTTATTAAGAAAGCAATTAATCCAATTTGAAAAGTCTTTTTACTTCCGATGGTTGTGATAATCCTTCCAGTCGCTAATCTTCCTAATAAGGATCCAACAATAAAAATGCTGGCTACCAATCCCGCTGTACTAGTAGATGCCCCAAATTCATCCACCGCATAACTAGCAATAACTACAATTAATAAATAAAAAATTAAGATTATGAGAAAGTTTATTAACGATATCATAATAAAATTTCTTGTCCATAAACGCTCATTTTCCATAACGTTCTTAAAACCCCTATCTAATAACATTTTCTAAAATATTTTTTAACACCTTACTAGCTATTTGCAGTTCATCTTCAGGAATTCCTATAGTTAAACTCTTCAAATAGTCGTCAACTTCTAACCGAACCTTTCGCAACACATCTTTTCCACTTTCAGTTAGATAAACATACTTTTCACGTTTATCGTCACCCTGCTTTGTTTCTATATATTCAAGTTCTATTAGTTTATGAATAATTCGGGTAACACTTGGCTTTTCAACTCGCGTATCTTTTGCTAAATCGGCTAATGTCATTGGACCTTTATAATAAATAATTCTTAAAATAACCCACTGCGCATTATACAGCTGAAATTTCGCTAAGCGACTATTCACTGCATTTAACAGCGGACGATAAAGCTCTCTATAGTGTTCAAAAAAAGTTGGCTCCTTACTCATCTTTTTAACCTCCAAATTAAATAGTTAGCATAAATAACTAATTCGCTTTACACCCAAACCTACTAACATGTCCAGAATTTCAATTATCACAATATTCAAAATAGCACCCGAATTGTGTGTGTACCTGGTACAAGAATAAGTTGAAACTTCTTGTTGGTTGATTCGTATAATACATATAACAAAAAATTAGAGAGGGTTGATTTTATGGTCGATAAATTATTTAGAGGTTTGTTAGGTGGAGGACATCGATATTCAAGCAGTCGTAGAAAGTATTCACATAAGCATAACTATTATGGCCATAAACACTATAAAAGAGGTTATAAAAGAAGTTCTAGAAGCTTCTTCAGCTCTCATAGCTTTTTTAGCAGCTAAAAATGATTCATTATTTTACTGAAAACAAATACCATAAGCTCGTTAAAGCATATATTGAAAATGAAACAGACTATCGTTTTATTGAACAGTTAGGCATTGGTTCTTATGGTATAGCCTATTTAATAGAAAATTCCTCAACAGGAAAAAAATTTGTTTTAAAACGAATGAAAATAAAACATCGTAACAACAAAAAATTACGTCATAAGTTTCAGCAAGAAATTACGATGTTAAAAGAAATTGGACTACCTAGAATACCTTCTGTCATTTCACAAGGTGAACTAAATGGAGTTCCTTTTTATATAATGGACTATATTGATGGGCAAACATTCGAACAGGCAATTTTTAGGACGGGGAAAACATTCTCTGTTGAGGAATCTTTGCAAATTACAAAAGAGCTTCTTGAAATTGTTATTACTTTTCATAAAAAAGGGATTGTCCATCGAGATTTACGCATTCCGAATATATTATTCAAGGAAAACAACTTGTATATTATTGATTTTGGATTAGCAGCTTATATAAAAGAGGAAGAAATACATTTTGATGAAATTGAAAACCCTAAAAAATTAGAAAATCATTTAAGTGATTTATATTTTATCGGTCACTTTCTCCTCTTCTTACTATATTCAAACTTTACACCAAATGAAAGAAAAGAGAAAAGCTGGCAGGAAGAATTACAACTGCCCCTTGAATTGGTGGACTATATTGAACGACTTCTTTTAATTCGCCTCCCTTTTACAAGTGCAGAAGAGGCATTAGTAGCTTTACCAATAAAGATTGTTACACCTTAAGAAAAATACAGTTCAAAGCTAGGACGTATCACCCTGAAAGTTAGAGTAAAAATCTAACTTTTAGGGTTTTTTTATATAGCTAAGTATAGCGTCTGCGAAGTTTTTTGTGATGCTATTAACCTATAATAAAGAAATTTTGCCTTGAATTTGCTCTCAATTTTACTTACAAATTTCATTTAAATGTTCAATCTCTCCAACTGATTTAACAGTAATTTGACCATCCTTACATTCTAAAATAGTTACACTTGTACCTTGTATATTTGCAATTTCCCATAGATTCTCAATAGGCATTTTCATAATATGCATTAAACAACATAAAATAGCAACGCCATGAGACACTACAAGGACATTTCCAACCGTTTGCTGATGTATGTTTTGTAAACATTCCATCATTCTTTTACTTATTTGTTCAAATCGTTCTTGGGTATCCCCTTGAAAAAGATGCGGTTGATTACAATATGTAAAATAATCTGGCACATCATTTAAATTACTAATTTCTTGCCCTTGCCACTCGCCTAAATAAATTTCACGCAATCGTGCATCTTTCAATATCGGTTTTGACGGAGCTAAAATTGAAGCCGTATGAATTGCTCGCCCTAAATCACTTGAATATACTGATCCAATATTCAAAGTTGCTAATTTTTCACTTAACAATTGTGCTTGCTTAATACCAACCTCTGTTAACGGGGAGTCTAACCAGCCTTGTAATATCCCCTTTTTATTCCATTCCGTCTCTCCATGACGTACTAAATAAATGGTTGTCTTTTGCATATTGGTTAAACCCTCTTTTAAACATTTCCATTGATTGTCGATCTTTAACTGCAATTCTTAGCCAGTCGCCTTCCATCCCTTTAAAATTTTCAGTATGCCTCAACACAATCCCTTTTCGGATTAAATTGAAATAAAATGATTTTGTATCCCAATCTTTTGGTAAATGAAAAGATAAAAAATTGACCTGACTTTCCGTAACAATACAACCATTTCTATTTAAAAATTGTTTCAAATCTTCTCGAATAGGAATAATTGATTGTTTAGACACCTCTTTAAATTCACGCTCTTGTAAACATTTGATGCCTAATTCAACTGCTATTTGATTTACATTCCAATGTGGTAAAAAGAGCTGAATTTCCTGAGCTTTTTGTCCAACTAAATATCCTAAACGAATCCCTGCTAATGCATACATCTTAGTCATTGAACGCAAAACAACCAAATTAGCAAATTGTTTAGTTAAAGAAACAACCGATTCATTTTCATCCGTCCAATCCATAAAAGCTTCATCAATTACAACATCACAATTAGTAGCAATTCCATGTAAAATTAATTCTTCAATAACTCCCTTATGTATGACTACACCTGTAGGATTGTTCGGATTACATAAATACACGGCTGATACGCTTTCCATGTGAGCTTTAATTTTTTCAATCGGTAATTTATATGTAATGAGATCTTCCACTACAACGGACACTATCTCAACACGACTTTGTTTAAGTGTACGCTGGTATTCTGAAAATGATGGATGAATAACTAATACTTTTTGCCGTTCATATAAACGTCCTAAACACATTAATAACTCGGAAGCACCATTGCCAACTACAACATTTTCTACAGATACATTATGTTCATTTCCTAGTAAACTTCGGAGTGGTTCTGCTGCTTCATCAGGATATTGCGACACTTTTTCCAAAAGACTTGGCCAAAGCTGATGGAAGCTATGAGGAAACCCAAGGAAATTAACATTTTCACTTAAATCCCATACTTTTATTGGCTGTTCAATTCCAAACTTTTTATAAAGCGCCTCCCAATTAGCTCCATGCGACGGAAATTGCATAAACCACCCCTCCTACTACTAGCGTAAACAATAAACTTACAATGTACATGTGCTGGATTGATGCTAAAATATGCTTTTTTTGCAACGGTTCAATTGGTTCTCCCATGTAGGCTCTAAATGATTGTATACCTCCGTATACATTAAATCCGCCTAAACGTATACCTAATTGATAAGCTGTCGCTGCCTCCAAATAACCGCTATTTGGACTCGGATGTTTTTTTGCATCTCTGTTCCATAATAACAATCTTGTTTTGAGGGGAAATCCACCTTCATTTCGAGTACATAGCAATAATAGCAAACCTGTAATTCGGCTTGGAATAAAATTCGCTATATCGTCCAGCCTTGCAGCAAAACGACCAAATTCAATAAATTGTTCGTTTTTATAGCCAATCATTGAATCCAATGTATTAATTGCTTTGTAAACCCAAATGCCCGGAGCACCAAATAATAGTGCATAAAATAATGGTGCAGTTATGCCATCGCTTGTATTTTCTGACACTGTTTCAACCACGCCACGAACAATTTCGCCTTCCTGTAAATCATTAGTATCCCTTCCAACAATCCAACTAAGTTTTACACGGGCTTCATTTATATTTTGTTGATTTAATGCATCATAAACAACTATTGCTGCGTTTTTCAAACTTTTTTGTGCCAATGCTATAGCAATTAATAGTATTTCAACTAAAATACCAACAGCATAATGAATTTGATAGCTTACCCATACAATTCCAAAAGTAATGGCAAATATAATTAAAATAACTACTATACTAACTATTGCACCCTTCCACAATCTCCCATTTGATCTGTTAAATTTACGTTCTAGTAAACTAATAAATGTTCCTATCCAACGTACAGGATGTGGAAGCTGTTGTGGATCTCCAATAATTCGATCAATTAAAAGTGCAAGGAGACATATTATCAAATACATATTTATGCCCCCTCTTTTCCAAAATTAATGATGATGATGATGCACGTGACCATGTTCCTTTGCATATGCACGGTAATTTTCTAATACTTTCATTCCTTTTGATGTACCATTCATTGCCTGCTCAGCCCGCTCAACTAATACACTTTGTAACTTTGGATGATAGCCGAAATACTCTGCAATTTCAATATTTATTTCAGGGTATTGCAACGCAGCTTTTTCCTGCATTCCCTTCATTCGCTCCATTAAAATACCAGTAAATAAGAAATATGGAAGCATTATAATACGCTTAGCCCCTAGATTTACGCAGCGTTCAATGCCTTCTTCAACTGTAGGAGTTGTAACACCCATAAAAGCACATTCTACCGACTTTACATCCAGCATTTCCCACAATAATCTAGATATTTTATAAAAATCACCATTTGCCTCAGGATCACTACTACCGCGCGCAATAAGCAGAATTGCAGTATCCTCGTGTTTATCTTCAGAATCAAACCCTATCTCTATTAATCGAGTTTTTAAGATTTCAAAAATTTCATCATGTATGCCAATTGTTTCTCCATACGTGAAAGTAATATGAGGGAAATGTTCTTTTGCATGTTCAATTTCAGCAGGAATATGGAGTTTTGAGTGGCCTGCATTTAGTAAAATTATTGGAATAACGTGAATTTCCTCTGCACCCTTTTCAATGCAAAGCTCAATGCCCTCTTCTATATTTGGTGAAGCAAACTCTAAAAAGCAAGTTTCTACTACAATACCTGGTTCAATCATATAAGTTGTTCGATTTACAAATTCTCGTACTTCTTCATTACCTGCCTCTAATTTACTGCCATGTCCAACAAAAAGTATAGCCTTTTTCACTTCATGCCCCCCTTTTTTTCGATTCGCTACCTTATCTTTAGAAATACCTTTTACTGATTTACTTTCTGGATTTTTCTCCAACCCTTGTTCACCAAGTCGATAAATTACATTCTCTGAGGCAACCTGCTCATGAACTAATTGTTTAGCTACTTCCGTATCCGGCACCCGATACCATGTAGCATCTGGATAAGAAATAACAATACATTTATCTTTGCAGCGCCCGTTGCATCTAGTTCTTGAAGTATGTATTTTTGCATCAAGATGATTCCTAGCTATTTCTTGGCGAATTGTCTGCGTAACCTCTTCTGCACCAGCTCTCATGCATGTACTACCATTACAAATTAATAAATGCCTTTGCATACCATTTAAATCCCAAGTTGTCATTTGTACCCTCCATTTCGATTAAGTTAATTTACCTGTATCATTTAAAATTTCATATAACTTGTCCATATCCATATGTTGCCGTACATGGCTTGCCAATAATTCGTAAGCTTCTTCACGCTTTTGCGCATCACTTTTCACATCTAAAGAAAGCATCGGAAGTCCTTTTTTTCCGCGTAGCTCGTTCACTAAAGTTCTTGTATATAGTCTATTGTGGAATATGCCATGAAGATACGTTCCAACAACTTGTCCATCTTGACTAACAGCTCCATCAACTCGACCATCCTCTAAATGTAAAAAAGGCTTAGCATCACCGACAGTTGTGGTTCTGCCCAAATGGATTTCGTACCCTTCTACCGCTAACCCTGAATCGACTATCTTCCCTTTAACTTGCACCGTTTTTTTATTTGGTGTAAAAATTGTTTCGATTTGTAGAAGCTTTAAGCCTTCTTCAGTGCTACCTACTCCTTCAATCGCCTCTTCGTCTATTAACACTTGTCCAAGCATTTGATAGCCTCCGCAAACTCCGAAAATTTTCGTTCCACGAGCAAATATTTCTTGGATTGCTACATTAAAGCCTTTTTCCTTTAACCAAGCTAAGTCGTTCATTGTATTTTTTGTTCCAGGTATAATTAGTAAATCAGGTAATCCTAATTCTTCTACTTTAGAAACAATTCTTACCCCAACTTCTGGTTCCTCAAAAAACGGATCAATATCAGTAAAGTTTGAAATATGGGGTAGTCGAATCATTGCAACATCTACAGCAAATTCACCTATTTTCGGTTTTTTCAATTTCAATGAGGAAAGTGCGAGAGAGTCTTCCGCTTCGATATGAACATCGATATATGGGATTACACCTAGAACCGGGATCCCAGTTTCCTGCTCTATCCAAGTTAGACCATCATCAAGCAGCTCCTTCATTCCACGAAACTTATTAATGAGTAGGCCTTTAACTCGCTTACGTTCTTCTTCATCTAAAAGTGCCAATGTGCCAACAATCGAAGCAAATGCCCCTCCTCGATCAATATCCGCTACTAAAATAACGGCTGCGTCTGTTAAATGCGCCATTCTCATATTTGCAATATCACGCTTTTTTAAATTGATCTCTGCAGGACTCCCAGCTCCTTCCAATATAATAATGTCATAGCTTTGTTGTAATCGTTCAACTGATTCACGAACAATCGGCATTACTTGTTCAACGAAATCATTACGGTACGTTTTAGCATCCATATCTAAGTAATGTTTACCGTGTACAACAACCTCTGACACCATTTCCTGCTTTGGCTTTAGTAAAATTGGATTCATATCTGTATTCGCTTTTATACGAGCCGCTTCCGCCTGTACCCCTTGAGCTCGACCAATTTCACCGCCATCGCTCGTAATATATGAATTTAAGGCCATATTTTGAGATTTAAATGGTGTAACACGGTAGCCATCATTTGAAAAAATTCTACATAGCGCTGTACATATTACACTTTTACCAACATCCGAAGAAGTTCCTTGTATCATGATTGCTTTCGCTTTTTGCATTAAAACTCAAGCCCCTTTACCGCTGGAATTCCTTCATCATAGTAATGTTTAATCGGTTCAATTGTTGAAACCAAATCTGCCAGTTCTACAATAGAAGGATGCGCATCTCTTCCAGTTATTACTAAATGCATCGTTGTAGGGCGCTTTTTAATTGCTTCTATAACTTCACTTAGTGGTAAAACATCATCAATTGGGAATTTATCAATAGCGAGTGCGTTATTCAACTCATCTAGTACAAGTAGGTCAATTGAATCATCAGCTAAAGCTTCTCTTACCTTTTGCCAAGCAACTTTTAACGCTGCGCGATGCTCCTCCGGTGTTTTCGTCCATGTAAAACCTGTGCCAAGCTGCTCCGTTTCAACACCTAACTTAGCTAGAGCAATTTTTTCTCCATATGTTCGTTCGGGGGATTTAATAAATTGCATAAATCGGACATTTAAGCCGCGTCCAATAGCCCTTAATGTCAAACCTAGTGCAGCAGTTGTTTTCCCCTTTCCCTCTCCTGTATATACGAGTAATAAGCCTTTACGTGACATAGTCCATCTCCTTATAACCAAGTCGTTTTTTCTTTATAATCTGTACGTTTTTTTTCTTCTGGGGGAGTCTCTGCTGGATAACCTAAAAAAATCGTACCTACAACTTGCTGATTTGGTTGAGCACCAATAAAGTTATGGAGCCTTGGATCATGCACTAGGCCAACACCGCGAGTACGCCATACAAAACCAAGACCTAATTCCTCTGCTGCTAACCACATGGACATGATGGCACTACAAACAGCGAAAACATTATCCTTTGTAGCAGCCTCATCCCCTTCAACCTTATCTGCTGTTACAATAATTACTACTGGTGTTGTTTGGATTACTTTAAGGGAGCTTTCAACAAGGTTAGGCTTTGATGGAAAACGTTCTTGTAAATACTCTGTTGCAACCTGCTCATACCGTTTAAGCGCTTCTTTCTGCAAAACGTAAAAATGCCATGGCTCTCGCATGCGATCATTCGGTGCGTAGGTTGCTGCCTTTAAAATTTGCTCTATTTTTTCCTTTTCAACAGGTTCTTCAGTATAATTTCGAATAGCTCTTCTTTTCTTTAATGCCTTGATTATGCTCATTTCAAAACCTCTCTTTGTTGCTGAAATTGTTCTTCAAACCAAGCAATTTCCTCACGTACTTTTACAACCTCGCCAACAATAATCATTGACGGATTTTGATAACCTGATGTCTTTATTTGGAGAGCTATTGTATCAAGTGTTCCGGTTATTGTCCGTTGTTCTTTCGTAGTACCCCATTCTATTACTGCAACTGGAGTTGATTGAGGACGGCCATGCTTCATTAGTTGCTTAGTTATATGATCGATATTGCCAACACTCATATAAAAGGCGATAGTATCAATTCCATTTGCCAAAGCATGCCAATCTAAAAAATCGTTACCCTTTTCCTCTCGTCCGTGTCCAGTAACGATGGCAAAGCTCGTAGCATGATCCCGATGAGTTACTGGAATACCTGCATAAGCCGGTGCTGCAATCCCCGCTGTTATACCGGGTATAATTTCATATGGAATTCCAGCTTTAGCTAATATCGCAGCTTCTTCTGCACCACGGCCAAAAACAAATGGATCTCCCCCTTTTAAACGCACAACCGTTTTGCCACTAGCCGCCTCTCGAACTAGTAAATTATGAATCTCTTCTTGAATAAGACCGTGCTTACCAGGTTCTTTTCCGCAATAAACTAACTCTGCTATAGGTTTAGCATGTTTTAGTAACTGTGGATTTACTAATCGATCATAAGCAATTACATCTGCTTGTTGAATACATTCAAGCCCATATACTGTAATAAGTCTTGGATCACCTGGACCTGCCCCGACAATATAAACTTTACCTGTCATAATGTTTGTTCCCCACTTAGTAGTTGTTGTAAAAATTGATGACATCGCACCATATCACCTTGCTGAATCCATTCAAGAAGTTGTGGATTAACTAGTTGCTGTAACACAAATTTTTGGTCGGCACTCTTTAACATTTTCATTTTGACCTTTTCACGAGCTTCCTTTAAAAAATCTACATATTGTGCATAGCTATCATCAAATTGATTTTCTAGTTGTCCCTTAATCATTCGAGATAATGTTGGACTTGCACCCGATGTAGAAATTGCAACAACAAAATCACCTCTACGAACTACCGCAGGATTAATAAAATCTATGCGACCATGGGGGTCTGCACGGCTAAGAAGCTGCCAATGTTGTGTAGCTTCCTCCACTGCATCATTAACTGCTTCACTATTTGTTGCAGCAAAAATCACAGATGCGTCATCTAAATCTTTCGGTTCAAAAACTTTTTGTTTCCACGTGATATTAGTCTTTTCTATTAATTGAACAATATTTTCCTGTATCTCAGGACTGACGATAACAATATTCGCCTTTGTCGGAAGAAGAGCCTTTAATTTTTGATATGCAACATGGCCCCCACCTACAATCACTACCTTTTTATAATCAATATTTAATAAAGCTGGAAAATAGTTTGTCATACTTTCACCTTCTTACAAGCTGCTATCCAATTATCAATAAGCTTCGGATTAGAGGCAAAATGAAAATGTGTATAACCTGCCACTAGTCCTCCCTTTTGATAGCCCTCTTCTTTAAAACCAAAACGCCCCTTTGTTGCATAAGCAGGTGTATTATGGTCTCCTATATACGTTGAATAATGAAATTCATGTCCTTTTGCACTTTCATCTTTAGTGATTAAAAAATTATCGCCAATCCCTGTAATTTCCCGGTATCCTAATGCAGCAAGCTTGTTTTGCATCACTACCTCTCCAGGTATTACACCTACCATCTCATAACGTTCACCTGATGTCGTAGTGATTGCTTCTGTTAAGTACATATAGCCTCCACATTCCGCTAATGTTGGAAGACCTTTGTTTATAGCTTTCCGTATTGTATCCTTTGCATTTTTGCTAAATTGCAATTGCTCGGCGTACTCCTCAGGGAAACCTCCCCCAATATATAAACCATCTGCATTGGCAGGAACAGACTCATTTTGAAGGGGTGAGAAAAATACAAGATTAACACCTCTAGCACGTAATAATTCTAAGTTTTCCTCGTAATAAAAATTAAAGGCTTGATCCTTTGCAACTGCAATTGTTACTTCTGAATCTTCCTGTTGCTTAAATAGTTGCCCAACCTCTTTTAAAACTGGTGCCTTAGTTAATTCAAGTAGCTGTTCTAAATTAACAGTTTCCGAAATAAGAGTCCCAAGCCTTTCAAAAAATGTATTCAGCTCTCCACGCTCAATCGTTGGAATCAATCCTAGATGACGACTCGGTATCATCAATGTAGGATCCTTTTTCAAATATCCAATAACTGGCACCGTACATTCTTGCTCGATTGCGGCTTTCACAAGTTCAAAATGACCTACACTACCTACTTGATTAACAATCACCGCTACAATATTCGGTTGTTCCGATAATATCTGGAAACCTTTTACAACAGCCGCAACACTTCTTGCCATACTTGCCGCATTGACAATTAGCACAACCGGACTTTTTGTTATAACGCTAGTTTCAGCAGTTGATCCGGCATCTGTCAGCGGATTTTTTCCATCGTAAAATCCCATGACTCCTTCAATAATCGAAACATCTGCATCTCGACTAGCGCGACTTACAATATCAATTACCGTTTCACGACTTAACATCCAACTATCAATATTACGTGAGATACGACCCGTTACAGCCGTATGATAAGTTGGATCAATATAATCTGGCCCACATTTAAAGCCTTGTACTTTAAGACCTTTTTGCTTTAAGGCGTACATTAAACCGATAGTAAAAGTTGTTTTTCCTACGCCACTGCCAGTACCAGCAATAACAAAACGATTTGTTGTCATTGGCTCCCTCCTAAAATGTTAAGCGTGCTACAGTAATCGTTACGTTGCCGCTTTTCTTTTTTTGCAGTAATAAATCTGTTGTATTCGCATAGCGCATAGCTGCAGGTTCACTGACACCATAAGCTCCTGTAAATTTAAATACTGTTTCTGAAGGATTCGGGAGTGGTATTTCATTTAACTCTTCGGGTGTATATGTTACAAACTCCCATCCGTATTTTTCAGTTACTGCTAAAAAACACGATTCATCCTTTTTTAGGTTAATCGTGCAAAGTGCCTTCACACTTTTTTTGGAAAGTTGCAGCTCTAATAATGTTTCATCGATGACGGATTCTACTTCTTCAATAGAGGTACCTCGATTACATCCCATACCGAGCACAAGTGATTTAGGACGATAAACGACTCCATTTTCTAGAAGTATTTCTTCATTTTGTTGTAGGAGTCGATCAGTAATAATTAAAGAAGCTTGAGGTTTTGCTTGAATCGCTTCTTCTATTGTTGGGTAAATAATAATTTCTTTCGGCATTGGTGTATCATGCATCCACCAATCTTTTTCACCCGTTTCTTGGACTATCGCCACATGCTCCTCATTAACAACTGAAGCACTGACCGGTGTAAGCTTCTCCTCACTATCCCACACCCAGCCGAAACGTGCGCCAAATAGATCAACAGGAATTGTCTTTTGTACGTCTGAGGCAGTCGTAATAACAGCTTTTGCCCCCATTAAATTTGCAATTTCGTGAGTTAAGACATTTGCACCACCAAGATGGCCTGATAAAACACTAATGACATGTTCACCACGGTCATCAATAACTACAACTGCTGGGTCTTTCTTTTTATCTACTAAAATAGGTGCAATCATTCTTACAACAGCACCTAGGGAAATTATTAAAATCAAACCTTTATATTTTTTAAATAGAGCTGGCAACAATAAACGAACTGATCCATTAAACAATTGAATATTACGCTCATCCTCATCGCCTTGTAAAAACTTGCCCATATAATAAAGATCCGCACTTGCGAAAGTTTGTTGTAAATTACGTCCCATTTGAACACCATGTTTTGTAATGGCTACAATAGCATAGGGTTGCCGAACACGGACATCTGGTAGAAACCCTTCCTGCAATTCAATCATTTACTTTCACACCTTTTCTAAAGCTATGTGTAAAGCTTGCATCATACAGTTTGGAACGATATTCATTTTTTTCATGTATATTTGGATCGAGAGCCCAACCCGCTAAAATCATCGCATGTTTTCGAATGCCATTTATGCGCATTGCTTCATCTAGTTCACACAATGTTGTGCGAACAATTTTTTGATCAGGCCATGTTGCACGCTGAATAACAGCAACAGGCGTATCATCTGACCAACCTGCCTCTTGTAATTCTTTCACGATTTTCTTCGTTAAAGTAGCACTTAAAAATAGAGCAATTGTACAATGATGGCTAGCAAGTAATCGTAATTTCTCAAATTCGGGTACAGGTGTCCGTCCTTCTGCGCGAGTTAAAATTAACGTTTGTGTTAAATCGGGTATTGTCAATTCTGCTCCAATGGCTGCAGCTGATGCAAATACAGAACTAACCCCGGGGATGACTTCATACCCAATCCCACGTTCTTTTAAAAGAGCAACTTGTTCCATAATGGCTCCATACATTGCTGGATCTCCAGTATGCATTCGAGCAATCATTTTTCCATTTTTCACTCGATTGACCATGATATCGACCATTTCTTCTAGATGCATCCCAGCTGTTCGAATAATCTCTGCATCTGGCCTAGCTTTTGCTATTAACTCTTCATTAACCAAAGAGTCTGTATACATTACTACATCTGCTTTTTGTAAAATTTCCAGCCCTTTTACCGTAATTAAGTCTGGATCTCCTGGACCGGCTCCAACAATCCAAATTTTATCCACTATTTACGCACCACCATTAGAGTTAAATATTCTAAATCTGCTCCATCCAACTGCGTAACATCCCAAATAACTTCTTCCTCTGAAGTTACTTTCGTTACAACAGATGCTTTATGTAATAAATCTAAATCTCGCAACACTTGCAACATTAAATCGATTACCTTTGCTACTTTAAGGAAGACTACTGCATCATGGTTTTCTATAGCACTTCTCATTGCTTCATAATCATCTATAGCTGGAATAATTGCTAAATGGTCATCCCCATCAGCTAATGCAACACTTAGTTTCGAAGCGGCACCATTAATAGATGAAATACCTGGTACTGTTAAAATGGATACTTGAGGGTACCTTTCTTGCATCAGTTTCATCATATGAATAAAGGTACTATATAAAAGAGGATCTCCTTCAGTGACAAAGGCAACATCTTTCCCCTCACTAAGCTTTTCATAAACTAATTCCACTGATTTAGACCATTCCCTAGACAACACCTCTTCATCCTTTGTCATTGGAAAAACAAGTCCGAGCATTTCTTTTTCTTGCGGATTAATATAAACATCCACAATGCGATGTGCGTAGCTTTTACTTCCCTTTAATTTTTTAGGGTAAGCGATTACCGGAGATTCTTGGATAACACGAAATGCTTTCACTGTAATAAGCTCTGGATCTCCTGGACCAACACCTAATCCATATAAAGTACCTAATTTATTCATCTCTCATTTCCTTTCATTGCCGTAATAATGTAAATAGGGTTCAACGGAACAAAGCGCGTCATATCTAAAATCGGTTTACTTCGCGAAAGCTGTGCCTGTAAGATGGAAACCTCGCAACCAAATGTTTTTAATACCTCAACCGCTTTATACAAGTTCTCTATCGTCGCAACATTCATAACTAACCGTCCATTTTTCTTTAAACGATTTATACAAACATTTAAAAGCTCCTCCATCTCACCGCCAGAACCCCCAATAAAGATTGCATCAGGATCTGGAAAAGCTTCTAGACCAGCTGGCGCCTTTGAGTGAATCGTTGTAATATCTACACGAAATTTTTGCTGATTGAGTATACAGTTTTCTAAATCTGGTGCATTTTTCTCTACAGCAAATATTTGCCCTTCCCGCGCAATTTTCCCTGCTTCAATTGCCATCGATCCTGTACATGTTCCAATATCCCAAACAACACTAGATGAATGAAGTTCCATCGCTTGTAAGCTTAGTACACGAATCTCTTTCTTAGTGATGAGTCCTTTATCAGGCTTCCTTTGAGAAAACTCTTCATCATCAATTCCTAAAGAATAATATTTTGGTTTAGACATTGCTTTTAATATGACAACGTTTAAAGGGGAGAACTCTCCTCTTTCCATTTCATCGAGGGAATACCAGCCTACCCGTTCTTCTGTACCATCTAAATTTTCAGCAATAAATGCCTTGTATTCGTTCATCCCAAAATGTTTTAAATATTTAGCAATCCTATTTGGGTTATTTTCTTCATCCGTAAGTATTGCTACTTTTTCTCTTCCATCAATCTGTTGAGCAAGCCCCTTCATTGAACGACCATGTACACTTGTTAAATATGCATCTTGCCAGCTTTCCTTCATTCGTGAAAATGCAAGCTGTATAGAACTCATTGTCGGATAAATTTCTAAAGGGAGTTTTTTAGCTAGAAACCCGCCAATTCCATAAAATAACGGGTCACCGGAAGCCAAAATTACTGTTGGTCGCGTTTCTTGCTGAAGAGTTTCTACAAGTTTTGATAACCCGCCTTTTATAACTACTTTTTCCCCTAGATAATGCGGGAAAAATTCGAGTACCCGTTCACCACCAACGAGTACTTCACTTTCCTCTATCCATCGTTTATATTGTGGGAGTAGTCCTATTACCCCATTATCTCCAATGCCAATCATCTTGATTGATTGTTGCAATGTTCTCAGCCCTCCCTAGTAATTGACCTTTCATTGAATAGATGGATGTTGATATTGTCATACCTTCTTTAATGTGATTTAAGGATTCATAGCAACATGATTTACAAAGGAGATCAAAAAATTGTGTATAACCATGCTCTAGCATTAAATCTCCTACTTGTGCAGCCGTGTTTGCTGTTAATACTTGCTCAACAATGTCTTCTTTGGCACCAGCTGCCCTAGCTAAATTTGCTAAAAACTCAAAATTGATTGGTGCACTTTTCGAGTGAACCATCATAACACCTTGAGCAACTTTCGAGAATTTCCCCATCATGCCAACTAAAGATACATGAGCAATATTTTGTCTTTTACAATGCTTCAATGTAAAACCTACAAAATCCCCCATCTCAATAAAGGCTTCTTCTGGTAATTGAGGATATTGTGCCATTGCAAATTTTTCACTACGCCCGCCAGTTGTGATGACAAGATGGTCGCATCCAGCTGCTTTTGCAACACTGATTGCTTGGACGATACTTGCCATGTAAGCTGAGCTAGAAAAAGGTACAACAATTCCTCTTGTCCCTAAAATTGAAATACCACCAATAATCCCGAGTCGTCCATTAAGGGTTTTCTTTGCAATTTCTTCTCCATCTGGAACTGAAATTATTACTTCAACTCCACATTGAACTTCATATTCATCCATTAACTGTTGAACAGTTGAAAGAATCATTTTACGTGGTACCGGGTTAATTGCTGCCTGTCCAACTTCAACTGGTAAACCCGGTTTTGTAACTCGACCAACCCCAACACCTCCATCTAGATGAATTCCTGGGGTCGCAACAAATTTTACAGTACTTAAAATTCTCGCTTGGTGTGTCGCATCCGGGTCATCCCCGGCATCTTTAATCGTTTCGCACGTTACTTTACCATCTTCAAATATGCATGATTCAATCTTAAAGGTTGCATCTTGTCCTATTGGAAGATGAATAGTGGCAGATTTTTGTTCTTCATTTGTTATTAGGGCCATCAACGCTGCCTTTGTTACTGCAGTTGCACAAGCTCCAGTTGTAAATCCATTACGCATGCTCTTTGGATCTTTTTTTTCTTTACTTTTCATCTTTATCCCGCCTTAACAGTCAGTAATTTATCTGCACCGAAAAATTGAAACAACAGGTGTAGAGTTTTCCTCCAAGTATGCGAAGAACAAAGTAAAACTAGTCGGAGATTAACTGACCGTAAAAGTTTAAAACGGATGGAAGAGTCACATTATTTTTTTGCTCGTTCGTCCGCCAAAATAGAAATTGCATTTAATGCTGCAACCGTTACTGTACTACCACCTTTTCGTCCTACGTTTGTAATAAACGGAATGCCTTTTAGTTTAGCAAGTTCCTCTTTTGATTCTGCTGCTGAAACGAAACCAACCGGCATACCGATGATTAAATCTGGCTTGGCAATACCTTCTTTAATAAGCCGAATTAACTCAAGTAACGCAGTAGGTGCATTCCCAATCGCATAAATGCCCCCTTCATTTTCACGAACTGCTTTTTGCATCGAAATAATCGCACGAGTTGCATTTTGTGCTTTTGCTTCTTTTGCAACATCTGGATCAGCAATATAACAATGTAAATCTCCACCATATTTTTGGAATCGTTTGCGTCCTGATCCACTTTCAATCATTTGAACGTCTGCTATTACATGGCGCCCTGCTAATATAGCTTGAATACCAGCTTCAATTGCATCTGGAGTAAACATGACACTACGTCCTAATTCAAAATCTGCTGATGCATGGATTACACGTCGAACAACTTTCCATTGATCTTCTGTAAAATTGTGTTCCCCCATTTCCTCTTCAATAATTGAAAAGCTATAGTCATAAATTTTATCCGGATCAACTGTTAATGGTGTAAAGTCTGTATTAAAATTCAACTAAATTTCCTCCTAACTGTTTTAGAGCTTCTTCTACTCCCTCGAATGTTTCATATTGTTGTCCGTATTGAACCTGCGGGCGTTTTATTAAGATAATTTCAATTCCACAATCTAAAGCTGCCTCAATTTTTTCATCAACGGAGCCCACTTTTCCACTTTCCTTCGTAATCATTACGGTCACTCCGTATTGCTTATATAAGGCGGTGTTTAATTCCTTAGTGAATGGTCCTTGAATTGCAACGATATCTTTCTGAGCGACACCTAACTCCTGACACTTCTCCATATTTTCAATATTTGGAAGCATACGAGCTATTACACGAATTCCTTCTTTTCCATTCAATACATTTGTGAACGTTTTTAATGTTTTACTTCCTGTCGTTAGCATAATTGTACCGCCTTTTTGCAAAGCTAATTCCGCGGCTTGTTGATAGCTATCTACTTTGGTAATAAGCGAGTGACTATAGTGCTCTTGTTTTCGTTCAAATCGTATATACGGAACATTTATTGCTTGAGCCGCCTTCATCGCTTGTTTTGATGCTTCTTCTGCAAACGGATGACTTGCATCAATAACACATGTACAGCCATTTTTCAAACATAACGATTGCATCTCTTCAGCAGTTAAGCGACCAATATGATGTGGAATACTTTCTTGCGCAAGACTATTAGCAGCAGATTGTGTAACTACTGTTGCTAATAACGAATAACCTTTATTTTGTAAGCGAACAGCGAGTTCCCTTGCATCGCTTGTACCTGCTAAAAATAAAATCATCACAATCCTCCTAATCACCACATGGAGCTGGTTCGATTTTTATTTTGCTTCCCATCTCTTGATACTCAAAGTTCAATATTTTTTTCACTCGTTTAAAATATTTAAATAACCGTTCATTCGGATGAGCATTTTCTTTATATTCGTTAATAATGTCCGTAATCAAAGGGATTAGCTGCTCTGGTTCCACCCCTTCAACAATTGGCTGTGCAGCATGAGCTGTTCTTCCAACCGGTTTCGCACCAAGGAATATATCAAACTTATTTTTTCTATAAACAATTCCTATATCATCAAAAACTGCCCGATAACACGCCATCCCGCAACCGTTAAAACCAATATGTAATTGTTTCGGAAGCTTCATGCCGCCAAACTTTTCCTGGAGCGCCTCAGCATACGGAATTGAATCGGCTTTTTCTCCATAGCAAAAATCGCACGCTTTAACGTTTGCAACATCCCCTATTGGAGCGATTAAAAACCCAACAGATTGAAGCTGTTCCGTAATCGTTGCCGGGTCATTAGTCGGTATTTTTAAATGAATTTGATGATCTGGTGTATATTCCATTGTGCCTTCTTCACCAACAATGTCCGCTAGTGTTCTCATTTGCTCTGGTGAGAAAAATTTATTAGCCACCCCGGGACTTACTGCAACTTCAAAGATGGATTCAATAGATTGTTGTACAATTTTTTTCTCCGATGTAGCTACTGAAGAATGCCCATTTGTTAAAAGGGACACCGCTAAATGTGCCATCTCAAAGGAAGATTTTTTAGACGGTTGTATTGATTTTTCTTTAGGTCTTATTTCAATATGCTCATACCCCGTTGCAGCCTCTCCTGTTTCTTGATCCATCGCCCATGGTTCTGCTTCTTTTTTCAAGCGTTGATGTGGGCGTAATGGCTGCTTTTCTTCACCAAGAGTATATTTTCTTTGATAACCTCGAGGGGTAATCATTTTATTGTCATAAAAGAAGGTCGTCGAATTTCCGACAACTACTGTCGTTAACATGCCAATATCATGGTTTAACATATCTTCCAACGTTGTCATTACAATATTTTGTCGATCACGATATGCACTTTTCACAAGTCCAACTGGTGTGTCAGGTGATCGATATTCCAATAAAATCCGCTGAGCTTCAACAATTTGCCTTGTTCTTCTACCACTTTTCGGGTTATAAAACGCGATGACAAAATCAGCCATTGCTGCTGCTTCGATACGTTTCTCGATTATTTTCCAAGGTGTTAAATGATCACTTAAGCTTATCGTGCAAGCATCATGCATAATTGGTGCCCCAAGTAGACTGGCACAAGAATTAATAGCTGAAATTCCAGGTACAATTTCAACAGCAATGCCTTCCTTTTCTGTCCATCCAAGCTCGATTAACACTTCATAAACAAGACCTGCCATACCATATACACCGGCATCACCGCTCGAAATAACAGATACAATTTTTCCCGCTTGTGCTTGTTTAACAGCTTCCTGTGCTCGAGATACTTCCTCTGTCATCCCTGTGCTAATAATTGATTTTGCAGTTACAAGATGTTCAATAAGCTCGACGTACGTTTTGTAACCGATAATAAAATCACTTTGCTGCAATGCATCAATTGCCCGTTTTGTAATATGTTCATAATCTCCTGGTCCAAATCCAACGACAAAGATTTTACCTTTTTGCAATATTTCTCCCCCTTATAAATGCAATGATCGAACAAAGCGCTTTAACTTCTAGAAAATTTCTAAATAGAAAAAGGCCTTTACTCTCAAAGGGAGTAAAGGCCTGATTATTCGTAAAAAGAATAAACAAAAATAGTATGGAATACTACTCTACCTAAACTTCTCCCTCCGAAAAGTTTGTTCGAAGAGTTATCAAGCAGGTTTCCTGACTTAAGCTTCGTTTTACTCTCACGCCTTCCCAAATAGTTGGTGGCATTGTGATTTCATCAGCAATTACAGTAGCGGGGGCTGTACCAGATTTGCACTGGTTTCCCTTTTACCTCGAATAATCGAGCACTTGATAACCTATTAAGTTGTATAATCATTTTATGAATTAAAAATATCACATTATAAAAATAATAAAAAGAATAATTACCTATTTTTTAAAAAATATAGAAAAATAGAAATCTTGGTGCTACACTATTTTTGTAATGATGACAACTGAATTATTTTTTGGTGCTAATGAAAGTTAGCTTAAAAGGGAAGTACGATGCAAATTCGTCGCGGTCCCGCCACTGTAAATCGGAGCAACTCACAAAATACCACTGTGTAAAACGGGAAGGTGTGAGAAGTGTTGATGATAAGCCAGGAGACCTGCCAAAAAAATAGTAATTAATGTTTCAACCTACGAGGATAGGTATGAAAATGGCAAACTTTATTGCTAATTTTTCATGCACTTTTCCTACTTAAAAGTGCTTTTTTTATTGCACTTTTTCGTCATCAAAATTAATTTAGGAGGAAAAAGTTATGAAAAAACAGATTTTGAAATTGAGCTATTTCTTAATCGCCCTACTATTTATTCCGAAACAGGCATACGCGATGCACATTATGGAAGGATTTTTACCTCTTCAATGGTCTATCTTTTGGTCTGTCATGTCACTACCATTTTTCATTTTAGGTTTAAGATCTATTCGGAAAACAGTGGCTGAAAATCCAGAAACAAAAATGTTACTCGCATTATCAGGAGCCTTTGCCTTTGTTTTATCAGCATTGAAAATACCTTCAGTAACTGGTAGCTGTTCACACCCTACAGGAGTTGGACTTGGTACTATGTTATTTGGTCCTCTCGCTATGTCTGTGGTAGGTTCCATTGTTTTATTATTCCAAGCATTACTTCTAGCCCACGGGGGGTTAACAACCCTCGGCGCGAATATTTTCTCAATGGCTATTGTTGGACCATTTATTGCTTATGGTGTGTACAACCTTTCTAGAAAAATCGGATTCTCCTTTTCAGTTGCAGTATTCTTTGCTGCTATGTTAGGTGATTTAGGTACATATGTGGTGACCTCTCTTCAACTAGCACTAGCTTTCCCATCTGAAGTAGGCGGTATCTGGCAATCATTTATTAAATTTAGTAGCATCTTTTCGTTAACACAAGTTCCTTTAGCAGTAAGTGAAGGGATTTTAACAGTAATTGTTATGAATTTCTTACAAAAATATAACGTACGTGAACTAGCAGCTCTACGAATCTTTAAGACAAAGGAGGCACAACAATAATGTTAAAGAAAAATCTTCTTTTACTATCTATCGTCGTTTTACTTGCGATTATTCCATTATTCATTCAAAAGAACGCAGAGTTTGGTGGAGCAGATGGAGAAGCTGAAGCAGCGATTAGTGAAATTAATAAAGAGTACGAGCCTTGGTTTGAAGCAATTTGGGAGCCTCCTAGCGGTGAAATTGAAAGTTTACTATTTGTATTACAGGCTGCGATTGGAGCCGGATTTATTGGCTACTTTATCGGTTTCACTCGAGGACGTCATCAAAGGCAAGGTAATGAATAGATCGTTATGTTGTTAATTGATAAATATGCTTACATTAATGGTTTAAAGGATGTTCATTCTAGTGAAAAAATAATTTTTTCTATCGGTTCGTTACTTCTTCTTCTAGCTTTGCACAATACGTATGTGACAATTTGGACATTTTGTTTGATGAGCTCTATGATTATTTTTTTCGCTAAAATTCCTTTTAAATATTTTAGTAAATTACTCGCCATACCATTGTTCTTTATTATTACGAGTGCAGTTACTATTCTGTTTTCATTTTCAAAAAGTATTGAACACGTCATTTGGAACTCGAAAATAGCTAATTACTATATTTTTATTAGTTCTTATAGCCTTGAGACTGCGCTAAACTTAATCATTACTTCAATTGGTTCTGTAAGCTGTTTATATTTTTTAATTTTAACAACTTCTATCCAAGAAATATGTGTTGTACTTAGAAAATGTAAGGTTCCATTATTATTCATTGAGCTATTTGAATTAACATATCGCTTTATTTTTATTTTTCTTAATAGTATGCAGCAAATTTTTATCGCCCAAAATGCACGTCTAGGTTACCATACGATAAAAAGCTCTTTTCATTCCTTAGGGGTGTTAATTACATCGTTGTTCCAGGAAGTTTTTCATCGAAGTTATACATTATCTCTTGCAATGGAAGCTCGTGGAGGCAATCACTCTGAAGGGTACAATTTCTTTAATGATTCCAAAAAGTTAAACCCTAAAAATTGGTTTTTAATAGGTCTTTTCTTTTCAACTAACTTTATTATCGTTCTATTTTAAGGAGTGAATGGAATGAATCCGTACTTTCGTCTAAGCGAAGTCAGTTATCAATACCCTGATGGTACATGGGCTATAAAAGAGCTTACTGTTGATATTCCTCAAAATGCAAAAATCGCAGTTCTTGGACAGAACGGTTCCGGCAAATCAACATTTTTTCAATTATTAATGGGGCTAATTAAACCGACATCAGGACAAATCGAATTTCAAAACGAAAAGTTACATTATACAAAGAAGGCTTTGAAGGAACTGCGACAGAAAATTGGTCTTGTATTTCAAGATGCAGATAACCAACTTTTCGCAGGTACTGTAAAACAGGATATTGCAATAGGCCCTTTTAATTTAGGCTGGTCAGTTGAAAAGATAAATGAAATGACTGAAAAAGCGATTGAATTAACGCAACTGGAAGAATTAAAAAATAAACCGATTCATTTTTTAAGTGGTGGACAAAAAAAGCGTGTTTCGATCGCGGGAGTTTACGCTATGAATCCAAGCATTTTTTTATTAGATGAACCAACTGGCGGACTCGATCACTATTTTACCACCCAAATGCTTGAGTATTTACGTCAATTAGAAAATAATAAGCGAACTTTTTTACTTTCTACTCATGATATAAATTTAGCCTATGAATGGGCTGACCTATTCATTGTATTTGATAAAGGGAAAATCATTTATTTTGGTGAAGCACAAGGCCTATTTGAAAAGGATGATTTATTAAGACAAGCTCATCTAGAAAAGCCTTGGGTATTCGAGTTAGCAAATCATTTTATTATGAATGGTTACCCCTTTTCTCAAGAAGCATTTCCAAAAACGAAAAATGATTTATTAAATCAAATTAAAAAGGCTTCCCAAAAGTCATTGTTACGATGACTTTTGGGTAAACCTCAGTTGCTGCTTTATTTTAATATACATCTTTCCATTCGTTAATATTTGAAGAATCAAATTTAAATGGATCTCCTAGCATAATTTGTGCACCTTCTCCATCTTCTACAACTTCAAATGAACCTAAGTCGCCTATTTCAAAAGATTCACCTAATGCACCTGTTTTGCCATTTACAAGTTCAACTGATGCATATGCAGCTGCATAACCTACATCAATTGGATTCCATAAGTACATCCAAGGTGATACACCATTTTCAATATAACTAGCCATTTCACTAGGTAATCCAAGACCCGTTAAAGCAATTTTCCCTGCTAATCCTTTATCAGTCAATACTTTACCAGCAGCAGCAATCCCTACAGTAGTTGGTGCAATAATTCCTTTTAAATCTGGATAAGTTTTTAACAATGCTTCCGTTTCTGAAACACTTTTATCACGTAAATCATCCCCATACGCTACTTTTACTAGTTCCATTTTTGCATATTTAGGATCTTTTAGTTCTTCTTGCATCCATTCAATCCATAAGTTTTGGTTTGTGGCTTGAGAAGTTGCACTTAAAACTGCAATTTTACCTTCATAATTAATCATTTCCCCTAACGCTTGAATCTGAACACGTCCAATACGCTCTGGATTAGCCTGGTTTACATGAAGCATACGACTATTTGAATTAACAGCTGAATCAACAGAAATAACTTTTATCCCATTTTGCATTGCCTTTTTCAATACTGGTTCTAATGCGTCATTGTCGTTAGCTGCAATGGCAATGGCACTTACTTTTTGAGTAATTAATTGTTCAATAATTTGAATTTGACCTTCTGCAGTCGGTTGATCTGGCGAACGGTAAATGACTTCTCCCCCAGCTTCATTAATCGCCTTCTCAAATCCTTCGTACATCTTTTCCCCATATGGATTTCCTGTATTTTTAAATACGAAGGCATATTTTGCAGTTCCACCTTCTGCAGATTCTCCTGTTGTTTCACCATCTGCTTCCGTTGTTGGAGCATCTGTAGAACTATCGCTACATGCCGCTAGCAAAAATAACATAAACAGAAGCGTTAATAAGTATTTAACTTTCCCCATATCTTTACCCCCAATGTTTTAAATTGTTATTTTAATAAGAACCTTATTAGATTCATATTTAAAACCTTGCTTAAGAAAAGCTCAAATTCCCTGCTCCAGTTATTACTTGTCGTAAAAAGGCTTTTGCCTAGCCCCGACTAACATTGGAGCTAGCTATTACTCTAAATTTATACTTTCTTATTTCTCAGTAAATATTTCGGTAGTTTTAATTTTGGTGTTGCTACCGCTAGAATTAATAAAGCACCGATAATAATTAATAAAGTTTGTGATGGAATATTAATTAAACCAAGTCCGTATTGTAAGAAGCCAATTATGAATATCGCTAAAATTGTTCCAAACATTCGTCCCTTCCCACCAACTGTACTAATTCCACCCAAAGCAGCCATCGTAATTACCTCTAGCTCATAACCGGTTGCTATATTTGGTCGAGTACTACCCATACGCGATGCAAGAAAGATGGCAGTTACAGCAGCCATTAACCCTGCTAATACGAAAACAACCACTCTAATTTTATCTACACAAACTCCTGAAAAACGGCTCGCTGTAGGATTACTCCCTATTGCATAAACATTTCGCCCAAAAGTTGTTTTATGCAATAAAAGAATGAAAATAATTGCAACAACTATAAATGCTATTAAAATAAAAGGAAGATTCCCGATAGTTCCCCAACCAAAATAATTAAACCAATCTGGGAAATTCCCCGAAGCTTGATCCTCTAAAATGATATAAGCAATACCTCGAAATAAAATCATCGTACCTAAAGTAACAATTACTGCTGATAACTCTTTAAATTTGACAATCAACAAGCCATTTATTAATCCGCACAATGCGCCTACAACTAAACAGATAATAATGGCGGCGCCCATAGGTAATCCAAAGGAATTATAAACAGTTGCCATAACGACAGACGATAAGGCGACTATTGAGCCAACAGAAATATCAATATCACGCATAATCATAATGAGTGCCATTGGAAAAACAATAAACGCTTTATCCAAAAAAGTTGATGTTGCACCTAGTAAACTATTTGCATTTAAAAAGTAAGGTGAAAGAATTGAGTTAATAATAAATACTAGAAATAGAATTAAAATTAATAGCCATTCCCATTGTAGAAAGAAGGACTTTAAAGTAAATTCCCTTTTGTTGGTTAAGTTATTTGGAAGATAATTCTCTTCTGTAAGTGATTTATTATTCATCAAATCTTCCTCCTTACCAAATTATTTCGATCTACACTACGTTTAACTAGCGTATTTAAAATAACAGCAATTAAAATGATGGCACCTTGAATGCCTGTTTGCCAAAACGGTGAAACATTCAATAACGGAAGAGCATTTTGTAATATTCCTAAAAGCAACGCACCTAATAATACCCCTGATACTTTCCCTGCTCCACCAGCTATACTCACTCCTCCAAGAATACACGCTGCAATGACCGTTAATTCATAACCCGTTGCAGTATCTCCCTGTGCAGAGGCAAATTTTGAAACCCATAAAACTCCTGATAAACCAGATAAGCCACCAAGTGTTGAATAAACGAGAATTAAAATTTTATTTTCATTTATTCCGCTTACTTTAGCTGATTCTGGATTGCTCCCTACTGCATAAATTTGCCTTCCAATTACGGTAAGGTTTATAACATAGTAAAAAATAATATAAATGACAATTGCAATAACGATTAAGTTATTTATTCCTAAAATTTTCCCTGTTGCAATGATCGGGAGAATTCCTATTTTCGCTATAAGAAATCCATTTAACACACCACATACAATACCTATTGCAATTCCTATTAAAATAATCAAGAAAGGATTTAAACTATATTGGCTAACAAGCTGTGCACAAACCATCCCTGATAAAGCAATAATTGCACCTATAGATAAGTCGATACCGCGCGTTACAAGGACAAGCATCATTCCTACTGCTAAAATGCTTAGAATAGCAGCATTTGTAACCATATCGCTTATATTTTCAAAGGTTAAAAAACTCGAATTGCGCCATTGAATAAATGCACATAACAATACAATAAATACGATTAAACCGAGTTCTCGAAATTTCGAAACATTTGTCAATAATTTATTTGAAAGTGTACGTTTTTCGATATTATCGGCTTGCTGTATAACATGTTCGCTCATGTTTTACCTCCATACCCTTTGTCTACACTTCAACTGCCACTTCTCGATTGTTTGTAAGTTCACTGCCCATTGCTGCTTCTAATATACGTTCTTGAGTCGCCTCTTCTTTAGTTAATGTCGTTGCAATACGTCCTTCCTTCATAACAATGATCCTATCACTTAAGCCAAGTATTTCAGGCATTTCAGAAGAAACTAATAAGACTCCATACCCTGAGGAATGGGGACTCATTCCCCCTCCAGAACGACAACCTAATGGCTATCGATTGTATACGGAAGAACATCTGGCATATTTTGAATGCATTCGTGCCATGAATGCTGGGTTTGGAATGGGGTTAGTTAAACGAGTAATGCCACTCATTCAACAGAGAAACATTACTGAGGCATTATGGATCGTCAACGAAGCTCAAGCAAATATGTACAAAGAAAAAATAAAAGCCGATCATACAATTCAAGCTCTCGATGTAGAAGAGCTTGAACGATTCTCGACTTTACATAAAAAAGAATGGTATTCAATTGGAGAAGTATCAAAAGAAATCGATGTTCCTCAAACGACTATACACCATTGGGAGAAGGAAGGACTTATGGTACCTTCACGCAATATGGAAAATGGCTATCGGCAATATAGTAGAGCTGATTTACGGAGACTTTTAATCATTCGCACACTCCGCTCTGCCCTTTATTCGTTAGAAGTAGTTGGCGAAGTTTTAGATGAAATAGACCAGCATACTATTTCACATGCAAAAAAAATTGCTTCAGATGCCCTTCAACATATGGATTATATCATTCAGCAACAGCTTCGCGCAGGATATTATCTTTATAAATTATGCGAGTTTTTACAAAGGGAAAATACTCCATAAAAAGGGGGCGTCCAGTTGTAGGCCTCCCTTTAACCTTAACTATATTGATGCTGATGAAGTCGAGCAAATATTCCATTCTCAGCAATTAAATCATTGTATGATCCATCTTCTTCAATACCATTTGGTGTGACAACAATGACACGGTCCGCATTTTTAATTGTTGCAAGACGGTGAGCAATGACTAGCGTTGTGCGATTTTCTGCAAGTTCTGCAAGAGACTCTTGTATTATTTTTTCAGTCTCTGTATCAAGAGCTGATGTAGCTTCGTCTAAAATCAAGATTGGTGGATTTTTCAAGAACATCCGTGCAATCGCCAATCGTTGCTTTTGCCCACCAGAAAGCTTAAGACCACGCTCTCCTATTTGAGTTTCAAGCCCTTCCGATAAATTATTTACAAATTCATCCAGATGAGCTTTTGTCAATGCTTCTCTAATTTCCTCTTCTGTCGCATCTTTTTTTCCATATGCAATGTTTTCACGAATTGTACCTGTAAATAAAAATACATCTTGCTGAACGATCCCAATTTGCTCACGTAACGAACGTTTAGTCATATCACGTACATCGATACCGTCAATCGTAATCGCTCCACTATTTACGTCATAAAATCGTGGTATTAACGAACAAATTGTAGTTTTCCCTGCACCTGAAGGACCAACAAAGGCAGTCATTTCTCCAGCTTTTAGCTCAAATGAAATGTCCTCTAGTATCGGTTTGTCATTTTCATAGCTAAAATGAACATTTTCAAACTTAATATCACCATGTAAATATGGTACGTCGACTGCTCCAAATTTATCTTGTACCTCAGGTTGTTGAGCTAACAATTCTTGTAAACGTTTAAATCCAGCCATTCCTTTCGGATATAACTCGAGTAACGCGCTTATTTTATCAATCGGTTTAATTAACACATTTGTGTAAAGAACAAAACTGACTAATTCCCCATATGAAAGTTTTCCATTGAAGCTAAGCCACGCACCAACTACTAATACAACTAAAGTTAGTAGTCTTGTCATCATATAAATACCTGAATGTGTGCCAGCCATTACTTTATATGCATAGAGCTTAGCTGTTCTAAAGAAGCCATTTTGCTCACGGAAACGTTCCATTTCGAAATCTTCATTTGTAAATGATTGAACAACACGAATTCCCGCAACACTATCTTCCACTCGACCATTAACATCTGCAATTTTACCGTACATCGTTTTCCAAGCAGCGTTCATTTTACTATTACTGAACGTAACAATCCAAATTAAAAACGGAACTGCTATTAATGCAACGAGTGCTAATGTTGGGTTTACATTAAACATAATGGCAAAGGCGCCAATAAACGTCATAACCGCAATAAAGAAATCTTCTGGTCCATGGTGAGCAAATTCACCAATATCAAATAAATCATTGGTAATGCGACTCATTAAATGCCCAGTTTTATTATTATCGAAAAAACGGAAGGATTGCTTTTGAAGATGATTAAATAAATCTTGTCGCATATCCGTTTCGATATTAATTCCAAGCTTATGCCCTAAATAGTTTACGATAAAGTTTAATATTGTACTTAAAACGAAAACAAAGAATAATAGAATACTTACTTTTACAATGGTATTCCACTCGTTCGTTGGAAGTAAATCATCAATAAACCATTTTACAGCTACTGGGAAAGCAAGCTCTAAAATTGCTACAATAATTGCACTTGCAAAGTCTATAATAAATAGCCTTTTATGTGGCTTGTAATAAGAAAAAAATTTCGAAAGCATAGGTGACTCCTTTCTAAATGACCTAAACTGTATTATTTCATAATTTTATCTTAAATACAGTGTAAATGCTTATAATTATTTCATTACTTTAAATTTATTATTTTAACAAGCTGCTCATTTAAAAAACTCGCACTTTGCTGAAAATCATCCATATACCATTGAATAATGATACCAAGAATAGCGTTCGCTTGATATGCAGAATAGAAGCTTGCATCTATTTCATCATGATTAATAATCTCATTTGCTAATAACTTCTTAATTTCATCAAATAATAAATAGTAATAAACAAGTGGTACTTTTTTCGAAATAATCTGTTATTAATGTAAAATCTGGTGGACGTGGTCGTTTATCAACACTAATAGCTGGATTGTTTTTAATATTTTTAATTATGGTTCTTGGAGATTTAGTTGTTAAAATTCCAATGCCTGTTCTAGTTGGAATAATGATTATGGTTAGTATAGGGACCTTTGATTGGAGCTCATTCAAATATTTAGTAAAAGCTCCTCGTACAGATGTAATCGTTATGCTTACAACCGTAGTTATTGTTGTATGGACACATGACTTATCGAAAGGAGTTATAGCAGGTGTTATTTTAAGTGCGGTCTTCTTCGTAGTAAAAATCGCCACTATAAAAATCCACCAAGAAGGCTCCCGTTATATTGTAGAAGGTCAACTGTTCTTTGCCTCTACTGACGCTTTTATTGACTACTTTAAATATGCTAACATCAAAAGCAAAAACATTCAAATCGATTTCTCTAATAGTCGAATATGGGATGATTCTGGTGTTGGGGCATTAGTAAAAGTTGAAGATTTATTACGGGAAAAAGGGATTCAAGTAGAGGTCATGGAATTAGATGCTTCAAGTAAAAAAATTATTTCGAAATTAGAAGGAATGTCTTCATCACATTAAGGGGGAATCTCATGTACAATCATATTTTATTAGCTGCAGATGGTTCTGAAAATGCTGTACGCGCTGCAAAAGAAGCGATAAAAATTGCTTCATGTAATAAAGAAGCTGTAATTGAAGTGGTGTATGTTGCTGATTTCGAAAAAGCAAAATCAGAAGTATTACATTCCACTTCAAATGAAGCTTTAAATTTAGAACGCCGTAAAAAAATTTCAAAAATTGAACAACTGCTTCGCGAATCAAACATTTCTTATAAAGTGAACATTCTTCATGGTACACCTGGCCCTGAAATTGTGAAATATGCAACAGGTGGATTTGGTTGTTATTGGAAGTCGCGGTTTAAATGTATTGCAAGAAATGGTGCTAGGTAGTGTCAGTCATAAAGTAATGAAACGAGTAAATTGCCCTGCATTAATCGTAAAATAAATTAATAAATGGGGGTCCAAAAAGGAACATTTTGGACACTCCCGCTTTATTCAATCTACCTGAAAATTTTTCTGTACAAAAGAGATGTCATAGTAAAGAAGTCATCCCAATATGTCTTATAGAGTCTATTGTTAGATGAATCGCTGCTTCACTATACTTCCACTATTGTAAATCCTCACCTCTGCATAAGCTCCATTTATAAAAGTTAGTTGAGGTGGCAAATGTCCACAATCGATATCATAGGCAATCGGTATATTTAATTCATCAGCTAGCTCCATATATACATCAATAATATGATAATCATCAACAGGATCATTTGCCGCGCTCCTTCCAAAAAGAATACCACTGCAATTTTTAAACCATCCCGCTAATTTCATGTGCACTAATGATCTTCGTAAATCTGTTACGTTCATCTGGCAATTTTCTAAAAACCATATAATTGGTTCATTATTTATAAATTTATTTTGAAATTGCGATACATTTCCAAATGGTGTTCCAATTAAGTGACGAATTACATCAATACACCCTCCTAAAAGTCGACCCTTTACATACATTGGCTGATTAGATATCGTTTTCCACTTAGTTTGTTCTGTAAGATGGAAGACATATTCTGTTTCATAATCATGCCTTCCATGCTCTTGATATTTTTCGGATGGGTATTGAATAACTTCCTCGCCTTCTTTTGTAAACAATACTTCCTCCCACATTTTAGTTGTTGGGTCACAAAGCTCTCCTCTTAGATCAATTAAGCTTGTCCCATGGGCAGTTGCAATACCTGTTGTTAACGTGATTGCAAGTAGGAGCAAGCTTGTATCTGAATAACCTAATATCCATTTCGGTTTAATCTTTTCAAAATCGATATATTCAAGAATTTCAATTAATAGCTCCCCTCCCCAAGGTGGGAATATTAGTTGAATTGTATCATCGATTAACATTAAATTTAGTTCTTCAGCTCGTATTTTTGCAGATGCTGACTTAGCTTTATATTGAGTCCAGCATGTATTTCCAACAACGACTTCATACCCTTTTACTTCCATACGATAAATTGCTTTTTCTAAATAAAAATGCTGTTTAATATCTAAACCGGCTGAAGGCGCTGTAACACCAATCTTTATAGGTTTTATTAAACTTGGATATGTAATCAAAGGATTTCCTCTTTTCTTATAAATTTCTTATCTATAGCATATGAAGCTAGCCTTTGATTAAGAAAAAAGAAAAGAACAAATATGGATTTTGCTTAATCACAATTTGCGGGAACTAATGAATGTGGCCGCCACGTTGGAAGGTCATGAAGTAATTTTGAGGGGCTTGGTTACGCTAAAGGCATGGCAGTCCAAATGGTTGTACCCAAAACGTTTATTTTTCTACAATAAAAAAAGGATGCATACCAAAATCTTTGAGACGCATCCTTTAAAATTAATTATTGTTGTTCTTCTTCTTCACGTAATTCAGTGTCAGTACCATTATCTGTAGTACCATTTCCATCTGTACCATTCATGTTGTCTGTTCCCATATCTGTTTCAATGTCAACATTGTTGTCAGTACCCGTACCATTATTCGTATCATTATCAAGAATATCTGTATCTTCTTGAGTATCTGTTTGTGTATCATTTACATTTTCATCAATTACATCTGTATTATCGTCCACTTCGTCTTCTCCAGCGTTATTATTACACGCTACTAATGCACTTGCTAATAGAAAAGCAAAAGGAACTAACAACCACTTTTTCATTAAAAAAAGCCTCCTTAAACATTTTATAAAAATAGTATGTGTAGTTTTTTTTAGAGGCTATACAATTTATTTAACTTAGACCTTCACCATAGATTGAAACCGTTTGTCGGACATTTTCAAATTGGCGTCCGTTCCAAGATAACTGATTTTCAACATAGCCTAATCCATCTGCATGATATCTTCCAGCGATTTGCTGCATAATAAGCAAAGCGTATTTATTATTTCTCCCTAAATCAATTGGATATATACCACCGACCGGATCAACCCAGCCTTCAATTGGTTGTTTTAATGTACCATCTGGATTATAAATTTCATTTAAATATTCTTCACCTTTATAGCTCAAATCAAGTGTATAGATTTTTTTAGGACTATTACTTATAATATTTGCCCTATAATTATTTACATAACGAACATCATAAGTATGTTGGTCATTGTACTGAACAGAATCAAAAATTTTCGTCATTGTACCTTGTAAGCTTGAGTATATATAAGCAAATACAATGCCACCACTTCCTCCAGAGTCAATTTGGATTAATAGATCATTAATTCCATCTCCTGTAAAATCACCTAACCATACTGTCGGATTATATCCTGCATTTTCAGTAAGCGGAAATATGCTCGTTTGATGTGTTCGTCCATTTCTTATAATGAGAGTAATGTTTGTTATATATGGGCTATCTGATTGTTTTACTCCAGTAAGAAATATCCAATCTGGAAAGCCATCACCAGTAACATCAGCAACTTTACTAGCAACAACAGAGTGAGCTCCTGATGATTGAACTCTTCTCCAATAAAAATCGTTCATAATCATTCTCCTTCTCAAAAATGTACAATTGTTCGAGAAACGATACATTATTCTTTCTTAGTTAATGTTCATTTGATGAGAAAGGTGCCTACAAATAAAAAAATCCCCGATATTTCGGAGATAAAGAAAGGCTATCGTTTATCAATTCTAGCTAGTATGATAGCAATCATAATTGCAAAACCTAAATATCCCATGATGGAATAAACTTTTCCGACTAATGTCGTAAAACCAATAAAGCTTGCCATGAAGCCAATTGCTCCGATTAAAATTACTGCTGGCTTAAAAGTTGGATCTTTTTGTGGAATAAATCGGATAATAAATGAATAAAGAAGTCCCACCGCTGTATTATAGATCATTCCTAATAAAGCAATTGCCATCAATATACCTATTATCGGATGCATTGCTATAGCAATTTCAAGTATAGGCATATCAGTTCCAGAAACAACATCTATTTTTACAAACATTGCAATATTAATTAATAATATAAGTATACCAAGCATTATTCCACCAATAATGCCGCCCATCCCTGCTGACCTTCTACTTGTTGCAGTACTCCCGATAACCGTAAGCATTGATACACTAGTTGCAATATTATATGAAACATAAAGTAAAGATCCCATAATCCAGTTAGGAGCGGCAGTTGATTGATGTTGTGCTAAAATATTTTGTTCAACTAATGATAAGTCCATTGTAAGTATAGAATAGATTGCTATTATAAGCATAATTGCTAATAAGTAAGGCGATGCGGCAGCAATCACATTAATAATAGTTTTTACATTCATCATAAGTGTAATAACTGTGATAATTACCATAAATAGACTGCCTATAAAAGGATCAATACCTAGAATTTGCTGGAATGTGGAGGCTGATCCAGCATACATTGCAACAAGTATACCAAATAAAAAAAACGTTATTAAAAAATCCAAAATGGAACCAAAAAAACGACCGGCAATATGATGGACAACTTCTTTATGTGAAGTTGTTTGTATTTCATAACCAAGCTGTGCAATATTCATTCCTAAAAATGCAAAACCAAATGTTGCTAAGATAGCTCCAAGAATTCCATACAAACCAAAGCCTGTGAAAAACTGCATAATTTCTTGGCCTGAAGCAAAGCCTCCCCCGACTACCAAGCCAACAAATGCGCCACCAATTTGCAAACTCTTTTTCACCAATTCCCTCATTTCTAAAATTGGAAGGGGCAAACATTTATTTTAGTTTTAAGCTATATAAAACAAGCCCTTTTTATATGAATATGATTTCTTTTTTTATAAATACATTTAAATTTACTTCAAAATTCGACTCATTTATTTATATGTCTTCTTATCTACTGTATAGTTTTCTATCGCTCTCAAGTTTGGTGTAAAACCAATTCCCACTCTTTTCGGAACAGTTATATAACCATCTTCAACAACAACTTCCGGCTCAATAATATCTCGCTCCCAATAATGACTTGAACCAGCAGTATCACCTGGCAATATAAAGTTTGATAATGTTGTAAGAGCGATATTATGAGCACGACCAATACCTGATTCAAGCATGCCACCACACCAAACAGGAATTCCTTGTGCTTGACAGTAGTCATGAATTTTTTTTGCTTCAGACATGCCGCCAACACGGCCAATTTTTATATTAATAATTCCACAGCTGCCTAACTGAATTGCTTTACGGGCGTCTTCTAGGGAATGAATACTTTCGTCTAAACAAATTGGCGTTTTAATTTGCTTTTGTAATACTGCATGATCGATAATGTCATCTGAAGCTAATGGTTGTTCAATCATTGTTAAATTAAATTCATCTAATTGCTTTAAAAGGTCCACATCTGCTAGCGTATAGGCAGAGTTTGCATCAGCCATGATTGGTACGTTAGGGAAGTTTTCTCGTAGAATCCGTATCACTTCTATATCCCAACCTGGTTTAATTTTAACTTTAATTCGCTTATAGCCATCCTTAATTGCCTTGTTTACAACCTCAATTTGTTTTTCAATGGATTTTTGAATGCCAATACTAATACCTACTTCGATTTTATCCTTTTCACCACCTAAGGCAGCTGCTAATGATTGTTTCGATTGCTGAGCATAAATATCCCAAACGGCTCCTTCAATTGTCGACTTTGCCATATTATTTTTTCGTATACTTTTAAAAATTTCACTTACTTCATCTGGATGATGGATTTCTTTATGTAAAATAAGGGGAATTAAAAAGTCTTCAAGCATATGCCAATTAGTTTTCATCGTTTCTTCATTGTACCAAGGTGCATCAAATGCTACAGATTCTCCCCAACCAATTGTTCCTTGTTCATCTTTTGCTTCCAGTAATAAAAACTCTTTATCGATAAACGTTCCAAAACTCGTAGAAAACGGGTTTTTTAGACTCATTTTCAAATGTCGAACAATAATTTGTTCAATTTTCACTTTAACATCACCTTTCTTTTTAGATTATTTTATAAATTAAAGAATAAAAAAGCCAAAAATTTTATTGTACTATAAAAATCTTGATTCCAATTTTTAGAATGTTACAATTATAGGAAAAATAAGTCATATATAAAAGGGGATGTAATATGACACGACAAAACATTGGGGTACTTTTTGGGGGAGTATTATTATTAGTTGTCGCTATGGGAATTAGTCGATTTGCCTTCACACCAATTCTACCATTTATGAGAATTGAAGAAGGTCTTTCATTTGAAGAAGGCGGTTACTTAGCATCAAGTAATTACATTGGTTATTTCGTAGGTGCTTTAGGTGCAGGTTTTATTTATCGAAACAAAAAGAATTTTTTACTTCTTAATGTATTTCTAAATGTAGCTTCTATTTTAATAATGGGACTTACACATTCGTTTTGGCTATGGTTAATTTTACGATTTATTGCTGGTGCGACTGCAGGATATATTTTCGTTTTAACATCTAGTATTATTATGGATTATTTAGCTTCTCATTTATTGTCACGCTGGTCGGGCTACTTGTTTACTGGTATCGGATTAGGTATTGCCATTTCAGGATTACTCGTTCCCATAATTGAACAGGCATTTGCTTGGGAAGGTACTTGGATTTGGCTTGGTATTATTTCCATATTACTTTTCATGATTACGCTTTTATTATGGCGACGTATTACAATTCAAGACGGAGAAAAAGTTGTAAAAACAAGTGATACTAAAATATTCCAAGGATTTATGCCATGGTTAATTCTTGCATATGGATTAGAGGGTCTTGGATATATTATTACAGGAACTTTTTTAGTAGATATTATATACAATATTGAAAGTTTAAGAGCATTTGCTAGTTTTAGTTGGGTAATTGCAGGAATTGCAGCGGCTCCAGCAGCACCGATATGGATGGCGATGATTTCGAAATTATCTACTGTTAAAGTGTTATCAACAGCTTACATATTACAGGCTATTGGAATTTTGCTACCAGTCTTTTCACAAACAGCTTGGAGTGTTCTTTTATCAGCCTTTTTATTTGGTTTTACATTCGTTGGAATCGTTTCATTATCAACTGCTTATGCACGAGAATTATTTCCGAAGCAAAGTGGTTCCGTTGTTTCTGCACTTACAACTGCCTATGCCCTTGGTCAAATTGTAGGACCGATATTAGCAAGTACTGTTGAAGGCTATTTTAATAGCTTTAAAGCACCTCTTGCATTTGCAGGATCAATCGTCGTATTTGCCCTTGCTATTTTGATTTTCGGGAAATTGTTTAGCGATCGTAAACAACCTGCACAAATTACAGAAATATCAAATTAAAAACTTATAGGTTGCACCTTAAAATGTTGGTTTTTATATAATATTTAAGGTGCATTTTAATTTCTTCATAAAGTACCACATAATAAATTTATATATCCAGCCAAAAAGGTAAAACTACTATTTCCTAGGAGACCTTACCTATAAAATTAGCTCACCTTACATTTTCAAAGTTTATATTTTTTTATCAATGGCTAATTGTCCATCTCTGTTAACCTATTTGCGAATACTATGATACAAAAGGGGGTGAATAAAGAAAGGTAATTGCTATCATAAACCTCATTGTCCTATTCTTGATTCAGTATGACAAACTTGAGGTTATTAAAGGATTGGATATGGAGCTACTTTATAAGAATTGTTTAAACAAATTACCTTTATAACAACAAATTATACAGTGTGTATGATGCCATTAGAGAAAGGATGAAATGTTATTGCTTTGATCCTTGCATATGCTATAAACTCGATAAGATGTATGAAAAGTATTTGAAAAACATTTACTGAATTTGTCTATGTGGGAAACTATAACATCATCTTCCGGAGTCATGCAAATGTTAGCATCCTTGCAATTTTACGTTACATCAGTTGGGAAAGGGATCCGAATTCCATTCAATTCCACGAAAAAATTAAGGAAAATCTAGAACAATTCCAACTTATTGATTTAAAATCACTTCCTTAAAATGATTTTGAATATTCTAACAAAAATAGATTGTTATGGTTGGATATCCCAAATCCTTATATTAACCAGGTTAGAACTTCATTAATATGACGAGGAACATTTTTTAAACTTTTTAATGATGAAGAAGAACCATTCCAATTTTTTGATGATGATGGTTGAAAAAAATAATGTACTTTTAAATTTACCACTAAAAGATACGCTTTGTATTAAACCCAATCTTTAAATAGTTTATTTATTATGATTCCAGGATTTTCCACAACCTATTCTAATCACCGAAAAAATATTAGATGCCTATGCTTATCCAATAGGCATTCTTTTTTTGATAATTTAATATAGCTATTTCATTGACTCTATACATATAATAAGGTTTAGTTTGTTTATGTAAAAAGTTAGTTCATTGTTTTCATGAAGGAGATCCAACTATGAATCCCGAAACATCAAAAGTCACCTTAGCGATTTTATTAAGTAATTTATTTATCTCTTTCATTGGTATTGGACTTGTTGTTCCAGTAATGCCAACAATTATGAATGAAATGTCATTAAACGGCGCTATTATGGGGTATATGGTGTCTGCCTTTGCCGTCTCTCAGTTAATATTTTCCCCCTTTGCCGGAAAATGGACAGATAAATATGGTCGTAAAATTATGATTTTAATTGGTTTAATTATTTTTAGTCTTTCTGAGCTATTATTCGGTCTTGGAAAAACCGTAGAAATATTATTTGTATCTCGTATACTTGGCGGTATAAGTGGTGCCTTTATTATGCCAGCTGTGACTGCATTTATTGCTGATATTACAACCGAACGCTATCGACCAAAGGCACTCGGGTTTATGTCTGCCGCCATTAATACAGGATTTATCATTGGACCTGGAATTGGTGGATTATTAACAGGGTTAGGACCGCGTGCTCCTTTTTTTGCTGCAGCCATTTTAGCATTAATTGCATTTATTATATCATTCCTATTTTTAAAGGAACCTGAAAGAAACGAAACAGATACTACATCAAGTATTGTAAAAAATAAGAAAGGCTTTAAACAAATTTTTGTCCCTATATATTTCTTTGCATTCATTTCCCTTTTTGTTAGCTCATTTAGCTTAGCCTCCTTTGAATCATTGTTCAGTTTATTTGTAGACCATAAATTTGGTTTTACACCTACTGACATTGCTATTTTAGTAACTGGTGGTGGGCTTGTTGGTGCAGTAGCACAAATTATATTATTTGATCCGATGATAAAAAAAGTTGGTGAAATTGGACTTGTTCGATATTGTTTATTCATATCGGCAATTTTAGTGTTCACAATGACCGTTGTTAATTCATATTGGTCTGTTATGATTACTTCTTGCATTGTTTTTATTGGTTTTGATTTAATTCGACCAGCTATTACTTCCTATTTATCTAATATTGCAGCAAATGAACAAGGATTTATGGGTGGCATGAACTCCATGTTTACAAGTCTTGGAAATATTATTGGACCAATTATTGGAGGGATTTTGTTCGATGTTAACTTTAACTTCCCCTACTACTTTGCAACCTTAGTATTGATAATCGGAATTGTTATTGCAATGTTTTGGAAGAAGCCTGAAGCTCTTAACAATTAGAAAAAGGACTCTTAATACGGAAATTTAATTCCGATTAGGAATCTTTTTCTGTTTACTTCTTACCCTTGTCATTAGGGAAAATAAAGCAAGCTGTAGAGGAAATTATCAAGATGATTCATTCCTCGATCCATAGTCTGCGTGAATAAAAAAATGCTCCCCTATAGGCAACAGATTTTATTTTTAATCTGTACCTATAGGAGAGCATGAATTAGTTTTCTTCAGCTAACTTTGAGTATCGTTTTGTATATAAAAGCTTGAAATAACCGAATGTAATAACTAAGAACACAATCATGAAGCCTAGCAGAACTCCGTAATTTTGCATTAAGAACGGCATATCACCAGTAGAAATGCTTGATTTAAATGCTTGAACCGAATATGTCATCGGTAATAGCTTGTTAAATATTTGTAATGGTGATGGAATTAATTCAAGTGGGAATGTACCCGCACTTGTTGTAAGTTGTAAAATTAATACGACAATCGCAATAAAGCGTCCTGGATCACCTAAAATTGATACAAGCATTTGAATTAAAGCTAAAAATACATAACTTGTTATTAATGCTGTTAATACAAAATAGCCAAAGTTTTGTACTTCTAGTCCTAATCCCCATTTTACAATTACTACAGTTAGTAATGATTGGATTAAACCAACGAATGCTAATACAGTTACTTTACTTGTAAACCAAGCTGCTCCACTTTTTGGTCGAATAGCAGGCTCTACAAGTGGGAATACAATAGAGATTAATAATGCCCCTACAAATAAGCCAAGAGAAATAAAGTATGGTGAGAAACCTGTACCATAGTTAGGCACATGGTTAACTGACTCTTTTTCCACCTCAACTGGACTGCCTACCATATCATATGTGTCTTTATTTGCGTGAACTTCGTTAGCTTTTTCACTTGCATCGCCCAACTTGCTAGATAAAGTTGCTGTACCATCTGCTAGTTCCGTTGTACCATCAGCAAGTGTTACAGAACCTTGCGCCAGCTCGCCAGATTTCGAAGCTAGTGTTGTTGTACCCGCATTTAATGTTGTTGTACCATTCGCCAGCTCGTTTAAACCAGAAGCTAATGTTTGAGAACCTGCAACAGCTGCCTCGGCACCCGCATTTAATTCACCTAGCTTTTCTGCAAGTGTTGCATTACCAACCTGCAAACCTTGTGCCCCTTCGATTAATGCACTACTTTTTGCAGTTAGCTCATTCGCACCTGCTAACACTTCCGCTTGACCTGCTGCAATTTGTGTTGCTCCGGAATTCACTTGGTTAGCACCAGCCTGTAATTTTTCTGTCCCATCTGCTAAAGATTCCAAACCGCTATGAACGTTTGCACTACCAGCTTGTAGCTCTGCTAAGGTTTGATTTAAGGCTACTGCTTGCTCCTCTGGAAGCGATCCAATAACACCCTGTAATTGTTGTGATAAAGCAGAAATACCTTCTTCTACTTTTGCTGAACCAGCAGTTAACTGATTAGCCGCACCATTTAATGTACCTGCACTATCAGCAAGAGAAGCTGCACCTGCACTGATTTGTTGTTGTTTTTCGTTAAGAGTAGCTAACCCTGATTGGACTTTGGCTACTCCTTGTGTATATTGGGTTAAACCTTGTTCAAGGCTTACTGCACCATTGGCAGCCTGCTGTGCACCTTGCTTCAATTGCACAGTTCCATCTTGTAACTTAACTAAGCCTGTAGATAAATCATTTGCGCCCACTGCTGCTTCTTTAGCACCTTGTGTAATTTTATCTGTGCCATCTGACAGTTCAATCGTACTTGATGCTAATTGTTCAAGGTAGCCTTTTAAATCTTTTGCTCCATCAGCTACTTTTTTAGCTCCCTCATCAAGTTTTATGGAGCCATCCGCTGCCTCAGTAAATCCATCACCAAGCGTTGCAATAGAATCGAATAATTTTTCTGCATATGTTGCTGAAACTTGTGCATTCACCTCTGCCTGAACACGAGTCATTGCTGTTTCACCAATTTGTGCACCGAGGAAGTTCAGACCCTCATTTGGAATATAATTCATGACTAATTTAGATGGTTTGTCATCTAATAATGTCGTTGCATGCTCTGAGAAATTTGTTGGTATTTCTAAGATCATATAATAGTCTCGACTGTTTAAGCCTTTTTCAGCTTGTTCCTTCGATACTTCAATAAAATTAAATTGTTCACTATCGACAAGTTTATCGACTAAGGTGTTTCCTAATTCTAAATTTTCCCCATCCATTTCAGCGCCTTTATCCTCATTGACAATAGCTACTGGCAAATTTGGAAGGCCAGCATAAGGATCCCAAAATGCCCATAAAAACATGCCAGCATACATGACTGGGATAAATAAGACGGCGATGATTGGAACAAGCATTTTTCTTGTTTTTAAGATTTTCAGCCATTCCGCTTTAATCATGTTTTCTCTCACTCCTATACACTATGACTAAAAACGTCATTCGGTCAATTATAGTTAAAAAAATATCACACGTTCCACAGACTACAATGAATCACGAATCGGCATCCTGTATAGTGTAGGTGATGCCTTTTCATGTTAAAACTAGTCCCCGGAAAATGGTTTCCTTGAAAAGATTTAAAATCTTTTCTTCTGGTATGCTGTCACCGTGCAAATCATGCCAATCAACAACAAATGCCAGATACGCCTTGAACAACAAGTAGCTTACTAACTGGGTATCACAATCTTTAATTTCCCCTTTATCGATGCGCCGCTGAATTAACTTTGCCACATACGATAAAATTTCACTTTCGATACGAATAAGCACTTGTTTAACCGCCGGCGTCCGTAATTCCTTTTCCTCCTCTATCAACTTCGCAAATAAAAGATGTTTTTCACGGAACTGCAGCATTTTCATTAAAGCATTGTGCGCATTGTCCATAAAGCTAGCTGATGCATCTAAAACAGCATCCGCTTCGGCTTGCATTTCCCGTATAAGAGACATGACTATTTCTTGAAATAGAATTTCTTTATTCGCAAAGAATGTATAAATGGTTCCTTTACCGACATTCGCAATTTTCGCTACTTGTTCCATTGTTGTCGCCTTATAGCCAAACAATGTAAAAGATTTTGTAGCTGCTTCAAGAATTTCCTGCCTACGATCCATTCCCAACATCCTTTCTAGTTAAGTTATGTACAGCATACCGCACAAAAAATGACCGCAAAACCATTTTGGTCATCCGGTCATTATAATATTCCTATCTCAGCAATAATGCAAGTATTTATTTTGGTTTTTTCAAATTAAATTTTATAGTAATCAGAATAAGCTTTGTGGTACATAGCAATCAAGGGCAATGTTCATTACCGTGAATACAGTACTGATTTGTAAAGGAAAATATGCTCCTTTTAGATAGCGGAAAGAAGATTCGATTCATTTTAATTATTTAAATTTTTTCCTTTGGCTTTCTTTCAAAAAATAAAACAAGTAAAGCAAAACTAAATCCTAGTAATAAAAATGGCAAGCCGATTACTAATGCACCATTTTTATCAAAAAGACTTCCACCTAAAACTAGTACTAAAAGATAGGCTTGTAAAAAGGCTACTAAAACACAGCTAGCTATAAATACTCCACCTCGAAGTGAATTAAAAATCCTCTCAATGACATATTTTATTCCGAAATAAAAAGGCAAAATAATAAATACATAAGGAGGTATAATGTAAAAAATAACAGCAAACAAAATATCATTCGGTATAGTTCTTTGATAAAGGAATATCCAAGATATAACCCCCAGTAACAAACTCACAATAAAAGGAATTGAGCTAACCAAAATTAGATAGAAAGGTTTCATTATACCACCTACTATATATTTTTTAATTAAAAATAAATTAATAACGAGACCATCAAGGGATAATCCAAATTAAATTCATATCTGACTGATAAGTAGTATAGTTGAAAGTTTTAGTTCCAGAACTTGAACCATCTGGATCTAACATTATCACATTTGAACCAGAATACCCAGTTCCTAAAACATAGTGCCAGGAATAAGCTGATGACCCAAAGATAGCCTCCCATAAATTTGTAAATCTAATTGCCACTGGATGGCCTGAATTAATTAAATTTTTATACGTACTATATTTATTTGTAGCAGAGGTACGAGCCACATCAAATAAGTTTGAAGTTAAATTTAAGTTTAAATGTTTTCTAAGCCCATCTTCAAAATTAGCTAATGAAGTACCAACAGTACCTGTTTTCATGTAACCTGAACTCGCTAGGTGATTTATAAATTTAGCATCTCCACCATAATATCCGCTATTATTAATAGACTCATACCCTATTGAATAATAATAGTTTGACATCATTACCCCAACTGCTGGTCCACATGATTTCCCTGGTTGTAATACACCTAAAGATCTCTGGTATACTCTTCTAACTGGTAAAGGATTTGAGGCTAGTGGCGTTATAACTGAAGGATTACTATTTTGAATTGCTGATTCAGAGTCTGTAATATTATTTTCCAAATTTCTTTCACTAACTGTTTTTAACTCCAAGTTTTCAATTAATTCAATTTCCTCTCTAATCGAGTCGGTAGAGTCTTCGTCCGAAAGATTATTCAATGTCATTTCATCCTTCAACTTATCAATTAGTTCCGTTTTATTTTTTTCAAATGTTTCGTTTAATTCAATAGTATTCTTTGCTGTGACAATTGACACAGGATTTATAAAATAAATCTTCTCTCCTGAATTTTGCTCAACATCTTCATTCATAAAAGAACCTGTTCCAAATGAAAATATAGTTTCTACATTTTCAGAAGCTGAGACTACAATATACCCTATATTTTGCCCTTTCTCATTGATTATAAAGTGATAACCTAATAGACTATCATCGACATCGTAAATTAAGTTTTCAAAAACCAACTCTCCATATTTCCATGTTTCGGTGTATATACTATTTGCTTTAAATTTTTCAGCTATTATTTTTGCATTATCTAATTCAATGATATTTGCTTTAGCACTAATATTATTAAATGAGATGATACTAAATAATATAATTACTAAGAAGCTAACAATAAATTTTTTTATTTCCATTTCCTCGACCCCTTTGATTTTACCATATTATTACATTGAGGAAACAAAATGTAAATAACTTGAAATTAAAAAGCTTTCTTTGACCTGTAAAAACGACAAATGACATTGAATCTAAGCTAAATTTTAGAACACATTTTTAATTTTTTTGTTAGATAAAAACGTTTTATGAAGTATTTTTCATACTATGAATAGCTACCGAATGTAACATCATTAGAAGGTTTTTACACTCTCTATATCGAATAAAAAGATTTGGATGAAATATGACAGCATATTACAAAAGAGAGAATTAGATTGCGATTAGAAAATATACTGTAATGATGATTACTAGCATCTTTCATTGCGTGTAATTTCACCATGTATACGCTTCTTTTCAATCACCATCATAAAGGGGGAACTTCATTTGACTATGAAATCAACAAGTTTAATTAAACAAACTGAAAACTTTGGTGCAAACAATTATCATCCACTACCAATTGTAATTTCAGAAGCTGAAGGGGTTTGGGTAAAAGACCCTGAAGGCAATAAATATATGGATATGCTTTCCGCTTATTCTGCATTAAATCAAGGCCATCGCCACCCGAAAATTATTCAGGCATTAATCGACCAAGCGAATCGCGTAACACTTACATCGCGTGCGTTCCACAATGACAAGCTTGGCCCTTGGTATGAAAAAGTTTGTGAAATAACAGCGAAAAACATGGTATTACCAATGAATACAGGTGCAGAAGCTGTAGAATCTGCAATTAAAGTTGCTCGTCGCTGGGCATATGAAGTAAAAGGTGTGGAAGACAACAAAGCAGAAATAATTGGCTGCAACGGGAACTTCCACGGCCGTACAATCGGTGCTGTTTCGCTATCTTCTGAACAAGAGTATAAACGTGGATTCGGACCAATGTTACCTGGCTTTAAACTAATTCCTTATGGCGATGCAAATGCGCTTAAAGCAGCAATTACGCCAAACACCGCTGCTTTTATAGTCGAGCCAATTCAAGGTGAAGCTGGTATTGTCATGCCTCCAGAAGGGTTCTTAAAAACTGCTGAACAAATTTGTAAAGAAAACAATGTATTATTTATTACTGATGAAATCCAAACTGGTCTTGCTCGTACAGGAAGAATGTTTGCTCATCAATGGGATGAAGTAACTCCTGATGTTATTATTCTAGGTAAAGCACTAGGTGGAGGCGTTATGCCAATTTCTGCTGTAGTTGCAAATAGTGATATACTCGGCGTATTAAATCCTGGATCACACGGCTCTACTTTCGGTGGTAATCCACTTGCATGTGCTGTTTCACTTGCATCCCTTGAAGTAATTGAAGAGGAAAATTTAGTTGAACGTTCACTTGAACTTGGAGAATATTTCCTCGATCAGTTACGTGCTATTAAACACCCAGCTATTAAAGAGGTTCGAGGAAAAGGGTTATTCATAGGGGTTGAACTAACAGAACCGGCTCGCCCTTATTGTGAAAAGTTAATGGAACTTGGATTATTATGTAAGGAAACACATGATTATGTCATCCGCTTTGCTCCCCCATTAATTATTACGAAGGAAGACATCGACTGGGCAATGAACCTGGTACGCAAACTATTCTGACAATTGTATACAATTTAAAGAGGCAATTCGAAATATTATCGAATTGCCTCTTTTTTTCGTTAAAATAAGAGAAATAATCGCTTTAAGGAGTTTGACTATGAAAACAATCTACATTTCTGGCTATCGTCCTCATGAACTCGGTATTTTTAATGATAATCATCCAGGTGTTCCGATAATAAAAAAAGCAGTTGAAAATGAATTAAGAGTATTACTAGATAACGGGTTGGAATGGGTCGTTATTGGTGGACAGCCTGGTGTGGAAACGTGGGCAGCAGAAGTCATAATAGAATTAAAAAACGAATATCCTAATCTAAAATATTCTGTTATTACTCCTTTTTTAGATCAAGAAAAAAATTGGAATGAACAGAAACAGCAGAAATATCATTTCATTTTAGGTAAAGCAGATTTTATAACGAGCGTGACAAAACGTCCTTACGAAGCACCATGGCAATTTATTGAAAAGGATAAATTTATTATTTCCAATACAAACGGCTTACTTCTTGTATATGATGAGGAAAATGAAGCATCCCCGAAGTATGTCAAACGTCTAGCACAAAAATATGCAGACATTCATAACTATAGAATTATAGAAATTAATGCATACGATTTACAAGTTATTGCAGAAGAAATGCAGAGAGAGGAATGGTAACTAGTATTCAAAAAACGTTCAACTTTCATTAATTAAATATTCTGACATTTAAAAATTTTTTTGTTATACTATTAAAAAGTCTTTATTCAAATAAAAAGGAGCTGAATCTATGGAAAATATTAAAATGGTCATTGAAAGTAAACCTATAAATGTATCTCATGATACTTATAGAAGAGAGTGCCGCTACACAAGAGGAATCCATATTCCATATGAGGACTTTGTTGATATTTTAGATAATATGTCCCATGACACTAAAATGTATTTTGATTTTCATAATCCAGGGAAAAGAATTGAGCCTGGGACATATTTAAATGGACATTCCGGTCTTGCAAGATCTATCGTTAACTATTATCAAAACAGGAAAAATATTAGGGTTGATGAAGTAAATAACGGGAAAGATTTTTATGTTAAAATTATTTAATTTCGAGGTGATAATCAAAGTGAATACCAATTAAAAACACCGCCTGTTCGTAAAGCTAAGTAAGCTTTTCAAACAAGCGGTGTTTAAATTTATAAAATTATTTCTTTTGAATTGTAATTGTCCACGCAGCTTCATCAGTTTGTTCAAAATTTGTTACTGTATGCCCTGCTTCTGCAGCCCAACGAGGAATCGATTCAGTACCTTGAGTACAATCGAAATCCACAATTAATTCATCTCCTGAATTAAGCTCCTCAATAGCTTGTTGTGCTTCAATTAATGGAAAAGGACAAACCATTCCTAATACTTCTAATTTCTTTTGCATAAGAATTCCTCCTAAAAAATTAAACTGCTACTTGTTCTTTTAATTTTGCAGCTTTGGCTTTTTGACGTGGACGAACATAGACAAAATATGATGCAGTCCATGTACCTAAAATCATAAACACTAGACCAACCCAGCCTTGCCAAGTCATTACAGCCGTCATAACTAAACCGTTCCCGATTGAACAGCCACCTGCAATACTAGCACCAAATCCCATTAAATTACCGCCAATAAAACTGTTAATTCCTGTTTTTACATCAGGCATTCTAAAACGAAACTCTTTGCTTCCCTTTGCTGCAATAAACGAACCTGCGAAAATACCTAATACTAAAAATACGCCCCAGTTAATAAAAGATTTGTCACCAGTTGTTAAATATTGAAGAATGTTAGCTGATGGTGTTGTAATTCCAAGGCCAAACACACGACCAGTTGCTGCACTTAATGGCCAGGCAATCAATGCTATAAAACCTATTAATGTTGCAGTAACAAATGGATTCCAACGTTTTTCAAATAAAATATGTGCTAAACCTGTACGTTTTGCTTTCAACGCTGGAATAGCCACTTTTGGTTTTGTTAATTGTTTATAAACGATAAATGCAACAATCGCTACAAATGGAATAATAATGAACCAATGATTCAATACAAAAGTATCCGCAATTGAGTTTGTTGGTAAAACAGTACTTCCTTGAATTTGCTGATTAATTGGTGCTAATACGCCCGATTTCATAATGGTGCTCATCAACATATAACCAGCTAATGCAATCCAGCTGCCGATAAGTCCTTCGCCCGCGCGATACCAAGTACCAGTTGCACAGCCTCCTGCTAAAATAATTCCGATACCAAAAATAAACGACCCGACAATTACAGCAACAATTGGCAATGTTCCTGCAGAGTATTCAAATACTCCCATATCTATTAGTAAAAAGACTCCAACACTTTGTACAGCAATAGCTACTAACAATGCATAAAACATGCGATTGTTTTTAGCTAAATACATATCGCGGAATCCACCTGTTAAACAAAAACGGCCTCTTTGCATTACGAAGCCAAGCAACGCGCCGCAAATTAATCCCGTTATAATCATATAAGCCATTTTTTCAGCCCCTTTTAATAAATCAATATGAAAATAATATATTATTAGACAAGTAGATTGCAATAGTTTATTATTCCTATTAATTTACTAAATATTTTAAACTGATTCCTTTCCCCTTCTTTACTTTTTTAAATTTTTTTAAAATTACAATTGACTTTTATATTGATAATGATTATCATTATCGTATGATGTTACTTCTTATTTTCGAGATAAACCCCTCAGAATTCTCGAATAAATTTTAAGAAAAATGGCAAATCTATCATGGGTTTGCCTTTTTCTATTATTACTTCTACTAATGGGTATAACTTACATATAACTATAAAAAGGGAGTTGATAGAATGGATTATCGTATTGAAAAAGACACAATTGGTGAAATTCGGGTTCCGGCAGACAAAATTTGGGGTGCTCAAACACAAAGAAGCAAGGAAAATTTCCAAATTGGACAAGAGAAAATGCCAATTGAAATTATTCGTGCCTTTGCAACATTAAAAAAAGCAGCTGCTATTGCAAACAAAAAATTAGGTAAATTATCGCCAGCTAAAGCAGATGTCATTGTGACGACTGCTGATGAAATTTTAGCAGGTAAATGGGATGAACATTTCCCTCTCGTTGTTTGGCAAACAGGTAGTGGTACACAGTCTAACATGAACGTTAATGAGGTCATCGCTCACCGTGCAAATCAATTGTTAGAAGAGCAAGGAATTAATGAACGCGTACATCCAAATGATGACGTGAATAAATCCCAAAGCTCTAACGATACTTTCCCAACTGCATTACATATTGCTGCAGTTGAAATTGTTGAAAACTATTTAATGCCTCGACTACAACTATTAAAAGAAACTTTAAAAGAGAAATCAGAAGCGTTTAATGACATTATTAAAATCGGCCGAACACATTTACAAGATGCGACGCCTTTAACTTTAGGTCAAGAAATTAGCGGCTGGCACCATATGCTCGTGAAATCAGAAAAAATGATTATGGTAAACACTCAATTTTTAAAGGATTTAGCTATTGGTGGTACAGCTGTAGGAACTGGAATTAACGCTCACCCAAAATTCGGTGATATGGTAGCAGAGGAAATTAGCACATTAACAGGAAAAACATTTGTATCTTCTGAAAATAAATTCCATGCACTAACAAGCCATGATGAAATTGTTGCAGCTCACGGTGCATTAAAGGCACTTGCTGTTGATTTGATGAAAATTGCAAATGATGTTCGTTGGTTAGCAAGTGGCCCGCGCAGTGGTATTGGTGAAATAACGATTCCAGAAAATGAACCAGGAAGCTCGATTATGCCTGGTAAAGTAAACCCTACTCAAAGTGAAGCGATGACGATGGTTGTTACACAAGTAGTCGGAAATGATGCAACAATTGCTTTCGCTGCTTCCCAAGGTAACTTTGAGCTAAACGTATTTAAACCGGTTATCATTTATAACTTCCTTCAATCTGCTCGCCTTCTTGCAGATGCAATGAAATCATTCAATGATAACTGTGCAGTAGGTATTGAGCCAAATATGGAAGTACTTGAGCGAAATCTAGAAAATTCATTAATGCTAGTAACTGCATTGAACCCATATATCGGCTATGAAAATGCAGCGAAAATCGCGAAAAAAGCCCATAAAGAAGGTACGACCTTAAAAGAATCGGCTATTTCATTAGGGCTGCTAACAGAAGATCAATTTGATGAATACATTAATCCGAAGAAAATGATTTATCCAAACGCAGAATAATTAACTTTCTCTGAGGCTGGGACATAAGTGAATTTTTTTAACAAATTTGCTTGTAACAATAATAAGAATTGGACATTTTGAAAATTGATTGGAGTGAAGGGTCGACTCCTGCGGGAACAGCCCGTGACTCGAGACCCCGCAGGAGCGTAGCGACGAGGAGGCTTGAGCCGGGCCCGCAGAAAGCGTCCCCGGAACGGAAATCAATTTTCTCAATATCAAATAAACACCATTTTTCTTATAAAGAAAAATGGTGTTTATTTGTTTTGTCCCAGCCTCTTTTATTCTATAGCAACATTAGTTTGAATAAAATATAATTGATATAAAAATGAAGGAATTTTGTGGAAAGGTATTTAACATATGCAATATAAAAAAATAAAACCTAAAAAATTATATGAGCAAGTTGCTGACACTATTGAGCAACAAATTGCAAACAAAGAAATTCTCCCAGGAGAAAAGCTCGATTCTGTAGAACAGCTTGCAAAGCATTTTGAAGTTGGTCGTTCAGCTATCCGAGAAGCACTGACATCGTTACAAGCTAAAGGAATAGTTGAAATTCGGCATGGAGAAGGTACATTCGTACGTAAATTTGATGCTGAAGATATTCAACTACACATACCTAGCACACTTATATTTAATAAAGAGCAAATAAAAAACATTTTTGAAGTACGGAAAATTCTTGAGCTTGGTTTAATTGAAAATGCCGCTAAGTACCGGACAGAAAATCACCTTGAAATATTACGTAATACATTACAGGTGATGGAGAAGTCTGTTTTTGACGCTGAAACGAGTGGTGAAGCTGACATTTTATTTCATCATACAATATCAGAAGCAGCGAACAATCCCCTACTAGTTACAATGTTACAAAATGTGTCTAGTACGATTGATCAGCAAATTATACAAACTCGCGAACTGCTTTCCTATACAGAAAGAGCAGCTTTACTTCAGCTTCATCAAGAGCATATTGATATTTTTAAAGCACTTGAAAATCAGGATTCACAACATGCTGGTAATGCAATGAAAAAGCATTTATTACATGTTGAAAGTCTTTTGTTCAACCATTTAGATAACAACTAATTATATAAACGAACAAAAAAATCCTATTTAAAACTTTAATTCTTAAGTCGTCAGATGAGCAGTTGACTATAAATAACATTACTTGTAAAGTATTCTTAATAGGGGGAATATTATGAAAGTTTCATTATTTGCAACTTGCTTAGTCGATATGTTTCAAAGTAATGTCGGCAAAAGTACTGTCGAATTATTAGAGCGTTTAAACTGTGAAGTAGAATTTCCTAAAGAACAAACTTGCTGTGGTCAGCCTGCTTATAATAGCGGGTATGTAAAAGTATCAAAGGAAGCCATGAAAAATACAATTCGTGCCTTTGAAAAAGCTGAATACATTGTCTGCCCTTCTGGATCTTGCGCCAATATGATTAAAGATTATGAGCATATTTTCCAAGGTGACTCTGAATGGCAAGAGCGTGCTAAAGAGATTGCTAGTAAAACATTTGAATTAACTCAATTTATTGTAGATGTTCTGAAAATAGAAGATGTAGGAGCAAAACTGAATGGAAGAGCAACATACCATCCTTCCTGTCATATGACAAGACTGCTTCAAGTTAAAAGTGCACCATTAAAACTGCTACAACATGTTAAAGGACTTGAATTAATCGAATTACCTCTAAAAGAAAATTGCTGTGGCTTCGGTGGGACATTTTCCGTCAAAATGGGAAAAATCTCTGAAAAAATGGTTGATGAAAAAGTATCATCGGTGCAAAAAACAGATGTACATTATTTAATTGGTTCCGATGCTGGCTGCTTAATGAACATTGGTGGGCGAATTGATCGGAAAAATTTAAACATACAAACGTTGCACATTGCAGAAGTTTTGAATAGTCATTAATCAATCTTTTAGGGGTGTATTCTATGGCAATGAAAATATCGAATGATAAATTTACTGATAGATTAGAAACAAATTTACAAAATGATTTTATGAGAAACGCTGTAGCTTCTGCACAAGAGAGATTGCAGTCAAGACGAAGCCTCGCAGCTCAAGAATTAGGGAATTGGGAAGAATGGCGAAATCACGGAGAAGAGATTCGACAGCATGTTTTACAAAACCTTGATTACTACTTATATGAGTTAAGTGAAAATGTAGCAAAACGTGGCGGACATGTATTTTTTGCTCAAACTGCTGAAGAAGCTTCTAACTATATCGTTTCTATAGCAAAACAAAAAGAAGCAAAGAAAATCGTGAAATCTAAATCCATGGTTACGGAAGAAATTAATTTAAATTACCATTTAGAAAATATCGGTTGTTCCGTTGTTGAGACAGATTTAGGTGAATATATTTTGCAGGTTGACGATCATGACCCACCATCACATATTGTAGCTCCTGCCCTTCACAAAAATAAGGAACAAATTCGAGATGTATTCAAGGAAAAGCTCGCTTATACAAATTCCTCAAAACCTGAAGAATTAGCTTTACATGCACGCAAAGTATTAAGAGAAGAATTTTTGTCTGCTGACATTGGCATTACTGGTTGCAATTTTGCTGTTGCAGAGACAGGTTCGATTTGCTTAGTTACAAATGAAGGTAATGCAGATTTAGTAACAGCATTACCGAAAACTCAAATTACCGTAATGGGCATGGAACGTTTAGTACCAACCTTTGAAGAGATGGAAGTACTTGTTAGTATGTTAACAAGAAGTGCTGTCGGTCAAAAGTTATCTAGCTACATTACGGTCTTAACAGGACCAAGACAACCTCTTGAAGTGGATGGACCAGAGGATTTTCATTTAGTCATTGTTGATAATGGCCGTTCTTCTATTTTAGGTGGAGAATTCCAGTCCATTTTACAGTGTATCCGTTGTGCAGCTTGTGTAAATGCTTGTCCAGTTTATCGTCATATTGGGGGTCATGCATACGGTTCTATTTATTCTGGACCGATTGGAGCAGTTCTCTCCCCTCTTCTCGGAGGATATGATGATTATAAAGAGCTGCCATATGCTTCAACTTTATGCGGTGCTTGTACAGAAGTGTGTCCGGTGAAAATCCCACTTCATGAATTGCTTCATAAACATCGAGAAGTGATTGTCGAGAAAGAGGGCCGTGCACCACTTAGCGAAACAGCCTTAATGCAAGCATTCGGCTTTGGTACTGGATCAAGTTCGATTTATAAATTAGGTACAAAAGTAGCCTCTACTGTCATGAAGCCTTTTGTTAATGAAGAGAAGATTAAAAAAGGGCCTGGTCCATTGAAAAATTGGACTGAAATACGGGACTTCCCTTCTCCAGAAAAAGAGCGATTCCGTGACTGGTTTGATAAACGGAATAAAGGAGGCAAGCAATCATGACAATTCAAAATAGAGATTCTTTTTTACAAGTTATTTCAGAAAGATTGGGTCGCTCTGCACCCCTTACAAAAAAACCTGAAATTAATTGGAACCATCAACCTCAGTATGAAGTTTTAAAAGATAAGTCAAAAGATGAATTAGTTGAGATATTAATAGAGCAATGTCAAAACATTCATACTACCGTTCAGCTTTGTGACAGGAAATCTTTAGCTGAAATATTAAAAACTATAATTGACCAATATAATAATGGACCAATTGTTTATACCGATGATAATCGGTTTAATGATTTACAAATAAATTCTTTCCTCCAATCACTACCCGAAAGTTTTAAATGGCAACCAGAGTTACTAGAGGAAAATAAAAAAATGGCAGAACAGTCGAATATCGGTATTGTCATAAGTGATATTACTCTCGCTGAGTCAGGTACAATCGTGTTACAAGCTAGTGCAGGGAAAGGCCGGGTTATTTCCTATTTACCAACGAACTCCATTGCCATTGTGCCAAAAAGCTCGATTGTACAACGCTTTACCCAGGCAGCACAGTTTTTAAGAAATAACGATGGACCAGTAGCCTCATGTATTAACTTTATTACAGGTCCGAGTAACTCAGCAGATATCGAGATGAATTTAGTCGTGGGTGTTCACGGACCTGTGCGAATGACTTATGTGATTGTTGAAGATTACTAAACTATAAAAGAAACATAGTTATCATTTATAAAGATTTATGGCTAAACTAGTCTAATATCGTACTAGTTTAGCCTTTTTTATTAGAAGTTAGATTACAATACTAAACGCACTTCTCTATTAAAAAATCCTCAACCCTAATTTTCTTCCTGACATTTATGGAAAATAGCAATTAATATCAAAAAATCTAATGCTCCTTCTGTTATCTTTTTCTCAAGGAGGTAAAAGAAATGAAATACAACTCTGTCATTCAAAAAGTAATTGAACATATTGAGATCCATTTACATGAAATCATTTCATTAGAAACTGTTGCTCAATTAGCAGGGTTCTCGAAGTATCATTTTCATCGGGTATTTTTAAATGAAGTTGGCGTATCGGTATCTGAATATGTTAGATATCGACGTATAGCTAATTCAGCTAACTTACTAATCTATACGAATGAAAAGATTATCGATATCGCCTTTTATTATCAGTTTGAATCACAAGAGGCTTTTACTAGAGCATTTAAAAAATATTACAATTTACCCCCAGGACAATATCGTAAAATGATGGGAAAATTAACTTATTCATTGGAGGAAAAAGGAATGAAAAATAAAGAAATATTAAAAGGTTGGTCTTTAAGTGGCAGTCATCCATTCAACTACGAGATGGGAATTGATAGGGAAATAGTCCATAAGGGGAAAGCATCTGGGTATTTGAAAGCAATTGCTGTGAAATCTCAGGAAGAATTTTCGACAATGATGCAACAATTTAAAGCAGATAAATATCTCGGAAAAAGAATCAGACTTTCTGGTTTTATTAAATCAAAAGACGTCGATGGTTTTTGTGGATTTTGGTTAAGAATTGATAATTCCCTTGGTGATGTTCTACAGTTTGATAATATGAGTAATCGCCCTATTGTTGGAAATACAGAATGGAATCATTATGCAATTATTTTAGATATTCCTGAAAGTAGTGCATCTATTTCATTTGGCGTTCTTTTATCTGGAAACGGGCAAGTATGGATCGATGAACTAAAGTTTGATGAAGTTGATAAAACGATACCAACCACTAATATCGATATTACTCAAGAATTGTTAGATGAACCGACCAACTTATCATTTGAAGAATAAAAATAGTAATATAATGTCCCTCCATAATTAAATCTTTTGTTAACGGATTTTTAATAGCTTAAAATTGATTTGGCAAATATTTTTGAAAGGACCTTTAATATGAATCAATCCATTTTATGTGTGGGAGAATGTTTAATCGATTTTTTTAGTAATGATGCAAACGTTAGCCTTAAAAATAGCCAAACTTTTACAAAAAAAGCTGGTGGAGCCCCTGCAAATGTTTGTGCAGTAATTTCTAAGCTAGGTGGAGAAGCTGTCTTTTTAGGTAAAGTCGGAGCAGATCCTTTTGGGGATTTTCTAGAGGAAACTTTGAAAACTGTTGGTGTGAACACAAATTTATTAATAAAAGATCCTCTGACACCAACAACATTAGCATTCGTATCGTTAGGTGAGGATGGTCAAAGGGATTTTGTTTTTAATCGTGGAGCAGATGCCAATTTAACATTGGACGAGGTTCCTTTAAATATTGTGGATTCAATGAAGATCGTACATTTTGGATCTGCAACTGCCCTATTATCTCCACCTTATAATAAAACATATAAAGAACTATTTACTTATGCAAAAAATAAACAATGTTTTATTTCCTTTGATCCAAATTTCCGAAATGATTTATGGAAAGGTCGAGTGGAAGAATATATACAACTTGTATTCAACTTTATCCCGCATTGTGATTTTTTAAAGGTAAGTGACGAAGAATTATTTTTATTAACGAAGGAAACTGACATTCTAAAGGGCGTTTCTATGCTACATCAAAAAGGAACAAAGTATATTGCAGTTACTCTAGGAAAAAATGGAACATTGCTATCTCATGATGGCCATTCAAGCACTGTTGCTAGCATCCCGATTAAAGCAATTGACACAACTGGAGCAGGTGACGCTTTTGTTGGGGCGACTTTATATCAATTAAGCAAACTTGAAAATCCAATGTCTGTATCGTTCGCTGAATGGAAGACTATTATTGAATTTAGCAATAAAGTGGGTGCACTCGTTTGTGAAAAAATGGGCGCAATCGAAGCAATTCCTACTTTAGAGGAAGTTTTAGCTCGTTAACAAGTATAAGATTCAAATGAAAAAAGCGGAGAAATAATCTGTTTTTCTCCACTTTTTTGTGTTTTTTTAAAGAAATGCCAAAAATTATTCAGCCTGAATAGTTTGTGTATGCATTGGATCTTCTTTTTTCGGTCCAATCATATTAAATACAATGTTTAATAAAATTGCTGTTAACGAACCACATACAATCCCATTTGATGTTAAAACTGAAAGTCCAGGTGGTAACACTGCAAAAATATCTGGTACCATTACAACGCCACCGCCTAAACCAACAGCAATTGCAGCTATCATTGCATTTTCTGGCGTACGCATAATTTCAGGAGCTAACATCGTAATTCCTTGTGTTACAACCATACCAAACATTGCTAGCATAGCTCCCCCAAGTACTGCTGTTGGAATGATTGTTGTTAACGCTGCAACTTTAGGCAAGAAACCTAGTAACACTAGCATAATACCAGTGATGAAAATCACTTTACGTTCCTTTACCCCAGTCATCTTAATTAACCCTACATTTTGAGAAAATGTAGTATATGGGAATGCGTTAAAAATACCACCAATAATCGAAGCTAAACCTTCTGAACGGTATCCACGAGATAAGTCCTTTGAGTTTACAGGAGTTTTTGTAATATCGCTCAATGCAAAATAAACACCTGATGATTCAACTAAAGAAACCATCGCTACTAACGTCATTGTAATAATTGCGCTAAAATCAAATGTTGGCGTACCAAAGTAGAATGGTTGAACCATATGTAACCAATCTGCTTTAGCTACAGGAGAAAAATCAACTTTTCCAAGGAAAGCAGCAACCACTGTTCCAAACACTAGACCTAACAAAATAGAAATTGAACGAACAAATCCAGTAGTAAAACGATAAATTATTAAAATTAGCACTAATGTAGTCAGTGCTAGAGAAATATTAAATGCTGAACCAAAATCCGGAGCATCTTGTCCTCCACCCATATTATTTACAGCTACAGGTATTAAAGAAATTCCGATGATTGTTACAACAGAACCTGTTACAATTGGTGGGAAAAACTTAACTAACTTGCCAAAGAAACCTGAAATTAATACGACAATAATTCCTGAAGCAATAATCGCCCCATAAATTGCTCCAATACCCTTATCAGTTCCAATTGCAATAATAGGAAATACTGCAGTAAAAGTACAGCCTAATACAACTGGTAATCCAATTCCGAAAACTTTCCCTCTCATAACTTGTAATAATGTTGCAATACCACACATTAAAATATCGATTGCTACTAAATAGGTTAATTGTTCTGTACTAAAGCCTAAGGAATTACCGATAATAATAGGTACTAAAATAGCTCCTGCATACATTGCAAGTAAATGTTGAATACCGAGTGTAAATAATTTTGCGTTTTTCACAAAAAATCCTCCAATTTTTTTAGGCTATCAATCTAGTTAATTAATCAAAAAACTCAACTTGTCCATTTGATAAGGATTTAATTCTAGCTAGTGACTCAACTCGAATACCTTGCTCGCGAAGCAGCTGTCCACCTTGTTGGAATCCTTTTTCAATAACAATTCCTACACCGACTACTTTTGCACCTGCTTGATTTGCAATATCTAATAAACCTTTCACTGCTTCACCATTTGCTAAAAAGTCATCGATAATTAAGACATTGTCGTCTGCTGTTAAGAAATCACGAGAAACTGAAATCTCGTTAGTTTCCTCCTTCGTAAATGAATGCACAGTTGAAGAATAAAGATTATTTGCTAATGTTAATGATTTACGTTTACGAGCAAAAACTACTGGTGCACCAATGACTAAACCTAACATTATAGATGGAGCAATACCAGATGATTCAATAGTTAATACTTTTGTAATAACCTCATCTGAAAAGCGATTTGCAAACTCTTCTCCTATTTCCTTCATCAATAGCGGATCAATTTGGTGGTTTAAAAAAGTATCTACTTTTAAAACCGTATCTGATAATACTTTTCCTTCTTGTATAATTTTATCTTTTAACAATTTCATAGTTTGATGTCCTTCCTTTCAATAAATGCTTCACAATAAAAAAACTCGAAAAACTTATTCCACTTCTATGAGTAGAACAAGTCCTTCGAGTGTACATTCGAAAGTTAATAGAAAACGAATACCCCATCTAAAATCGGACATTCGTAACTAAACATTGTCTCTCTCATAGTCGACTTATTTACGGTAAGTCGGTAGAAACTTGCGAGCCATATTCCCGCTATTATATGAGTGATATTTACCAGCCGGTGTAAAATGCCAGCTGATTAATTTAAAATATTTTGTTAAGAATGTCCCCATTATAAACACGGATTTTGTCGATTGCAATAACTTATTAAATAATAAAATGATTCTAATTATTCGGAAATTAGTTGAAATTCATATACTTTTTTATAAAAACGTTCGTTTCTGAAGCATTTTCATTATTATTTCGAAAGAGAATCATTGTAATATTCGCTCTAGAGTTGCCTTAAAGTCTCCGAACGTGCTACCTTCTTTACCGAAATAACCCATACTTCTGCATACAAGAATATTTACGTTCTTCCCGTTCTTTAGCGGTAATTTAGCAATAACACCTTTTTGTTCTAATTGTTGTACTGTATCACTTGTATCTTTTCCTATAAAATCTACTAGTTTGTCTCCAAAATTGTCAATAAACGATTTATAGGAAGAGGAACCTTGTAATACAAGAATTTCAGGTTCAAATTCATTAACAACTTCTTCAAAAATTTCCAATCCTCTTTTATAAAGTCTGTGTTGTTCTTTTCTCATTTGCTTTAATTTTTGAGCGCTTTCAACTGGAAGGCAATTTACATTTGTTAAGACAATGTTTTCATTATAATGCTCTTTCATCCATGAAATGAATTTTAAACAACCTTTGTATTCACGGCTTGCAGTTTGTAGTTCTTCAGAAAAGGCATCTTGAAATAGTTCTATATCCACTAAAGACTCCACATATAAATTTAAATCATTATAATTAATTTCTAATTTTGGTTCAGGGCTCGCACCTACTAAAAATACTTTAGATTTATAAGGATTTCCGTCAACTTGAAAAGGTTGAAATGTACAATCTCCGATTTCATTGTCCATTATCCATTGTTGAATTTTTTTATAAAATCCCCTTGATACTGTCATTATCTCGACATCCTTTACCGATCAATCTTATTGACTGAAGATTATTATTTCTATTATACCAAGTATTCCTTTGATAATTGATACTATTTTATATTGGATATTTTCGAACAACCTTCTACTTTTTGCTTCCAGTCGTACTTCATATCGTCATCGCTATTTACCAAAAATGAAGCGTTATATACAAAGGAGCCATCCTAATATGACTTTCGGACGGCTCCCTTGTTGCTTTTATTTATGCTCTAAATCACATTTATCTAAAGGTACAACTTTTGTTTTATGTTTTATTTTATATCCTAACCAAAGAGCTAAAAATAACGGAATACCGATATAGGAAACTGCAACGCCATACCAGTCAATCGAATCCCCAATAAAGGCTGTGTAATTTTGTCCAATCACAACAATCATACATACTACAAATGCAAAAAGTGGTCCGAATGGTGATAATGGTGCTTTATATGGCAACAAACTAATATCATGTCCTTGTGCGACATAGGCTTTACGGAATCGATAGTGACTAATGGCAATTCCTATCCATGCAATAAAGCCAGACAAGCCAGATGCATTTAGAAGCCACATATAAACGACTCCATCCCCAAAGAATGAAGTAAGGAATGATAAACAGCCGACTGCTAACGTAGCAAGTAGTGCATATACCGGTATTCCTCGTTTACTTACCTTTGCAAATAATTTTGGGGCTTTACCATCTACTGCTAACTGCCATAACATTCTAGAAGAAGCATATAGCCCAGAATTTCCTGCCGAAAGCATTGCCGTTAAAATAATCGCGTTCATTACTGAAGCTGCAAAGGCAATTCCTAATTTATCAAACACTAGCGTGAATGGTGATACTGCAATATCCTCAGATAATAATCGAGGATCTGTATAAGGTATTAGTAAGCCAATTGCTAAAATAGCTAAAATGTAAAACAGTAATATTCTCCAAAATACTGAACGAACAGCTTTTGGAATATTTTTCTTCGGATCATCAGTCTCACCAGCAGTAATTCCTAAAAGCTCAGTACCTTGGAAGGAGAAACCTGCAGCTAGGAAAATTCCAAAAACCGATAAAAATCCTCCATTAAACGGTGCTTCCCCTACGAAGAAGTTTTCAAATCCAATTGGATTATGGCCTTTTAAAATTCCGAAAATCATTAAAAATGAAACGATGATAAATACAATAACCGTTGCAACCTTAATCATAGCGAACCAATATTCACTCTCGCCATAAGCTCTTACAGATAGTAAATTAAACGTTAAAACAATAACGATAAATAATATAGTCCAAAGTATAGAAGAGCTATCTGGGAACCAGTATTTCATGATGAGTGTAACTGCTGAAATTTCCGCTGCAATTGTAATTGCCCAGTTGTACCAGTAATTCCATCCCATCGCAAAGCCAAACGCAGGGTCAACAAATTTTGTCGCATACGTACTAAATGAACCTGACGTCGGCATGTAAGCTGCCATCTCTCCTAAACTTGTCATTAAAAAATAAACCATAATACCGATTAAAGCATAGGCAACAAGAGCACCACCTGGGCCCGCTTGTGCAATCGAAGCACCACTTGCCAAAAATAAGCCTGTCCCAATTGTTCCACCAAGTGAAATCATCGTAATATGGCGACTTTTTAGCCCACGTTTTAATCCTTGCTCTTGTTGCGTATTTATTTTTGTGTCATTCATGTTGTAATCTCCTTTGAAGTACACTTACTACGAAAAGCGGAGGTGGCTCGTTCTGGCTCTACATGCGCAGAAGGAAGTTGAAGCAACACGATAGCCAAGTCACCACAGCTAAACATAATTAAAATATCTTTTCTACTAACTTAAAAATAAAAACCATCATTCTACGATGGCATTTTAACGATTATTAACACTATCACAAAATGATGTGAAGTTGTATGATTATATTTAACCCGTTTCATAGTTTAACATGGAATGAGTTTATTTACTATTTAGTAAACCCATTTGGAGGCAATATATGTCTACTATAAAATCAACTACTCAGCAAAGTAAAAAAATACACATTAGCTCTACAACGATTTTATTTATTATAGCAATCATCTTTTTAGCTACTACTCTCAGAACTCCATTAACAGGTGTTGGACCGATTATTTCTATTATTCGAGCTGAGCTAAATATTTCAAACGTACTTGCTGGTTTTTTAACGACAATTCCATTGTTAGCTTTTGCGTTGTTCTCACCACTTGCACCGAGAGTTTCTCGTAAATTTGGAATGGAGCAAACACTATATTATTCCGTTATTCTACTAACAATTGGTATTATATTACGTTCACTAGGTACTACTTCGTTTTTAATTTTCGGTACAGTTTTAATTGGGATAGCTATTTCTTTTGGCAATGTGTTAGTTCCAAGTCTTTTTAAACTTAAATATCCTTTACACGTAGGACTTTTAACAGGAATTTATACAGTTTCAATGAATATTTCTGCTGGTGCTGCTTTAGGAATTAGTAATCCAATTGCTTCGAATCCTTCTTTTGGTTGGCAAGGAGCTTTGTCTGTTTCAATTATCCTAACGATCATCACATTAATTGTTTGGATTCCGCTTCTGCGGGGAGAAAAAGTTAAGTTAACTGCTCTTTCTAGTAGTAGTTCAAAACCACAAGAGAAAAAGCTTTGGAAATCTCCTTTAGCATGGGCAATTGCGATTTCAATGGGATTGCAGTCGTTACTTTTCTATAGCTTTACAACTTGGTTGCCTGAAATTTTAATTTCACAAGGAATGGGTGCAAAACAAGCTGGGTGGATGGCTTCCATCATGCAAATGGCACAAATTCCAATGACATTTCTTATCCCTATTATTGCTGAAAAACTGAAATCTCAACGGCCTATCGTTATCTTTTTCACACTGTTTTATATTATCGGACTTACTGGATTGTTATTTAAATGGACAGATTTAACCGTTGTTTGGATGATTTGTTTAGGAATCAGTGGTGGCGCGTCATTTGGTGGTGTTGTAATGCTATTTACATTACGAACTAAAACAGCCTATGAAGCTGCTCAAATTTCAGGATTTGCCCAATCTATTGGCTATTTACTTGCTGCGGCTGGGCCTGTTTTATTCGGTTTTTTACATGATATAACTGGGAGCTGGGACTCAACGAATGTAATATTTATTATTTCGTCTCTAGTTTTATTTGTTACAGCATTCGTTAGTGCAAAAGATCGTTACCTTTAAAATCAAAAACACAAACATATGTACCCTTTTTATGTTACAATATGCTTAATAAGTAAAGTAAAAGGGGTTAAGTATTTTGCGAAAACGCAAAGAGAAAAAGAAAAAGCGTATTCGTCTTTTTCCATTATTATTAATAGCTATCATTGGATATGGTGGTTGGTATTATACACATTCAATAAATGGAATGATCGCAGCCGTAGTGCTCTTCCTAATCTTTGTTATTAGCTTTAAAATTTGGAGAGGGACGAGAGGCTATGCTAGATTAAGAAAAGCAGGTATTAAAGAAATTGATGCCATGACCGGTGAAGAATTTGAGCAATATTTAGGTCATCTTTTTAAAAAGCGCGGATTTAAAGTATCCTATACAAAAGCTTCAGGTGATTACGGAGCAGATTTAATTTTAGAGGATCGTGAAGACATTATCGTTGTTCAAGCAAAGCGATACTCTGGCTCTGTAGGTGTAAAGGCGGTTCAGGAAATTGTCGGCGCATTGAAAATGTATGAGGCTACACAGGCTTGGGTTGTTACAAACAGCTATTTTACAAAACAAGCAGAAACATTAGCTTTGACTAATGAAGTTTATTTAATTGATCGAGATGAATTAATTGATATGATTTTAAATAAAAAATAAAATAAAAACGTACCAGGTACACAAACAATTCTGAAAATTTAATGCAATTTGGAAAAAGCAATTGTCCAGAAGAGAAAATTTCTGAATAGCCCCTCTTAGCGACAGTCGTGAAGGAGGCGCCCCAAATAACATTTGGGGCGCCTCTTTTTTAATTCTCTTTTTTAGTACGGTCTTTTTTGATAAAAATAATTTGGCTTTTTAATAATGTTAGCAATAGGATTATGAAAAATATGAGTTGCCGCTGGTGACATTGGTGGGATTAACCAGGACCAATTCCCAGTAACTTGACGGTTATTTTCTTGTTCTTGTTGTTCAAATAATTTAAATTGTTGAGCTGCTGTATGATGATCGACAATACTTACGCCGTCCTCTTTAAATGAATGCAGCACTGCAACATTTAATTCAACTAGCGCTCTATCTTTCCATAAAGTGATATTTGAATTAGTGTTTACGCCAATTATTTCAGCCACTGTAGGCAATAAATTATATCGGTCTACATCAGCAAAGTTTCGAGCTCCGATTTCAGTCCCCATATACCAACCGTTAAATGGAGCTGCATAATATTCAACCCCACCACAACTTAATTTCATATTTGAAACAATTGGTACAGCATACCACTTCAAATTCAATTCCGATATTTTTTCATATTGTGGATGGCGAATCGGAACCTCAAGTATATATTCTTTCGGTATTTCAAAAATTTTCGGACTATTATTACCGATTTGAATAACTAGAGGCAATATATCAAACGCTGTACCCTCCCCTTGCCATCCTAACTGTTTACATACTGTCGTGAAGTCAATTGAATCCGGATCTCCGATAACACCATTGTCAGTTTTATATCCCGCATAACGAATTAATTGATAATTCCAGATGCGAACTTCGTTAGCTTTAAAAACCGTAATTGCAGGTCTAATTTTTCCATTATTTGTTGCAAAGCTAATATGGCGAAGGAGTGCTTTATATATTTCTTCCTCTGTTTCTAATTTACGTTCATCAAAAACATGTAAAGATTGCCAAAATAGTCTTCCAATACAGCGATTACTATTACGCCAAGCAAGCCTTGCACCAAATGTTAATTCTTCCGTTGTTGGATAATAATCATCTGTGTTTTGTATTTCATTCATTCTATTTTCATACCACTCGTTCGATAAACCTAGTTCTTCTTTATATTGAGTTAAAAAATGTGCTGTCTCTTGTATATTCATATCGTTTCCTCCATACCCCTCATTTTAGGGTACCAAATTTCCACATTTCAATAACATTTAACTGAGATAAAAGATGTATTTTACATATATGACATAGATTATTCATATTAATGAATCAGTTAGAAAAAATGAACGAATCTAAAAAATTTCCATTCCTTATTTTTTCATTTAAAAATTAGTTATAAGTCATTTTCACATCCTTCATTTTCAATTAGACATCCATATTTTCAATAAGAAATTATTAGTTATATTAAAAATCGTTAATTTCCTTAAACATTTTTTACAAATTATGAGCAAAAAACATTACAAGCATCATTCGACTTCTCTCGACAAAGCTATTAGTAAACAACATTTAAACTATCACTATACAGTAAACTTAATAAATCTAATGGAATTCTCAAATAACCTATAGTTACTTTTAAAATATTTAAAAAAGGATATAAATTTCTTAAAAAGAATTATTATAATTTAGTAGATATTATGATTTAGATTTGTTATACTGACTTTCGAAGAGGTAATTTAAAATTTTAGGAGGTACAAAAATGACAAAAAACGATCAACGTTTAACTACTACTACTGGTGCTCCAGTTGTAAGTAATGACGATGTATTAACTGCTGGTCGACGCGGCCCAATTCTTTTACAAGACGTTTTTCTAATTGAAAAATTAGCTAACTTTAACCGTGAAGTTATTCCTGAGCGTCGTATGCACGCTAAAGGTTCAGGTGCATTTGGTACTTTCACAGTAACTCATGACATCACTAAATATACAAAAGCAAAAATGTTCTCACAAGTTGGTAAGAAAACTGAAATGTTCGCACGTTTCTCTACAGTAGCTGGTGAACGTGGTGCAGCTGATGCAGAGCGTGATATTCGCGGTTTCGCACTTAAATTCTATACTGAAGAAGGTAACTGGGATTTAGTTGGTAACAACACACCTGTATTCTTCTTCCGTGATCCATTACACTTCCCAGATTTAAACCACGTTGTTAAACGTGACCCAAAAACAAACATGCATAATGCGAATAGTAACTGGGATTTCTGGACTAGCCTACCTGAAGCTTTACACCAAGTTACAATTGTAATGAGTGACCGTGGTATTCCTGATGGCTACCGTCATATGCACGGATTCGGTTCTCACACATACTCAATGATCAACGAAGCTGGTGAGCGCGTATATGTGAAATTCCACTTCCGTACAGAGCAAGGTATTAAAAACTTAACTGATGAAGAAGCTGCAAAAGTAATCGGTCAAGACCGTGAATCTTCTCAACGCGACTTATTCGAAGCTATCGAACGCGGTGATTTCCCTAAATGGAAAATGTATATCCAAGTGATGACAGAAGAACAAGCTCGTAATCATAAAGATAACCCATTTGACTTAACTAAAGTTTGGTACAAATCTGAATATCCATTAATTCCTGTTGGTGAATTCGAATTAAACAAAAACCCAGAAAACTACTTTGCTGATGTAGAGCAAGCAGCATTTGCTCCATCTAACGTAGTGCCTGGTATCTCATTCTCACCTGACCGTATGTTACAAGCTCGTCTGTTCGCTTACCAAGACGCAACTCGTTACCGTTTAGGTGTGAATCATTACCAAATTCCAGTTAATAAACCACGTTGCCCATTCATCGCCTATCACCGTGATGGTGCAATGCGTGTAGATGGTAACAACGGTAGTGCTTTATCTTACTATCCAAATAGTTATGGTGCACTACAAGCTCAACCACAATACAAAGACCCTGCACTTGCTTTAGATGGTCCAGCTGACATCTTTGACTTCCGTGAAGATGACAACAACTACTTTGAGCAACCAGGTAAACTATTTAACTTAATGACAGCAGAAGAACAACAACGTTTATTCGACAACACTGCTACAAATCTACAAGGTGTTGAAGAATTTATTCAACGTCGTCACATCTTACACTGCTACTTAGCTGATCCAGCATACGGTGAAGGTGTTGCAAAAGCTCTTGGCCTTACTTTAGACGGCATGGACCTTTCAAACCCATACTTAACTAAAGTAGGTCAATAACTAACTAGTTTTTCATTGATATCCAATCCATAAAAAACGCTTCGTAATTCTAGTCGAATTACGAAGCGTTTTATTATTATCCAAATAGAACTGTAGATAAATAGATAACAACCGTTACTGTCAAACAGCTAACAATTGTTGATAATAAAACAGTTTGTGCAGCTGTGTTTGATTCAATATCATATTCAAGAGCAAGACTTGAGCTATTACGTGAAGTTGGGAACGAACTAGCTATTAAAAGCGATTGTGCTACTACTCCATCAAGTCCTAGTATAAATATAATTAATAATGCAACTGCAGGCCCTACTATTAATCTAGTAAAACAGCTAATTAAAATTGTTTTATTTAGCATTGTTCGCATTTCGATTTGTGAAAGCTGTGCACCAAGGGTAATTAATGCTACCGCAATAAACCCTTCTGAAATATGGTCAAGCGGGATTCGCAAAGTTTGAGGAATGTTGACATTTAAGACATTCAAAATAATGCCTAATAGAAGTGCATGTAAAATCGGCATTTTTAGAAAATCCTTTATAATTTCCTTACCCGATTTTGTTGCAGAAATTAAATTATATAATCCATAAGTGTAAGTTGTTACATTTTGAAAGATTACTAGAATTACCTGAATTGCAACACCTATTGGCTGAGTGGCAAATATCATTTGAGCAACAGGAATTCCATAATTTCCAGAGTTAATAAGAACAACACTATTTTTAAAAACTGCAGACTCCATTCGATTGAGTCCTAATATTTTTGCAATTACATGACCTAGAAGCATTTGGCTTCCTATTAAAAGAAGGATAAATAATGCAACTTGCCCTAATACGCTCATTTCAATCGTTGTTTCATAAATATTAAGTAAAACGGTCACCGGCATGAAACAGTATATAATTAAATGAGACATTGCTTTTAAGTTAAATTGGAATTTCCTCTGCAATGCTGCACCAATCACTAAAAGCACTAATATTGGTGCAACAATTTGAAAGAAAATCATAGATAGGTAGGTCATATCTTTTTCCTCTATATTTCTGTTTTTTATACTATATATGGAAATTTTATCTTAATAGAACCATTATTTCAATAAAAGAAGGATGTCCTAAAGTTTTGTAACTTTAGGACATCCTTGCTAAAAAATTACGGCGCTGTAATTAAAATATAGTTATTCGAGTTATTCTCTCTATCCATCGCCATTACAACGTTACCGTATTGGTCAACTGTTAATAGATAGATTTTTTGACCTGTAGTAAATACTTGACCTGAAACTGGAGTTCGTAGGTGAAGTACGAAGCTTCCCTCACTGATAGTACTTACATCTAGTTCATCTTTACCACCTGCAGTAACACCTTGGATAGTTGTACCTTTATCAACTACTCTAATAATATCATCTGCAGTTAAATTTTGCGCACTTACGTTTGCCACTGCAAAGTAATATGTCTGCTTCCAATCTAAAGTTGTATTGATTTGAACTAGTAAATCCATTGTGCTAGAGTATTTATATCCACCTACAGATGTGATATTTCCTGTTAATGCTCCAGCTAGGATTTCATTATTCGCAGAAGTAGTTGGATATTTATAATGTCCGATTGCATTATTTCCAAGTGAATTATTATCTTCAAATTTATTATTTCCACCAAATGCATCTGGTTTATTTATATCTACCGCATTCGCATCAATTACGACACTAAAGCTGCTTTTAATTTCATCATTGAATTTAATAATCATTCTTCTAGGGCTCCAAGTATTCTTTGGAGAATTTACCGTATTTGGTTTAGTTTCATCATAGTAGTCTTCAAATACAAACGAATATTTAGTCTGATCAATAGGATCACCATTTTCATCTCTAATTACAAAGAAGTTCTCTGTTGGATCATCTAATATAATCGATTCTGAGAAGGTTACTAAGAATGTTTTGTTCTCTTCATATGTTACAGATTCAAAGTTGCCAGTTCCACTTAAGCTCGCTGGATTATTCACCACTTCAAACTCTGCTCGGGATAGTTTTCTTACTACCTCGCCAATTTTCGGTGCAGTTCCATCTGAATAGAATTTGTATTTCATTACACCATCATGGACTAAACTAGTACCAGCTTCATTCACTCTATGATTTTTAAAAATTGTTACGTTACCAAATAAATCTTTTGCAGCTAAGTATAATTCATAGTTTTCATGTGGATTTAGCCCAGTTAAAGAAACACTGTTTCCTAACTCACGCATTTCTCTTTTAATACCATTTTCTAAAATGTACGTTTTTAAATCAGCTTCATTTGTTGGTAAGGCTGGCTCTTCTCCTTCTTTTCTAACAAGATAGTAATATTCACCCATTTCAGTAGATGAGAAAGAAAGAACTCCGGATCGATCCCCATTATTAATTTTTATATCTACACCATTAATCGTTGGCGGTAGCTCATCAGCAATAAGAGGCGTTGAGCGTACTTGCGATATATTCCCTGAACGGTCTCTTAAAACGATATATAAATCATAGCTCTTATATGGATTTAAAGCCGTTCTTTCTGGGAATGGAATATTGATTTGTTGTTCCCCAAGTTGTGCCGGTTGATTGCCATTACTTCCAACAATATCGATACCGACAACAGTATCACCAGACGTAACATTTAGGCTTGTTGCATTATCTTGTATTGCTTTAATCATTTCTCGTCCATCTATAGTCGATGGATCGATGCCTGATTCCATAATTACATAGTGGTAAGTCCCCGCTTTATTGGCACGATATTTTACTAATGCCGCTGATTTAGAAGGGTTTACTTGTGGCTGACCAATCAATGTTAAGACAGGAAGTGTTGCATCAGAATGAATATATTCGGCTCTATTTCTAGGTGTTGCACTAGGATGAATATTGCTTGTATTTTCAAAGTCATTATTAGCAATATCCTTTACACTCGGAAGCACTGTAACAATTAAATTGTCACCATTAACAAAACCTGTTAATGAAGGAATGGTTAAAATGATTCGATTACGTGCTTTATCATAAACAACCTTTTCTGGATGAATTACATCTTGCCCACTAGTATTAATAATCCCTGTTCCTGATAGTAGGTAATTTTGAATATTCCCAGCAGCCTCAGGGTCTAATTCTTCACTTACTTCAAAATAAAACGTATTTTCCTCATAATTTAAAACATTAAGTTTTCCATCAACGATATACGGTGGTGTATTATCTAAATCCCCTGTTTTGACAGTTACTTTTTGTGGTGGATCATTTGAAATGTTCCCCCACTTATCTCGCATTACCACATATAATTCATACTCTGAATTAGGCGCTAAAGATGTAGCGATATCTGTAACAAATCCATTTTCTAACTCTTCAAGACTTCTAATCGTTCCTCTTCCTATAGGATTTCTAATAATATCCTCTGTTGTCGGGTCCGGCAAAGTTGTTAGAGGTCTTATGAAATAGAAATACTCCCCAGGTTCACTTGGTCTAAAGCTAAATTCAATTCGTTGACCACCATGTAGCGCTCTAGCTGTTAAATTGTTTACTTGCGGTAAAGTTCCATCAGTTGTTGTAAATGGTTTATTTTCTACTTTCGAAACATTTTCTGACGGATCTACTACAACTACATATAGAATATAATCTTGTTCTTCTTCTAAACCTGTTATATCGAAAAATGCTGTTTGATCTTTAACAACTTGACCGCTTCCTCTTGCACCAACGATGATTTCTCTTACTGTTGGCACCGTTTGAATCCCTTTTTGTATATCCTCTGCTCTGCGAACTACATAATAGTATGTACCGTCTTCATTAGCAGTTAGCTGTACTTCGCCACCGTCACCAGCTGGTATAACTTTTAAGTCGATTATTTCTGGATTTGTTGTATCTGGTACCTCATCATCACCAGGATTTTGATCAACATCATCACCATTTTCGTCTTCAATATCTCCGATGTTCCCACCATCATTAGCAAAATCATCAAAAATATCATTTACACCTTTACCAACAGGTAATATGGCTTTATCTACATAAGCGTTGTCACCAAGATCAATCCATCCAAAGCTATTATCAACTGCTAAAATGTCTATATAACTATCAGAATTGAAAAAGACGTCATAATAACTATTCTTATAAACATAATTAATATCACTAGAGCCATACATGATAACTGATGTATCCGTTTGGATATACATTGTTTTAGCATCAGCATAAAGTTCAAACTGTTTAACATCTTTTTGTACAGTTATACTGCCAAACTTTTTATCACCCGCAACATATGTACGATTTTGCTCAATTACTAAACGTTCTACCGTACAATTTGTAAAATCAACATACTTCTCTATTACTGGCATGCGAGGAATTACTTTGGATGAGTTATTATTTGTTGGTTTATCATTTAGCTCTTTATTTTCATCAGGGTTTAAAAATTTGTCAGAGCCCGGATCTGTTGGTTTAGTCCAATCAATAAAGCCTACACCATTTAAACTAGCAATACGAACGTTTTGTAATCGATTTGTATAATAACTTAAAGATTTACGAGGTGTTTCGCTTATTGTTACAGTCCCCATTAATGACCAATTTTTAAATTGAACATAATTGCCATTTATAACAAGTTGCCCAGAATAGCTCGAGTTCTTTCCATCAAATTGGAGCATTCTATTGTTAGAACCTGATGCATTAATTGTTAGCTTTGATAATGATTTAATTGTTTTTCCATTAAAAGTACCTTCTACATATGCACCTTGAAGAACAGCTTCATTACTTTCATTAAAAATTGCAGTTAAACTAGGATCAATTGTATATGGAACAGAGTTTATATAAACTTTATTTCCTTCAATTTTCCCAACTGTATTTACAGCCATATTTGAGCCATCTGCATTTTCAGCTCTAACAATAAAGGTTGCAATCTGCCCTCTTGTAATAGGGTCATGAGGTTTAAATGATACTGGTGTAACTCCCTTTGTAATATTTAAATCTATTAAAGTTTGAATATAGTATGCGTTACTATTATTGCTTGGAACATCTTCGAAATGATGAGTGAGCTTTGTAGCTACACTGAAGCGATAACCTAATGTTAAAGCCTTAGCTATTTGACCTCGTGTAATCGGCTCATCTGGTTGAAACGATTGGTCTGAATAACCATCGATTAACCCTTCTTGAACTAAGGCAGCAATATATGGATAAAACTGATTCGATGTCGGTACGTCTTTAAAACGAGGATTTACTACATTTTTTACATCCAGCTTTAAAGCTAGCGCTAGCATCTTTGCTGCTTGTCCACGTGTTACAATACTGTTTGGACGAAAAGTACCATCTGAGTACCCACTAATTATTCCACGACCCGCTAATTCCATGACAGGCCCATAGTAATCTGCTTTTGGGTTCAAATCTTTAAATGTATTTGCAAATGTTGGCTGCGGAACAACTACAGCAACACCACTGGCAGCTAAAATGGTAGCAACTGTTGCTTTATTCAGCTTTTTAAACTTGCCTTTTTCCATTTCAAAAGCCTCCTTTAAGTTTTTTCTATTTAAATTGAAAGAATCTTCTCCAAAAAACGCTATATAAATTATATCGGTTAATAGACATTATACATTGATAAAGATATGAAAAAAATGCAATTATTTCAACCTAATACTTTAGTTGGCTATATTACTAACTATTAGATGTATATTCTATAATTCTAATACAGCTTATATATAAAATGATATAGGGATTATTTTAATGAAATAGATAAATGGAAAATTGGTTCACAATAAAATAATTTTATTGTCACTTATCAGATGTTAGTATGGAATTAACTATAAATTTGGAGTGGCAAACATGAAGGAAAATAAAATTAAAAGGCATTTTTTTATTTGTTTATTTTTATCCGTTCTTTTTACAATTAATTTAGTTAAATCCTATATGAATACTGGCAGCCTTCCAATTCCAAGCGCCATCTTCACAGCTGTCGTTTACATTGCAACAATATTAGCTGCTATTACATTAAAAAGTAAAAAAGGCTAAATAAACGCTTCTGAAAATAGATGTCCTTCTTTCAGATATTCTATTTTCCAAATATTTTTGATATATTTTTTGGTAGAATTTCTCTTATAGGAATAGAGGTGTCTTAATGCTAAAAGCGGATTATGAACTACTCAATCAAACAAAAGGTAAAGTAGGACAGACGTTAGAGGATGCTATCTGGAGACTATCAGAAAATACAAGTGAGATATTTGGTGCAATACTCCCTTTAAACTCGATTCTTGTGGATAAGGAAAAGGCTAGTAAACTTATTTTTTCGACTGCTCAAAACTATTGGGGGGATGTAAATTTATTTTTACAAGCTATTTTACATGAAACCTCAATCGATTTAGAAAATGCACATGACCGATTACAAGCTTTCTTTTCATCGATACAAGGAAGAAAGGCCATGATTGAATATTTACTTATACATAATTCATTTAAATTTGAAAATTTAATTGGTTTAGTTTTTGGAAAAGAGATTAAAATCTCAAAGGCTGTTGGAGGGCTTCATCAAATCTATCTTTATCAAATTGGCAAAAAGTATTTGGTACATATTATTTATAATGAAGATTCGAATTTCTGGAAATTTTTATTTAGTAAAAAAATTTACTCGACTTTTATGCAGGCACCTTTACATACTATTCAAAATGCAACGCAACTAATGAAACAATTTAAAAATTTGCTAGAAACACAATATACAATAAATCAATCCGTTATTATAATGAATCAGTTAATAAAACAAATAGACAATGAAAATATTCGTTCCTACCAGTTAAAAGAGCTTCACTTATTAAATCTCATTTCGCATTTTAATGGTGGTAAAAGACATTTCCGGAAATTAAATGCCTTGATTGAAGACATTATTATATCTTGGGAAAAAGGAAGATGGGCTTTATCAGAAAAGGAACATACCCTTTTAACATATATTTTAGCAATTACTACTTCAACACAAAATGATAATGAAAAAATAATTGAATATGGAAAACAATTAATTCAAAATGATCGATTAATTAACCATGCAATCGAACTATTATTAGAATATAGTGATGTGTTGCCGAATTTAAAGCCTGAACCAAATACTCTTGTAAAAAGATACGATAAAAACTATTTAGAGCAGATTTTTTACATACTCATTAATGCACTTGTTGAAAGCAAAAATTTTATAGAAGTTATTCATTTACTTAAACATCACGAAATTGCATCCTGTACGAGCATTTATGAATATTTTAATGCACAACAGTTTGATAAAGATTTACTTCATCGAATAGAAGCTACTGTACAGCGAGATATTGCATATATCGTTCATAATTCTCCCCAATATGTTTTACAATCAATTGAAGTTTGGCTAGAGCAGTATCGTGATGAGAAAAGTCCTTATTATGAGATTGCAAATATGACATCAACCCATGTATGTAATATATTAAAATCGCTGTTTGCAACTGAGCAATATGAGTTATTTGAAAAATTGATGGAGATTTATAAAAAATATTTTAAAGTAGACGATCACTTTAATAATTTAAGAGATTTTGTCTCTGTATATGTGAAGAATTAATTAAAGGTTCTATCTTCAAAGTTTTGAATTTAAATTTCTGTAACAGCAATTTTTGAAAATCATTATTAATATTTTGTAGCTGTTGCTCCCCATCAGTATAAAAGGGACGCCTCACACTCCCTTATGAGACGTCCCTCTAACATTATTTATTGTAAAACCCCTTTTTCTGTTAACACTGCTATCTGTTCTTTTGAGTAGCCTTGCTCTAACAACAACTCCTCAGTATGTTGTCCAAGTTTTGCTCCAACAAATTTATAGGCTGGCTCAAATTGGTCAAACTTAATAGCTGCCCCCATTTGCTTTTGTAGTTTACCATCATGATCTGGTACTTCCACTAACATATTACGTGCCTGTATTTGTGGATGCTCACACGCCTCATCAAAAGTTAAAACAGGCTCTACACAACCATGAAAATCATCATTAAAAATTTCGAGCCATTCATCAAAGTTTTTCGATAAAAATGCGTCTTTAATCGCTTCTTTAAAACGTTTTTGTGTATATGATGAATCGTTAAAAGTACTTTGAATTAATTCGGGAATTTCTAACGCCTCACAAAGCAATTTACGGAATTGTGGCTCTAGGCTTCCTACCGAGAAATAGCGCCCATCCTTTGTTTTATAATAGTCATAAAACGTACCACCATTTAGTATTTCTTCTTCTGGTTGAGCTTTATGTCCACTTCCTAGAAAAGCAGGCCCATATAAAGCATTCATTGTAAAAACGGCATCTGTCATAGAGACATCAATATACTTTCCTTGACCAGTCTTCTCTCTATGCAAAGCTGCAGCTAGCACCCCTACCGCTGCATGCAATGTTCCTCCAGCTATATCCGCAATTTGAATCCCCATTGCAACGGGTTTTTTCCCTTTTAATCTCGAATGGTCGAGTACACCTGCGATAGAAAGGTAATTGTTATCATGTCCCGGTCGATCTCGATATGGACCGGTTTGCCCATACCCTGTGATGGAACAATAAATAAGCCTTGGGTTTACTTCTTTCAAAGATTCATAATCCAACCCTAAACGCTTCATTACCCCTGGACGAAACCCTTCCACTATGATGTCATATTCGTGAATGAAGTTTTTCACAATTTCTACCGCTTCAGGCTCCTTTAAATTTAAAGTAAACGATTTCTTTGAACGGTTTAAATATTGATGAATATAAGACTCCTTCTGCTCATCATATGGCGGCATAATTCTCATTAAATCTACTCGACGCGAAGATTCTATATGAATTACTTCCGCTCCATAATCAGCAAACATCATTGTCGTTAATGAACCAGGTAGTACTGAAGTAAAATCAAGAATTTTTAACCCCTTTAAAATTGTCATATTCCCATCCCCTTTACTATACTAAATAAGTACCCCTTACATAAAACTGACAAAGCTATGTTACACTAAATTCTGTATTAATACAGAAAACGATAATTATAACAGTATTATAACAGCAACTTTCTAAAAGTTATATAAAAATAAATAGGATATTTAAATAATCTGAAAATTATACGAGCTAAATAAAAGAATTATGAGTACTCATGACCAATTTTTTTAACATAATTTATAAATCTTGAAAATATTTTAAGATACAATAAAGTTTATATTAAGAGATTGTAAATTCTCCCTTTTTTTCTATTAAATAAAGTATGATTGCTTTGAGCTATAATCTTGCTATAGACATAGCGAGAAAGCTCCCTTATACGTGAAATAACCCAGCTCCCTTATCGGTAGCTGGGTTATTTATTTCGTTATTTACAATTCATTTTTTAATAATTGTTCACGACAGAACGCTAAAATCATCGCCTCTTCATCGTCCTCAAGGGCAAAGTCTAAATATTCATTTTCTGTTTTATCAACGATAAAATAATTTAAAATATATGTCTCACCATCATTTTTTTGTCCGATTAAAACTCTGATTTCTATTCCTGCTTCAGAATACAACTCATCTTCTTCATCTACTTCAACGTCTAATAAAAACTCATAACGTTTACCTTCAATAATATTTGTTGGATCTTTTATTTCTTCAATCAAAAATTGTGTAATTTCCATAAACAAACCCCTTTTATAGTACTTTAAAGAATCCTCTTTATTCAACATTTATCATACACATAGTTTTATTAAAATGTAAATTTAGATACCCTTTTTTGTAATTCTTCTGCAAGATTTGCTAATGAATCTGCCGCGCTCGTAATTTCCTCCATCGATGCTAGTTGCTCTTCTGAAGTTGCTGCAACGGAATTCGAGTTATCTGACGTAGCTTTTGATAAGTTCAACATTTCATTGGCATGTGCGGATACTCTCGATACCTCTGCTTCAATATTATTTGAAACTGTAGTTATATTGCTTACTTGAGCATTTACTTGTTCGACTGCTGTAAGTATTTCTTCAAATGTAGTTTGTGTATCAGAGGCAATTACCAAACCTGTATTTACACGTTCTTTTACATCATTAATAGAGTGAACTGTCTCCTCTGTATCAATTTCGATTTGAGTAGCTACTTCAGTAATATCAGAAACTAAATTTCTTGTTTGATCTGCTAGCTTTCGAACCTCATCGGCTACTACTGCGAATCCTTTTCCTGCTTCTCCAGCTCTTCCGGCCTCAATCGCTGCATTTAATGAAAGTAAATTCGTTTGGTCTGCTACTGCCGTTATTTGATTTAGAACTTGTACAATTTCTTTTGTTTGGTTGTTTAACTTAATTAAGGCAGCATCTGTCTCTCTCACCGATTCATTAATTCTTTGCATTTGCGATACTGTTTCTTTCACATAATTTGACCCTTGTTTTGTTTTGTCGCTTGTAGAAATTGAAAGGCTTTGTGCTAAATTTGCATTTTCAGTTATTTCATTTACAGCGAGTATACTTTGTTTGGCAGAATGAGCAGATTCCTCCGACATGATTGCCTGCTTTTTTGCCCCATTTGATACTTGTTGAATTGATGCTGAGATTACTTCTGCACCTTTCATTGTCTCTTCAGCACCCGCCATTAACTGCTCTGCTGAAGCCGCTACTTGACTTGAACTATCATATACATGTGATAGGATTTCTCGTAATTTTATAGTCATATGCTTAAATGAATCTTGTAAAGATTCAATTTCATCTTTTGACGTAACTTCTTCAAGATTAATTGCCAAATTTCCATTGGCAATTTCTTTCGCATTTTGTGTTACTTTGCTAATTCTTTTAGAAATACGATTTGTAACATAGTATACGAAAATAATACTTCCTACTAAAAGAATGGCAGCTAAAATAATTGAAATGAAGGCAATCCCATCAATATTCTGTTGCAGTTCAGCTTGTTTATTTGCATATTGAGAGGAAATATTCCTTTTCAACTCAATAACATCATTAATTAAACCCTTAGTCCTTAGAGACTGCCTTTTTATTTCTGCCTGGTTGTTTTCATTAATTGCTTTGGTAGATAGCGTAAATAATTCATCATATTTCTGTGTAATTTTTTCTGCATATGATAGTTGCTCATTAGTAGTTAAAGTAGATGTTAATTGCTCATGAATATTTTGAATTGCATTTAAATCTTGTTTAATATCATTTTTATTGCTTTCAGATACATTTAGAGCATATACACTTAAAGATTTTTGAAGGCTTTTAGAAGCACTATTTAATTCTTCAACAGTAACAAGTGCATTTACAATTTCCTCTGTTGAGGATTTTAAAGTTATTAATTGGCTTATATTAAATCCAATGATACATGCAGAAAGTGAGAGAGGAGCTATGGATAGAAGTAATATTTTATGTTTTAATTTCATTTTCTTTCCTCCTCTTATTCTAGTGTAGGAATTGACCCGTTTGAAATTTTTTCTATGTACTGATCCAATCTGTTTTGCTCAGCTTTTGAAAGTTTAATTACTCGTATCGGAGCAATAGCTACCCCGTTTTCTTATAATCCGAGTACTTTATTTTTTTCTGAAATCGATCCAATTTCAATAAGCTCTTTAACGGTATCATAAATTGCGACATCGACTTGCTTTACCATTGATGACACAACTGATTTCTCAGCTAGATAAAACTGATCGTTATCTACTCCAAATGAATAAGTTCCAGCCCGTTGAGATTCAAGTAAAACCCCAACACCAGTAAAACCAGCAGCAGGATAAATATAATCTACACCCGTAACTATCATCTCTTTAGCAATTTTTCCACCTAATTTATCGTCGCCAAAAGTTCCTGCATACCTTGATATTATTTGGGCATTAGGATTGACGGTTTTAACCCCATTAATAAATCCTTGTTCGAATTTATGTATAGTAGGTGTATCTTCTCCTCCAACAAATCCTACTACATTACTTTTCGTTTTCATCCCTGCTATAACGCCAATTAAAAAAGACCCTTCATCTTCTTTAAAAGTGATGTTATAAATATTCGGTAAATCCGATTGCGAATCGATAATTAAAAATGATGTCTCTGGATATTTTGCTGCTACAGTTTCCATTGCTTCTTGAATAGCAAAACCAAGCCCTATAATTAAATCATTTCCTTCTTTAACTAACTCTTCAAGACCTTGTTCATAAGTCTTTGTATCTTGCATTCACGATAATCAAAGGAAATACCTAATTCATCGCGAGCTTTTTCAAGACCAGCGAATCCTAAATCAGAAAACGATTGATTTCCTAAACCGGCATCAGATAACATAATGCCTATTTTCACTCGATTATTTTCAACCTTTGTCTCAGCGTTTGAACAGGCTGAAAGCGCAACAACACATAAGATATAGGCACATATCATTATATATTTTTCCAACTAAAACCACTCCTAAGTATTACATTTCTCCTTTAAAGAGAGTATTTTAACATAAAAATGTTCAAAAATTTATCAGATTTCGCACTTTGATATTTTACAATACTATTCCAGAAAAAAAGAAATAAATTTATAATTTGCTAGCTTCGTGACAGCAAGCAACTTCTATGTAAAAATGTTAGTAATGTTTTACATCTGGTAATTTATTTAGAATCGAAAGGAGAAAACGATGAGAAACTTACTTTATTATCAAGATGCCATGATAAAGCAATTTACTGCACAAGTAATACGTACTGGAATAGATAATAATCGCCCATTTGTTGTACTTTCAAATACTGCCTTTTACCCAACTGGTGGCGGGCAACCCCATGATACAGGCTTTATTAATAATTTACGTGTAATAGATGTTGAAAAGGTTGATGATGAAATTCGACATTATATCGAAGGAGATATTAATTTTTTAACAGATGAAATAGTAGGTGTTTTAGATTGGGAACGTCGCTTTGATCATATGCAACAACATTGTGGTCAACACATTTTAACTGCAGCATTTGTTGAACTTTTTGACTTTGCTACAGTAAGTTTTCATTTAGGTAGCGAGCTTGTTACGATTGATTTAAATACGGATTATATAACAAATGAACAACTATCTCTTGTAGAACAACGAGCAAACGAAATTATTTTAGAAAATCGTCCAATCGAGACAAAATGGATAACAAAGGACGAGCTTATTAATTACCCATTACGAAAGGATGTGTCAGTAGAGGAAGATATTCGTTTAGTTATTATCCCAGAGTATGATTATAACGGTTGTGGAGGTACTCACCCAACTTCAACTGGACAAGTAAATGCTATTAAAATAATGGGGACTGAAAAAATAAAGAAAAACATTCGTATTTCATTTGTATGTGGTAAGCGTATTTTAAGCCAACTAGCTATGCGCAAAAATGTATTATCCGATGTCGCTCGTCAATTAAGCGTTCCAGAAGAGAGTGCAGCCGATGCTTTACGAAAAGTATTAAATGAGGTAAAAGCAACTGAGAGAGCTTTGGAAGATGCTAAAAGTTCTTTGTTAGAGTATGAAGCAAAGGAGCTTGCTACAAATAAGGAGGATGGAATCATTGCAGCTACTTTTAGTGAACGAACAATACAGGAATTACAAAAACTTGGCCGCGCAATTATTGCACAAGACAATGATACGGTTGCATTACTCGTAACAGATAACGGTTATAAACTTCAGTTTATTGCTGCACGTGGAGGAAATATCGGAAAAAGCATGAAAGAGATCTCCGGTGCAATTCTTCCCCTCATTAACGGAAAAGGAGGAGGCAATGATAGCTTTGTTCAAGGGGGCGGCGAAAAGCTGTTATCTGCAGAACAATTATTGGCAGAGATGAAAAAAATGCTTCTGTAAACAATACTTCATAAGACTTTAGATTTCCTCTGTTTCTACGAAAAAACAGTTGCCACCTTATCAGTTACTTTAGGTAATTGTACAAATTGTACCAAAGGTTAGAATACATACTTTTGGTACAGCCTTACAATTTTTTTATTTAGAATGCGCCTCATTTTAATAAAATTCAACTCTTATTACGTAACCCTTTACTACCTAATAAAACAGATAATCCTATAAAAATATACGGATACGACAAAAGCGTTAATTCAAAGAAGCCTATACCCAATGTTGAAAGTTGTTCATCCGCAAAAGAACCGGCATCCATCATATATTTACCTATAAACAAATAGCTAACAGTGGACAATAAAACAAATATTAAACCAATCCAATTAAACTTATAACTATAAATTACATAAAAAAATACTGGTATGAAAATTAAGCCTACTAAAATGAAAAAGAAAAAAATATACTGGGGTGCATAAAATTCCATTAATTCACTACCTAAATGCTATTATTAGTAATCAAAACTGCTCGATAGTTTAAGAAAACACCTTAATATTCTCTATCTTATTAACATAAATATCCAATTTACTTATTATTGTTATTACATAATTTTACTTTAAATTGAAAAAGACACATTCCTTATTAAGGAAATGCGCCCAATTAAATCTGCAAATCGTTTCTCAGTTATTTTGAAAAATCCCCAGTTAATTTAAGTATATTTATTTACAATATTTTGGATTTAACTAACCAATTTTCCATAACTTGTTCTACGTTTGCGTCTTTTGGCATTCTAATGAAAGCCTTTTTTAAATGTTCGATATCAGACTCGAAAAAAAGAATTTTCTCATTAGAATTTTTCGCATAATAACAATATCCTTCATATTCAATTTGATTTATATATACGATAGGATGTTCGTGTTGTATTGAGCAAAGAATCATTTCAGCATTTAAATTTGCATATATGGATTCAACTTGATGTAAAAAGTCTTTGTGTATAGGGATGACTGGGGTGTATAAATATTCTCGTTGTTCATCTCCTAAGTATCGTTCTTCAATTAAAACTTCATAATAATCCGATTCCCTAAATTGCTCTTTTTCACGTTCTTTAAGGAAAATGTTAATAAATTTATTAGATAGTTTATGTAAATGTCGATGTGGAGGGAAATTTTCTCCAAATAATAATAAAGTTAATTTTTCCATCTAATTCCCCTAACTTTAATACATTTTTCTTAACTAAAGTAATTCATTTCATCTTCAATAAAACGTTTGTTACTTATAAGTATACTTCTTCATAATCACTTTTCAATCTAATCATAAATATCCATTTACCTCTTTAAGTGAGTTACTCAACAATATGGTATGACCCTTCGTATTATAAGGTCAGTCAGAGAAATCTGATTGACTATTTTTTATTCTATTTATAGATTGATAGTAGCCGGGGTAGAACGTTCTGGCCCTTGGGACTTGATCCCGACCACAAAACTGTTCGCCCTCTACTTGTTAACACATGATTAGGCTGGTTGGGACATAGTGATCCCGTATAACAAGCGAAGATATGAATGACAAGATAGATGGAGGTTACCGGTCAATTACTACATTAGGAGGAGATAATTTATGAATCCAGTTGTAGGTCTGGATGTCGCAAAAGGTGAAAGTCAGGTTCAAATGTTCTTGTATAAAAAAATGCCCTATAAAAACAGTGTGAAGGTTGAGCATACGGTAGAGGGTCTAGAAGAGTTACACTCTTATTTACTAGATTTAGAACGTGAAACAGGGATGAAACCACCAGTGGTTTTAGAATCAACAGGTCACTACCATGCACCAGTTGTTCAGTTTTTAGAATCAAAAGAGTATATTGTGATTGTCGTTAATCCTTTGGTATCCTACCGAGCGAAAAGTTCTAGCTTAAGGAAAACCAAAACAGATGCGATTGATGCTTATCACTTAGGTGAAATGTATTACAAAGAGGATTTAGAACCTCAGAAAAAGCGTGGTATTCAGTTATTAAACCTTCGGCATCTGACAAGGCAGCACGAAAATATGACAGGAGTTATGGTTCAAACTAATCTCCAATTCCAAGCCGTACTAGATCAAGTATTCCCTGAATACAAAGGGGTTTTTGGGAGTTTATATGCCGATATTTCATTAAAAACATTACAAAACTTCCCTACCTCAGAATCTGTCTTAGAAACTGGAGTGGAAGAAATTACTCAGTTTATTAACATGCACTGTAAGGCACGTTCATTAGAATGGGCCCATCAAAAAGCAGAGGAATTGATCGCAGCTGCCAAACGCAACCCATTTCAATCAACTCTTTATCATAGTCTTCTTGTCAGTCTAAATATGTATATAGATTTACTTCAAGCGTACCACCAACAACTTTCTACGTTGGAGCATGAAATTGATAAGTTAGCGGTACAACTTGAAGAATATGAACTACTCCAAACAATTCCCGGTGTAGGTGAAAAAATCGCTGCAACGATTATTTCTGAAATCGGAGAAATTGATCGGTTTAGTCATCCCAAAAAGTTAGTTGCCTTTGCAGGACTTGATCCAAGTGTATTTGAATCAGGACTTTTTAAAGGTACAAAAAATCATATTACCAAACGAGGCTCAGCTAGGCTTCGCCGTATGCTTTATACAGCAGTTCGCTGCTCTATTCGTGATAGCCGTAAAAAGAAAACAACCGATGAAACCATTGCACGAAATAAGAGATTAAGAGCTTTCTACGACTTGAAACGCGAAGAAGGCAAACCATACAGAGTAGCTATTATCGCCTGTGCTAATAAGCTTTTACACTGGGTTTATGCGATGTTAAAAACAAAAACACCGTTCCAAGAAACTATTTAGTAACAACTTTTTCTAATACAACAAAAACCTTCCAAATTAGATTCGGAGGGTTATTTGGGTTGTCCATTTTTAGTATAGCATGAAGTAATTTTTAATTTAAAAGATTTTTATTGACAATCTATTAGCTGGTTAATGAAAAAAGCACTTTCCTTATTCTAGGAAAGAGCCCTTTTACGGAAGACAATTTCACGATTTACTTGGTTAAATTATAGCTTTGCTCAATTAAGTTATAAACGACTTCTTCTGAATCTATTTTTTCTAAGACAAGTGATATCCAATTTTCTTTACCCATATGATATCCAAGTAAAATAGGCTGGTCGACCTTCCTTCACTTCTACTTTAAAAATAGTATTTTTAACTCAACTACAACAATCTCTGGTAAATTGATATACGATATGGTACGCCACTATTTCCTAATCCTCTGCTAACATTCATTATTGTCGCGCCATCCTCATATAAACCCGCTGTATATTTTGGGAAAAACCCTTGACCAGGTGCAACTAGTCCACCTAAACCTGGAATACGAATTTGTCCACCATGTGCATGTCCAGAAAATACAAGATCAATCCCATCTGCTACGTAGGTGTTAAATTGCTCTGGTCGATGTACTAAAAAATTCTTAGCCTGTCTTCATTTACATTTGCCATTGCCTCGTTAAGCATATCCTGTGTTTCATGTCCATTTAATGGATCTTCAATACCGATAAGAGAAATACTGTCCCCTTCTGTATGATTCAAGATAACTGAAGAATTCGGCACGACATGTACACCAATTTGTCGCATCGCTTCATAAATTTCATCGACTTGATTAATGGCTACTTCATGATTACCAATTACGTAGTAGATTTCTGCTATTTCCGCAAGTTGACGAACCGCAACTAAACTTTGCTCAAGATTATAGCGATTACTATCAATGACATCACCTGTAATGAAAATTACATTCGGCTCCGTTTCCCTCACCTTTTCCACAAGATGTTCTTGGTTATTACCAAAAACGGCATCATGTAAATCTGAAATTTGAGTGATACGAAATCCATCAAAGCTTTCGGGTACTTTTTCCGATTCATAAACATGTTCAGTCGTTACAATCCAATGATTATTTACATATAAAAAATATAGATCCCTAATATAAGAAAAATTAATTTTAAAAGTTTTTTCAAAACAACTCGCCCGATTCATTCATTATGTTGTTGGACACATTTAAAGCCCATCTTTAAGTAATAGTAACATGCTTTGTTTCATTCAAGTAGGAATAAATAGACCCAAATTGCTCTTATCGCAATTAGTTTCTTTTTAAAAATTATCCACAGCTCCCTCTTATACCTCTCAGTTAATCGCCTTTCTCCACAGCTTTATCCTCAACCTACCTATTTGTCCACAAGTCCACCACGATTATGACCAGAAAATCCTTAAAAAGTTATCCACAATTCAAAAAAGAAGCCATTTAGAAATGATATTTTCTGAAATAGCCTCTTCATTTATTGGGGATAACTTTTTATTTTTCTTTATAATCGCTTTCTTCCACGCTCATTATTTCCGTCTCCCCCTTAAATAACACTGGTTTTAACTGATCTTCACTAGAGCTGTCTGCTAATGGAACTTGAGAACGATATGCGGCTCGACAAATTAAATGTCCCGCAACAGGCGAAGTAATGAAAACAAATATAATCCCTAAAATTAATCGAATACTTACATAGCCATCATGGAACCAAAAGTAAATAAATGCTCCTAACAAACTTAAAAAAACTGCTAACGTAGCGCTTTTTGATGCAGCGTGGGATCTCGTATAAACATCAGGCAGTCGTATTAAACCAAGTGCACTAATGACACTAACAATTGAACCTAGTAAAATTAGCAATATTGCAACCCACTCAAGAATCTCCTTTACGCTCAACGATAACGCCCCTCTCGATATATTTCGAAAAGGCAATTGTTCCGATAAACGCCAATATACCTAATATTAAAATCGCTTCTAAAAAGGCTTTTGTCTTCAACATAATCGAAACAATAGCAATTGCAGAAATCAAATTTACTCCAATTGTATCAAGAGCAATTGCACGGTCTGGCATCGAAGGACCAACAATGACACGATATAGAAGAATTGCGATGGCTACCATGAACAATGTTAATGAAACTAATAAAATTGCCTCTTTCATTTAACGTGTCACCTCCAAAATAGCTTTTTCAAATTTTCCTATTGAACGAATAACTTCTTCTTTTGACTGTTCAATATCCATTGCGTGAATATAAAATAAATCCCCTTCCTCGGAAACTTCCATCACAACTGAGCCAGGTGTAAGGGTTAGTAAAAGTGCTAATGTTGTCACTTCCCACTCTCCCTTTAGACTTGTTTTATATGTAAAGATACCCGGGGTAATTTCTAACTTTGGGGTAAGGATATTCTTCATTACTGAAAGGCTAGAAATAATAAGTTCTTTAATAAACAATAAAATTAAATCGATAATTTTTATTACTCTTCTTAAATAAAATCGTGTACCAAAAAAACGGTGCATTACATATAAAATCCCTATTCCTACAACAAATCCAGTAAAAAATGTTGTAATTTGCGGTATAGACTCATCTACTAGCAGCAACCATAAAAGCGCAATGAATAGATTCAAAATAAACTGACCTAACAAAGTAACTCACCCCTTTAATATCGCATCTATATAAATAGAAGGATTAATTAAAGTTCTTGCGGCATCCTTCACATAAATTGACAGAGTCTCTCCACCAACACCAATATAAACAATTGAAAAAGCTAATAAAATAAATGACATCATTGCCCCTTTTGGAATTGGTTTTCGATCTTCAAAGCTAATCGTTGTTTCACCAAAAAATGATGCTAGGAAAATTCTTAATAAAGAATATAAAACGATAATGCTAGATCCAAAACCAATTGCTAGTAATATATAGGCCCCTGATTCTATTGCACCTTGTCCGATTAAAATTTTCCCAATAAAGCCGCTCAACGGTGGAATACCCACTAATGCTAACATGACGATAAAATATATCCACCCAAACAACGGATAGTTACGGATTAATCCACTTATTTTTTTAACAACTGTTTCTCCAGTCAAATAAATCATCATGCCAATAAGTAAAAATAGTAATGCCTTTGCAATCATGTCATGGATTAAATAATAAACAGCTCCTGTAATCGCAGTCTCAGTACCAATTGCAAGACCAATTAATATAAATCCAACACCAATGATGACATTATATGTTGCAATTGTATAAACGTCTCTTCCTGACAATGCACCCATACACCCTGCAATAATCGTTATACCTGCCATTACGCCAATAATTGTAGATGTTATCTCTTGTTGTAATGGGAACATTAACGTAAACAAACGGATAAGGGCATAAATTCCGACCTTAGTAAGCAAAGCTGCAAACAAAGCTTGAACAGCAGCTGGTGGCACACTATAGGAGCCCGGTAACCAAAAGAATAAAAGTAAACCAGCTTTTAAACTAAATACAACTAAAAATAATATCGATATAGTTGTTAATAATGGGTCTTGGCCAACCTCTGAAACACGCATTGCAATATGAGCCATATTTAATGTTTTTACAGTGCCGTATAAATATGCTAGCGCCACTAAAAACATCCATGATGCAACTACATTGATAAGAACATATTTTAATGATTCGCGTAGTTGAACCTTTTCTCCACCCAGTGCAACTAACACATAAGAAGCTAACAGCATTACTTCAAAACATACAAAAAGGTTAAAAATATCACCTGTTAGAAATGATCCATTTACACCTGCAATTAAAAACAACACAAACGGATAAAAAAACATGTGTTCATGACGTTTCCCTATCGTAGAAAAGGCATAAATTAAACAAATAGTCGTTACAATACTAGCAGTTAATACTAGCAATACCGAAAAGGAATCAGCAACGAAAAGAATTCCAAATGGAGGTAGCCATCCACTAAAATCTAACCTTAAAATACCTTCTATTTGTATAAGCTCTAAAAGCAGAAATGATATCGAACATATTGATACCATTGTGACAATGCTAATTATTCGCTGTAGTATTAAATGACTACGTAAAAACACAAGTATGACTGCCGTTATTATTGGTATAATAATCGGCAAAACAAGTAAATTATTCATCAGACATTCCTCTCAATTCACGAAAATCTGCTGAACCATTTTTTTTATAAGTCCGATAAGCTAACACAAGAAGAAAAGCTGTCGTTGCAAAGCTTATAACGATTGCAGTTAAAATTAAAGCTTGTGGCAATGCGTCGGTGAATGGTCCATCCGATTGACTTAATAACGGAACGCCACCTGTTTTAAGTCCTCCTACTGTTAAAATTAGTAAGTGCACCCCATGAGATAAAATAGCCGTTCCTATAATTACGCGAATAATATGCCGAGATAAGATTAAATAGGTTCCAATTGAAACGAGAATTCCAACTAGTACAACCATTAAAGATTCCATATTATTCATCCTCACTTATGCTCAAAATAATCGTTACAAGCGTTCCAATAACAGTCAATGCAACGCCTGCTTCAAAAATAGTTACTGTTGTTAAATGTTTTTCTCCTAGAATTGGAATATTAAAATAACCATCCGTCTGCGATAAAAACGGAGCATCAAAATAGAGAGACCCTATAGCTGAACCAGTTGCCAATAACACACCAAAGGCAGCTACTTTTTTAAAATCAAATGGCATTTTCTTATGAACTGTTTCAAGATCATATGTTATATAAAGGAGTACAATCCCTGAACCTAGTACAAGTCCCCCAATAAATCCTCCACCGGGTGCATTATGTCCTGAAAAAAATAAGTAAACTCCGAGAGTTAAAATGATAAACACGACACCTTTAACAACTGTTCTTAAAATCACATCATTAATTTTCATTGTCTGCCCCCTCCTTTCTCGCTTTCAACTTAATGAGCGTATAAACTCCTAAGCCGGCAATAAAGAGTACGACAACTTCAAGCATCGTATCAAAGGCACGGAAATCTCCTAAAATTGTATTAACAATATTTTTTCCACCAGCTAAATGATATGAATCCTCAAAATAGGTTGAGATCGATTTAAACTTATCGTAGTGGATGACAGATAAACCAACTACTGAAACGGTAGTACCTACTAAAATTGATAATACTCCCTTTGATATTACAGAACGCTTAGTGCTAGTTTCGGGTGTTAAGTCGGGCAAATATTTAAAACAAAGTAAAAATAACGCTGTTGTTACTGACTCCACAACAAGCTGTGTTAATGCTAAGTCTGGCGCACGGAAAATGACAAATAGGAATGCGACAGAATAACCAAGTACCCCGTTTAATAACACCAATGTTATACGTCCACTTACAAAGATCATTGCAACGGAAGCAAAAATCATCACAAATACTAATAACAGTTCATAACTTTCAACAACAGCATCCTTCGATGGATTCCATGCAAAAGCCCCCATATAAAGAAAGGCGCCCGTGACTATCACAATAAAAGACATATAAATATAGATAAAGTAATAGGTTATATCACCATTCATATAACGTTTTGTAATATTTTCAGATATATTCTCACTTGAAGTAATAACTCTTTCATAGATAGCGTTAAACGTCCATTGTTGAGGGAAAATCCGATAAATTTTTTTCCAATATTTCATCGTGAAATATAAAATAATCCCAACAATAACAACACCTATCGTCATCAGCAATTCTGTATTTATTCCATGCCAAGCCGAAATATGTGGCGTAATGTCTTCAGCAGAAGAATATGCTGGGTAAATACTTAACATTGCAGGCTTTAAAATATAGCTACCTAAAATATTCGGGAAGAAGAAAATGGCAACAACAAGTCCAATAAGAATAAATGGTGGAACTAGCATTCCAAATGGCGGCTCATGTGGTTTTTTCTCAAGAATATCAGGTTTAATTTTTCCGAAGAATGTTTTGATTACAATAATTAAGCAATATACAAACGTAAACACGCTTGCAACCCAGGCAATAATAGGTAGGTACATTGCAATACTTTGGATGGAGGAAATATTTAATTCTGTAATTGTTAAAATTGCAGTGAAAAACATTTCTTTACTTAAAAATCCGTTAAATGGTGGTAATCCAGCCATAGAAAAGCATCCAATTAAAGCAATTGTAAAAGTAAATGGTAGGAATGACATTAACCCACCTAAACGTCTTATATCCCGTGTTCCTATTTCATGATCGACTATGCCAACCATCATAAAAAGAGCACCTTTAAATGTTGAATGATTAATTAAATGGAAAAGTGCAGCAAATGAGGCCTGTGTATAAATAATGCTTTCTTTCGTAGAACCTAAATAGATGGCAACTGAGCCTAAACCGAGTAAGCTCATAATTAAACCAAGCTGACTTACTGTTGAAAAAGCTAAAATTGCTTTTAAATCCACCTGACGCACAGCATTAAAAGATCCCCAGAATAGCGTAAGCAACCCAACACCTGTTACAGCCCAGAACCATAGTAATTCACCACCGAAGATAGGTGTAAAACGAGCTACTAAATAAATACCTGCCTTTACCATTGTGGCAGAGTGTAAATATGCACTAACGGGTGTCGGCGCCTCCATTGCATCTGGCAGCCAAATATGAAACGGGAATTGTGCAGATTTTGTAAATGCACCGAAAAGAACTAGTATGAGTGACGGAACAAACAATGAATGTTCGCTAATTACGTCAACATTTGCAATAATTTCACGAATACTAAATGTACCAGCCATCTGATATAACATTAAAAAACCAATTAGCATTGCAATGCCGCCTGAAATCGTAATGGTCATTGACTTTCGTGCGCCAGCTCGTGACGCCTTTCGATGATGCCAAAATGCAATCAATAGAAACGATGAGACACTTGTTAATTCCCAAAATGCATATAAAACCATTAAATGATCTGAAAAGACAAGACCAAGCATTGCACCCATGAATAATAGCAAGTAGAAATAAAAATGATGCAAAGATTCTTTAATTGATAAATAAAAAATGGAGTATAAGATGACTAAACTTCCTACACCAGTGATGAGTAAGCCTAATATTAAGCTTAAACCATCAATATAAGTTGTGAAATTTATATTAAAAGAGGGAATCCACTCATAAGTATTTGAAATCGTTTGACCGTTAACAATACGAGGGATATATGTAGTTAATACAGTAAATAAAATAAGCGGTATAGTTAGCACTATCCAACCAATATATTTCTTTTTCAGTCGCCTATAAAAAATAAGCATAAGTGCTGCCATAAAAAAAGGAAGTATAATAATGGCAAAATCAAGCGTCACAAGCTAAAACCTCCTAACTCTATCTTTATATTTACTTGACTTCCCAGTATGCTCTCTTCATAATATTGTGTCATATAGGGAAATCATTTATTTCAAACCACCTTATAAAAATAAGTAATTTATTACAAATTAATAATATTTTACTAAAAATACATTAAATATTACAATTTCAGTATACAATAGAAATGTCATAGATGCACTTAATACACATTCACTTCTGCTTATTTATACTTTTATTTTCTAAAAAATATTATGATATATTTTTATACTGGACTAATTTTAAGAGGAGCAAACGATCATGAAGCATGTGAAAATAACGGATGAGAGTATTTTAGTTTGTGTATATTATGGACTTAACGGTGAACGTCTTATTCGTCGTGGACATAAGCTTGCGACATTGCTAGATTGCCCACTTTATATATTAACAGTTGATACAAAGCCGGTGGATACATTTGATGCGGAAAAATCCGGATATATTGAAAAATGGGCTCAATTAGCAGAAGAACTTGAAGTTGAAAAATTTATTATCCGTGATAATGAAAAACGTCCTATTCAGAAAGTAATTGCAGAGGTAGCACAAGAAAATAATATTACACAAATTATTGTCGGCCAAAGTGCACAAAGTAGGTGGGAAGAAATAACAAAGGGTTCTTTCTTAAACGTTTTATTGAAAGAAGTACCTTTCGTTGATTTCCATATAGTTTCTGTAAATCGTCCAGCAGAAGATGAAGCATATAGTATATACGAAAAAGGTGTTCGCGCCTATGTCATTAGAGATGTTGAAAACTATAAAATTGTCTTTACATGCCCTAAATCTGAAGCATTAGAAGGAATTTTCTTTAAAGAAATTGGGACAGATTTTGATAATGGAATTTTTAAATTTTCTTTTGCAAACAAAATGCATGAAGTTACGATAAAAGAAGGATTCGTTAGCAATCCACATCTTATTCATTCCATTTTAAGTCCTGAACGATAATAATAAGACTGTTTTCGTAAATACGGAAATAGTCTTTTTTCTTTCTATTGCATATAGCGTCCCATTTCCGTTCATCCTAGTATAAGGAACGAAAGGAGTTTCTGAAATGGAAGCATTTACGGGTATAAACATTTTTGAGATGATTCTTCGTACAACAATCGCCTTTACTACTATTTTAATATTGGCAAGAATTATAGGTAAAAAACAAGTTAGTCAATTTACATTTTTCCATTATGTAACAGGGATTACCTTTGGTTCTATTGCCGCTGAAATTTCTTCGAAGGCTGATGGGGTTTTTGTGGATGGCTTAATTGGGCTTGTATGGTGGACAGTTTTAACGTTAGCAGTTAGTTATTTAACTTTACATTCAACAAAAGCAAGGGTATTAATTGATGATAAACCTATGATTTTAATTAAAAATGGCGTAATTATGAATCAAGCATTAAAAAAATCTAGGCTTCATACAGATGAGCTTACGATGTTATTAAGAGAACAAGGTATTTTCTCTGTTGATGAAGTTCATTATGCGATTTTTGAAACAAATGGGGAATTAAGTGTTATAAAAAAACCTGCCCACAGTCCTGCTACAAAACCAGATGTAAAAGCAGATATAACAATTCCTCCATTCGTACCAACTGAAATTATTGCGAATGGTAAAATTCTTTCTGAAAACCTATTAGAATTAGATTTAACTGAAGATTGGGTAATGAGTAAGCTTAGAAAGAAAAAAATAAAAAATATTGAAGACGTTTTTTATGCTCAAATATTAGAAAATGGCTCTTTATATGTAAGTTTAAAAAATAGTAATGGTAAATCTGTTAATTAGATTCACCATTACTATTTACATTTCTATATAAAGGTTTTACAACCAATCTATTATTTCATCATAATGTGGAAGTGCTGTTAAAGCACCTGGTTTAGTAGCGGCAAAGGCACCTAATTTATTACCAAAGGTAACGCATTTAACTAATTCATCAGAAGATGTAGGTAATCCATTGAAATGGACAAAGCGTAAAACTCCGGCCATAAATGCATCGCCAGCACCAGTTGTATCAACTGCTTCAACTTTTTCTGTTGGAATGTGGAATATTTCCCCATTAAGTACCGCATACGCTCCATCTGCTCCCACTGTAATTAAAACAATTGGAACTAAATATTGATTAATCACTTCTATTCCATCTTTTAAGTTATCTTTTTCTGTTAAAAAATAGAGCTCTTCATCAGTCAATTTTAAAATGTGTGCATCCTCGAAAAAGGAAGTAATGGTATCTCGGCAAATTTTTTCACTTTCCCAGCGTAAAGGTCGAATATTGGCATCAATGGCAATGATTGTACCTTTATCTTTTGCCATTTCGATTCCTTTTCTTGTTGTTGCAAGGGCTGTTGGATGAAACATTGTTCCAGAACAAACATTAAAAACGGAAGCCTTTTTAAACGCTTCTTCATTCAATTGTTCCGGTAATACTTGTAAATCCGGAGTTTCATCTACATAATCTTTAAAAATTCTTTCACAATCCTGTGTTAGATGAACGTAGACACCGCTCACTCTTTTAGCAGGCGTGAATATTGCATAATCAAGATTAACCCCTTCTTTATCTAGCTCTGCCCGGACAAATTGAGATGTTTCGTCATCACCAGTAATTGTCACTAAAGCAGATGGAGCACCAATTCTACTTATTCCCGCAGCAACATTTACTGTTGCACCACCTAAATAAGTTGTAAATGATGTATTCGTTATATCATTCGCTATATAATCAACAAAAGCATCTCCGTAAACTAATACGAAATCTTTATTTGACTGATCCATGGATTGTCCAACCTCCGAATAGTTGCTCCTCTAAGATTATCATAAAAATAGTATAAAATTAAAGTTTTATACTATTCAGATAGTTATATAGACCCTAATTTTAGACAAAACCGAATATTTTACAACTAGACAAGACCTTAAGAACCATTTAAAAGTATTGATTCCTCTTTTTTATAAAATTACAAGCGGCTTCAAATTTGGAGTGGAGGCAAAAAAATACAACTCAGAATTAATTTTCTGAATTGTATTTTCAATTTTCGAAAAGTACTGACTTCAAAATTCTAACAATTCTATTTACTTTAATATCAAAACTTCTTTCCCAATGATTTCATCTAACTGCAACAATTCGAATACCAACTTTACATCTTCTTTTAGGTTTGTAATAAGTGGTTTAAGATTTTTTTCTTTTAATTGATTAATTAATGAAATAAGTATACCAATACCAGAAGAATCAACAAAATCGATATTGAAGAAATCTAGTTCAATTTCATTTGTACAGTTTTGTAATGCATTTGTTAAATCATTTTCAATAATTTCAGTAGCTTCAATATCTAAATCTCCCTCTAGCTTGACAATTACTTTATGATCTACATTTCTTATACTAAATTCGAACATTTTATTCCTCCCTCGTAATCATGATCCTACCTATTTCATCTAATCTAGCTTCAATGTTTCTCGCTCTTTTAAATAACGTTTGTACCTGTCCACCAACCTGAATTGTTGTATTTTCTGAAGCTTTATTGATTTTAATTGTACCAGTTTTTGAAACAGCAACTTTTACTTGTGTTCCACCACGATGGTCAATCTCATCTATATATACATATTCTTCTGCATATATTTCTCCACCGCGTACAAAACCATCAATAATAACATTTTTTCTAGAAAAAAATAGCCGAGCTGTACACTCCATGACCTAGAATAATAATATCACCACTTGAATACAATTCACTATTTTGTACAAACTTCGCTCTTATGGATATATTCTCAAAATCTTCCTCATCGTTAACTGATTTATATAGAGACTCTGCGAAACTTGCAATGTCAGATAAGTCTTCTTCTGATTTTAAATCTGACGTGTGTATCGAAATAAAATCTCTCTGAAGTCGTTCAGCAAAATCAGTCCAATTTGTTTCAAGCATGGAAGAATGATCTCGAATTTTATTTATTATCTCTTTAACTAGTGGTGGAAATTCTTTAAATTTACTATCACAAAGAATTTTCACTAGTGGGCCAAGTCCAGTTACATCAATAGAATTTACTTTAAACGCTTGAATTTGCGTTAGCTGCTTAATGGCAGCTTTCATTTTATTAAGTTGATTTTCAAGTTCCATTAATAGATTGGAAAGTTCAATTTTAATTTCAGTACGGTTCCCTGCTATTAAATGACTTCCTATTACATTATTTCTAATAATAATTGATTTTTCTGAAAGTACTTCCGCTCTATATGTGTTACCTGTCACAAAAATATTCCCTTTTGCTTCAACAGACATACCATCTTGTACAGAACCATTAATTTCAACTGCACCTACATAACGTATATTACCTGTCTCCATTATTACATCCTTATTAATGATTAATTTAGGAGTCACGGAAATTGTCGTATATTGCTTGCTTATATTTACTTCGGGATGACCTGATACAATTGCTACTACCTTTTTTTCGTCCACTATAAGCACTCCAGATCCTGCTTTTAATTCAAGAGGATATACTGGATCAGGTAAAATAACTTCACCTTTTATATTTATACCTGGCTTTCCTTCAATTGGAGGCAGTACTTCTCCGATAATTTGTCCATATTCAACTGAAGGGAAACCTTCAATTTCTCTAAAATCAATGGTCCCATCTAATCGTTCTTTCATTTGCCTTTTTACTTCTAAGTTATTAATAAAATTGAATTTCCCATTCTCTCCAACTGTCGGAGGAACTCCTTTCGCAATTAAAAACTCGCCATCTTTAGCCTCTGCACATGCTAACGAAATTGCCTCATAATCAATACCGTGTGTAATTTGTAATTGTTCAAGTTTTTCATACACTTCTTTTGTATTTATCTCAATTGGTGTGCGTACTTCCTCTACTACAAGACGAATATAATTGCTAGGTTGTTGATCTTTCAATACACGGCTAACTCTTTCTCCTGCTTTGACAACTAAATAGGCTTCAAGCATACTAGGTTTTACTTTAATATCCCAAGTAGTCGGTATCTCAGTATTTATCGTTTCAACTTTAATTAAGTCCGTTTGACTAATAACCTGTGTTGAATGAATCAATTCCCCATTTTTATAAACTTTAACATCTTTCGTAGGTTCAATTAATGGATATTTATCTTTAGTATCCTTACAATACACTTTTCCATCTATTACCCATGCCTTACCTTCTAAATCTATATTTCGTATTTCAGTCTCATTCTCTTCAAGGAGGGAGGAATCTAGAAATTCATTTATTTCATTTGAAGGGAGAACATTGTTAATAGATTCTGTCACTTCTACTTCTTTACTTTCAGATTGTTTCACCGTAACTTTTACAACTGCAGGTTTTGACATAAGGCCAAGAAATCCTTTTTCCTCTTGCTTTAATACTTCAATATCAACTTCTGATTGCTCTTTATTTAAAATAGTTAAGGCTAAATCTAAAGCTTCTTTTACTGTTTTCCCTTTAGTAGTAATCGTTTCTCCCATTAAAATCCTCCTTTCAGGATACTTAAACTAGCGGGGCATTATAACTCGATATATCAGTACTTTCTTTACCAACTTTTAGAATAACCATTGTAATGTCATCCTTTTGGGGCATACCTTCAGTAAAGTGATGAATACAATCAATAATATAATTCTCAACTTCTTGCGCACTTTTCAATGCAATATTTTTTAACTCATTTTCTAATCGTTCTACTTTATACATTTCTCCATCTTTATTTACCGCTTCTACTATTCCATCAGTATAAATAAAGATTAGATCACCTCCTGATAAGGAAACATATTCTTCTTTATAAACTTGGTTAGATAAACCACCGATCATAACCCCTTTTACAGTTGGTAAATCTATTTTTTCCTCACTCTCTGATGTAATTATCGGTAATGAATGGCCAGCACTGGCATAAGTAAATATACCAGTGGCTGGATCCCAATCGGCACAAAATACCGTTACGAATGAATTAAGTGTTCTTAAGTCTTTATAAATCGCTTTATTCATTGCTGTTAAAGTTTCACCAGGTCCTTTAGTAGACTCTGCTGCAGTTCGGAAAGCACCTCTTGTTAAAATCATCAACATTGCTGCAGGTATTCCTTTACCCATTACATCACCAATAACAATTCGTAGCTTCCCGTTTGGAAGAAGATAAAAATCAAAATAATCTCCTCCAATAAGTCTTGCGGGAATTGAAATACCGGAAACTTCATCATGTTCCAATTTTGGCCTTTCACCATTCAATAACTTCATTTGAATATTCCTTGCTAAATTAATCTCGCGCTCGAGCACCTTTTGTATTTCTGTATTATGTGATTGTATCAGTCCACGTTTATACAAAACCTACACCCCGCCAAATAGAGATTTCTTAATATCAAAGACTCCAATTGTTTCAAATAAGTCAATCGTTTCAAGAGACATTCCACTAAATTGAACATCTGCATTTAAACTACTTGCTTTATGAAGAATGGATAGTATCGCACCAATGCCAGTAGAATCGATGAATTCTAATTCAGAAAAATCAACTTCAAATTCTTCAATCATTTCGAAGGAATGGCTATCAACATCAAAGGAATCAACAGTTGAAAAATCAAGTATTCCTTTTAACTTAAAGATTTGTTTTTTACCATCAACAACACGATCCACTGTCAAACTCATAGGCTGTTCTCCTTTTATAATTTAAACTTATACATGTTCTCAAATAATTTACCGGAAATCTCCGAAAGTTCATCGGATTGATTTTGTAATGACTTCAGTAAATCAGATAATGTAATCGTTATATCAGTTGTAGATTCAGAGCGCTTATCTGAAATTAGTCGAATTTCCTCGATTCTAGATAAAATGCGATCTATATCTTCTTTATTTGGTAAACTCTTAATCTTTTCTTCTAATAACTCTAAGAAATCGGAAATCTCATAGGCATCTTCACGAGCATTTGAAGTTAAATCAATTGATAAATCATAAACTTTTTCAACGGATTCATCTGCTTCTTCTTTCAAATCTAAAGACATTTTTTGAACTTTAGAAGCTACCTTTGTTGTTTCTCTTAATACTTTATTTAAGGTTTCTGTCATATGGTTTGTGCTTGCAGAAAGATCTGCTAATTCACCTTTTACCTTTACTTCACTGCGAGCAGTAAAGTCACCTAATTCTAGTTGCTTAATTTGTGCAATGATTACTTGAATATTTTTATAGATTGAATTAAAGAATCGAGTTGTTAATATAAACATCGCTAATAAAGAAATAAAGCTAGTTATTAGTAAAAATGTAGAGATGTTTTTGAAAGGTAAACTGATTGTACTATAATCTAAAGCAACAAAAATTACTTCCCCATTACTCATTGGGATAAACATTTTATAGATTTTTTTAGAATCCTCTTCTGTAACATATCCTACCTCTTTAGGATTTTCGGCCATTGAAACTAAAATTTTTTCATCTTTACTACTCGATAATTCAAACTCTCCATACACAATTTTTTCTAATGGAGGGTACATCTTTTCAGCCAATGAAGGATCGACATATACACGAGGATCTAAAACAGCTACCTCTAATGCAAATGGGTTTGTATTTAATACTTTTTCAATCCAAGTATTCGGTCCAACTTCTTGTGTAAACTGATATACTTCATTTGCTTCTATATAGGGATTAATGACATAATTTTGACCTTCCACATGATAGTAAGCGTATTTATAAAATGAAGGGTTTTCTTGGTTTGAACCAGATTGAGTCGTATATAAAATAATCGTATTTTGGTCTACATAGCTTTCTGTTCCTTTAATAATCTCTCTACCATTCAATAGATTACTAATGCCGATAAACGCCTCGTTGTCATCACCTAAAACCTCTTTAAAACTAAAACCAATATCACTTGGAGCTGTTGATTTTACTCCTACAATATCGTCTTCTTGTTGTGCAAAAATAGTGATTCCTGCAATATCAAATTCTTTACTAATGGCTTGTAACTCTTCATTTGTAATTTCATTTACTGTTTTATTTCCTAAACGGTCACTGATTCGTTGGGCAATTACTTTTAATCTTAAATCTAATTGATTTTCAATTGCTCTAGAAGCAGTGTTTGTCTCAGCAATACCTTGCTCAATACTATGAGCGATTTTTATTGCTTCTCTCTCCACATTTTTATCGATTTGATTTCCAAGGTAGTAGTATTGAAATACGATTGATATTCCTGAAATAATTAGTAAAACGATTAACATTCTTATGACGAATTGCCGCCTTAATGTATTTTTTCTATCTCTTTTATTTTCTTGTATTGTCATTGGTCTTCCCTCGATTAATTCAACATAGATTTTAAAGCTAATTTATCAGTTTTCCCCTGTCTAATAGGCATTTCTTTAATAAATACAATCTTATCAGGGATTTTGTAAGCTGAGATTTTCTGTTTACAATGGGAGCGAATATCAGCGGATGTTAAATCGTTCGCAACAACAAAGGCTATCACTTGTTCACCATAAACATCATGATCAGCACCTATCACACACACATTCTTTACCCCTTCTAATGTAGAAATAACTAATTCTACTTCGCTAGGTATCACTTGTTGACCGCCCTTTTTAATTAAATCCTTTTTTCTACCCACAATTTTAAAAGTCGTTTCGTTTAAAAACTCAACTAAATCTCCTGTCTTGTACCAGCCATCCTCAAAGGCTTCATTCGTTAATGTTGGGCTATTATAGTATTCTGTAAATAGAGCGCCTGTTTTTACATATAACTCTCCATCTACTACTTTACTTTCAGCACCATCTACCAATACATGCTCTTCACTATTACGGAGGCTAGCGTTTGCAATTGCGCCTGTTTCTGAGCTTCCATACTGCGAATTGAATCGAGCATTTTTCAACAATGGGAAAGTATCTGTAAAGTTTTTAGGAATCTTTTCTCCTATTAAACAAACTAATTCAATGCACTCCATTACTTTTGGATTTAAATGTTTTGCATACGAATAGATTGCCTTAAGTACTGAAGGCGTAGTAACGATTTTGTTACATTTCTTTTGTTCCATTAAACTAATTATTTTTGATAAATCAAATTCATTCGGAACAATAGCATGTGCCCCTCCACGAATCACAATATTCATTGCAAGTACTCCAAATATCGTACTTGTTGATGTATAGACTAAGACTGAATCTGTATTTTTAATTTCAAAAAACTGTGATATATGTTTGAAGGAATAATCGAATGAGTGGTCGCTAAAAACTAATCCTTTCGGTGTTCCTGTACTTCCTGAAGTACAAAAAATATAGCTTTTCTCAAGGTCAACTTCGAGCAATTTTTCAACCCCATTCACTATACTAAATTCCCATTCTTCAGAACTTGTGGAAGTAAATAATATAGTTTGTTCTCCTCTTTCCTTTGCCCACTGTTTCATAAAATTAGAGAAATCAAAGCCAGAATATTTGTTAATCGAAAAAATAACATGAGGATTAATTAAATTTAGCACGTTGGATAAATCCTCTTGTCTAAACTGCCAATTTAAAGGGATAACGGTTCCCCCTAATTGATTAATTGAATGTACTAATGGTATAAACTCTTCAATCATCGGTACAAGTAAAGCTACACGTTTTCCTTTAAGATTAAGTGGTGTCAATAATGTTTCATATTTTTTCACACGCTCTATTAAATCACGTACAGTATATGAATCTGTTAAAGTCGTTAAGGAAGTTGTATTTAAATTTAAGTTTGAAAACACTCGTTCAACTAGTTTCATCATCATGCTCACCTTCCACTATTTTAAAAAGCCCTCCAACAGTTTGGATTTTGTCAGTATTTTGAATAAATGTTTCAAACGGAATATTATAGTGCTCTGCTATCGCAATTACTAAATTAACCAACTGAAGAGAGTCAACCTCTAAATCATCTTTAAAATTCGTAGTTTCTAATACTAAAATTGGCTCCATATCGATCAGTTCAAATAGCGTTTTAGAAAATTCATTAAACTTCATTGATTTTTTCCCCTTTAAACCAGTTCATCGCCCTTTGTCTTAATTCTGGTAATCTAAAATTGCAGCAGTGTCCTTCATCTTCATAAGTAATAAGTCGTTTTTCAGAAGAAAGCTGATCAAAAAGATAGTATAAATCTTGATCCTCTATCATTACATCCTGTAAACCATGAAATACAATAATGTTTTCGACTAATTGTAATTCTTTAAGATCAGGTAAAAACCCCTTATCAAAGTCTTCTAACATATTAAGCATTCGTTCCTTAAAATAATCTGGCATCTTAATGTCTGCCTTAGGTGGTGGACTAACAGCGACTATTTTCGATACTAACGGGTGCTTACCAGCTTCAATCGCCCATGCACCACCAGAGCTTGTCCCAAATAAGTGTATTGGTATTCCTGGAAATGTATCGTTTGAAAAGTCAATTATGTTCTCTAGGAAAGATGACCAACTCTCCTGATTTGCCTTATGCTTATTGAATAATAGTGATTCTCCTTGTCCAGGACCATCAAAATTAACTACGGCAAAACCAGCTTCTGCAAAGTCATTCTCGTATGTGAATAATTCTTCTTTATTAGAATCAATCGGATTAACAATAATAATGACTCCTAAAGGATCCCTTTGAGGTTTTCTCACCCTTCCGATGAAAGTTTTATCCTTCACCTTTATACTTTGCTTTATAATTTGATTTTCAGATAGTCTATCTGCTTGTTCAAATACTTCTAAGCATTTCTCATACCACATTCCCTTAACTTCATTTGACTCAGGAAATATCCATTGAATTAAGTTGAAGTATAGACTTGCTAAACGATAATGTTGTTCAGCTTGTAAAAAATCCTCTTTTTCTATAAATTTATTAGCCTTTGTTATAAGATTTTGTGCTTCATCTTGAAAAATCTTTATCCACCCATCCAGATTTATAAAATAAGACTTATTTTTATTAATTACCTCTTTATTTAAACCGTGAGCGATCCATCTACTCCAAAAACCTTCTTGTAAAACACTTGAAAGAATAGTTTTTTGAATTGTTTTAGATGTAAGACTAGTTGAAATGTAATTAATTTGTTTCATCATTTTCACCTACTTCATTTTCAAATACTAAAACGATTGTAGAACCTACTTTTGAAGTGTTTAGCAATATTCGATCTGATAGCTTCATCATTAATGTAAAGCCTTGTCCTAATGATTTTTTAGTAGAATAACCTTCAGTTAAAACTGAGTACGGTAAAGTTTTTAAAGGGAATCCCGGACCTTTATCTTCAATAATTATGTTTAAAGACTGTTGCGTTTTTACAACAAGTAACCTACCATCCTTAGCATGTTTTAACACATTCGTAATTCCTTCTGAAATGAGCAATACATAGCTCGCTACTTTACTTGCTGGTAGCCCTAGATTTTGCAATACTTCCTTTACTTTATTTCTAGCTCTCGGAATATCTTGTTTTTCAATTACAGGCTCTACACATAAAATTTGTCCATCTTTAAATGAAGATAATTCTTCTTCTTTTATTAAAAGGAACTTCCTTTGACTTGCTGCATGAATTACATCTCTATAAACTTCCCATATTTCATCTTCTACGCTAATTTCCTTTGCGTTAAGTGCTTTTTTATTAAAATAAATTGATTCATCTGATTTCACGATTTCATATAGTTCAAGTAGGTGCTTATGATAGGTTGACTCTAATTTCAACATAGTAATATTGAAATAAACATCTTCCCCATTCTCAATCCACGAGACTAGTTGATTAGCCAAATAAATAAGATAATCTTCTTGTTTATCTAAATTTAAATTCAATAACTCTTTATTTAACGTATCCATTATTAACGTGCCACTACTACAATTCTCTACACCAATAAGTTGCCCTAGCTTATTGGCAATCCAGCCAACGATTGATAGTCTTTGGTGTTGTTCTAAAGAATCAATTGTAGTAATTATTTTAGGAGTTTGCTGATCATTCTGTGCTTCTTTTCCCCTTAGCAGTCTGCTGAGAAGTGGATTCATTTTCTATACCACTCCCCCACTTAAAGTATTCCTAAAGGTGGCATAATAGTAATTTCATCAACTACTGCGCCATCTGGTTGGCATAAAATTGAAACAATATGTTTAGCGATTGTCTCTTGTGGAATCATTTTTGCTTTATCCGAATGATTATCGATATGGTCCCAAAATGGTGTATTGATTGATCCAGGGAGTACAGAAGTTACATATACCCCTTGCTTTCTTAACTCTAATTGCATCACTCTTGATAATCCGAGCAAGCCAAATTTCGATGCTGAATACCCTGCATTTCCTTCAAGAACTGTTGAGCCAGCGATAGAGTTAATATTAATAATTTGCCCTCCATCATTTTCCACCATATGCTTTGCAAAATGCTTAGAAGTTAAAAAGGAACCTCTTAAATTAACTGCAATCATACGGTCAAATTCTTCCGTAGACAAATCCAGGAAAGAGCTAAATGAACCATAACCTGCACAATTAACTAAAGCGTCTATTTTTCCTAATTTCGATAAGCCTTCGTTAAGAAACTGAATAATTGATTTCTCTTCTTCAACATTCAATTGGTGTGCAATTACTGTAGTAATTAATGATGCTGCTAATTGTTCTAAATCTTCAATATTTCTTGATCCGATTAATAAATTGGCACCCATTGAAGAAAGAAGGGAGGCAGTTGCTCTACCAATCCCCTTTGTTGCACCAGTTATTGCAATATTTTTATTTTCTAAACTATTGTTAAATACCATAATCACCCTCACCTAAATATTCGAAATAATTTTTCTCTGTTTCCCAAATTCCTACTTTATGAAGATTCGGAATGTGAGGTTTTAATAAATTATAGAAGACCATTGCGACAACTTCTGACGTTGGGTTTAATTCCTTAAATTCCTCAGTATCTAAATTAAGATGCATATGATCGAACTTATCAAGTATCTCGCGTTCAACAATAGCATCTAAGTCAGCTAAATTTATAATCATCCCTGTCTCTTTTGAAGGCTCACCCTTTACTTGTACATCAACGTAATAGTTATGGCCATGACCATTCGGATTATTACATTTACCAAATAGTTTTTTATTTTCCTCATCCGATAAATGAATGCTGTGTAATCTATGTGCCGCAGAGAAATGGTATTGTCTCGTTAAATATGTCATTTCATCACACTTCCTTTCAGCTGATAGATAATGATTTTCATAAAGACGTAAACGGTAAAGTTCACAGCCTTCAAACTTTAACTTTAGAGATTCCCAAATGTAGTTTACAATATTTTCCGTCGTCGGGATATTTTCTATAAAATAAGGATGCTCTCTATCTAAAAATTTGCCATCAAATTCTTCATCGATTAATTTGTTTACAATTTTCTTGATGTCTATTGTGTTTACAACCATTCCTGAAGACAAGTTAAGTTTTCCTCTTACCATTACTTCTAGCTTGTAATCGTGACCATGACCATTCGGGTTGTTACATTTACCGAATACAGTTCTATTTTTTTCTTTATCCCATAGTGGATTGTTATATGTATGGGTTGCTGAAAAATCTACTCTTCTAGATAAATATAGCATTCTACTCCCCCCTTTTTTAGTCTTTTGCGACAGCTCTTGCAAACTCCTCACATAGTGCAACGTCTTCAGCGAATAAACCTCTTTTAATCGTTGTTACTGTTTTTGTACCTGGTTTTTTTATACCTCTTGCACACATACATAAATGTTCAGCTTCAAGAGTTACGATTACACCTTTTGGTTGAAGAACATTTTCGATTGCAGTTGCAATTTGAGTTGTCATACGTTCTTGTACTTGAGGGCGTTGAGATGTTAATTCTACTAATCTTGCAAATTTTGATAAACCTACTACGCGTCCATTTGGAATATATCCTATATGGGCTTTTCCGAAAAACGGGATAATATGATGCTCGCAAAACGTATAGAAAGTTATATCTTTTACTGTAACGATCCCATCATACTCTTCAGCAAATGTTGTCGTTAAAGCAGTTGCTGGTTCTATTCCAATACCTTGAAAAACTTCACGATACATTTTAGCTACACGCTTAGGCGTTTCTAAAAGTCCTTCACGTGTAATATCTTCGCCCAATTCCCCTAAAATAGTCCGTACCGCCGCCTCAAGAACTAGATTATCTTCTTGTGTAATCGTTTTATCTTTATCTACTTCTAATACACTTCCGTTTTTATTCACATTACACATCTCCTATCATTTTACATTAACCATTTATTACTTTTTACCTTCTAAACAAAATAATAACAAGTGTAAATATACCTATTAATTAATATTTTGATATATAATCAATAATTACCATACTATTATTTTATAATTTTATCGTCATATATTTTTGATAATTAAACATTAAAAATTATATAAAAATACCATTTTTTATATTTAATTAAATATTATATTTAAAATGGGATAAAATGATATAAATTTGATTTTTCGCAAAATTACAAATTTTTTTTATAGACATTCTTCTAGTTTTGCATTTCCTTTTCCTTCTTGAGTTTAAATGATTCACACTTCTGTCGAATTGGACATTTTTTTGTTAAACTGTTTTATCATACGGTTAATATAAAATAGATAGAAATGTGGTTTATACATCATGAAAAATCAACTATTATATCCTCTACTTATCGTGATTGCATCAAGTAGCTATGGGATATTATCAACAATTATTAAGGTAGCCATGGCAAATGGATTTACCTCTGGAGAAGCAGTAACGAGCCAATATATGTTTGGGTTTTTATTAACTCTTATATTGTTTCTAATTACACAAAGAACATTACCGCGCTTAAATAAAACTGGTCTCCTAACGATTACTTGTGCAGGTATTTTCACTGCATCTACTGGAATTATTTATGGGCAAGCATTAGAGTATTTGACAGCTTCGCTTGCAGTTGTTTTGTTCTTTCAATTTACATGGATTGGGATGTTGATTGATTGTATATTACATAAACGGTTACCTAGTAAATCTGAAACGGTATCCCTTGGAATTTTATTTACCGGAACGATTTTAGCTGCGGGCATTCTTGATACTGATTTATCATCCATCGCTTGGCAAGGATGGGTTTATGGCTTGTTAGCAGCATTAAGCTTTGCAATATTTATTCAAATCAATTCAAGAAAGGTGGAAAGTATTTCAACAATTTCCCGTACGTTACTTATGTCATTTGTTGCAATGATTTTAATAAGCCTTTTTTTAACACCTGAAATTCTATGGAATGGCACGTTGGTAAATACTAATTTGTGGATATTTGGGTCAATTTTAGGATTATTTGGAATTATTTTGCCGATTTTATTATTCTCTATTGCAGGTCCAAAGGTAGGTGGTGGGCTTTCATCTATTTTAAGTGCAATGGAATTACCTGTAGCAATTATTGCATCTGTCGCTGTATTACATGAAAAGTTAACTATATTACAGTTTTTTGGTATTGTGGTAGTTCTAATCGGCATGATTTTACCAACTGTTATAGCCCAAAGAAAAAAATTATTTTAACATTTAATAAGACTGAGTAATTTGTTTTCATTAAACTTGCTATTAATAAAATTCACTAGAATATTATAGGGAATTCTTTGTGGGGGTGATTCTATATGTTTCAAGATTACAAAAGTCGAATTAATGAAATTGAGGGCATTCAATTTCCTTCGAATAGTTATCGTCAAATAGTACTTCAACCAGCATATGAAGAAGCGAAAAAGCATTTTTTAAAAATGATGGTGCAAATACATATCGCACATCTAAAAATGCTTGAAGAGCAACAACTCGTTTCGAAAGAAGAGGCGAAACTTATCGGGCGGGCCATTACAAAATTAGACTTGAACTACTATGAGCATCGAGATTACAACCCACAATTTGAAGATTTATTTTTCCGCATTGAAAATAAACTAATTGAGTTGGCCGGAGATGTCGCTGGTAATTTGCATATTGGGCGTAGTCGCAATGATATGGGAATTGCTATTTACCGAATGACGTTAAGAAAAAGGCTACTTTCTCTTATGGAGGAATTGCTTTCTTTTAGGTCTTCATTAATCGCTTTTGCTGAAGAACATGTTGATACAATTATGCTTGGCTATACTCATACACAGCAAGCTCAACCTACAACCTTTGCACACTACTTAAAGGCGGTAATTGATCAACTAACTCGTGATTTCAAACGGATGCAAGGTGCTTACAATACGATTAACCAAAGTAGTATGGGGGCAGCAGCTTTAACAACAACTGGATTCAATATTAACCGAGAACGTATGAAGGAGTTACTTGGTTTTGACGGTATTATAGAAAATGCTTGGGATGCTGTTGCAGCTGCTGACTATATTGCAGAGGCAGCGAGCGTCGTACAACTTTCTGCCATTAATCTTGGGCGAACATCACAGGATTTTTTGTTATGGGCTACACAGGAATTTAACGCCTTTAGTTTAGCAAGTCCATATGTTCAAGTTAGTTCAATTATGCCCCAAAAACGCAATCCAGTTTCAATAGAACATACACGTTCCTTGCTCTCTTCTGTTGTAGGAGATGCATCAACTGTTTTGCAAATGATTCATAATACGCCGTTTGGGGATATTGTCGATACAGAAGATGATATGCAGCCATATCTATGGCGAGCAATGGAAAAATTGAGTGGAATTTATAAATTATTCGGTAGTGTGGTTGTTACAATGGAAGTTAATAAAGAAAAATTATTAGCTCGGGCAAAAAATAGCTTTGCTAACGTAACAGAGCTTGCTGATTCGCTTGTACGATTTGAAAATATTTCATTTCGCCAATCACATCAAATCGTCAGCAGTTGTGTAAAAGCTTTATTAGCTGAAAAACAAGAATCCCTTGATAGCTTAACTTGGGAACTTGCAAATGAAAAAGCATTGGAGATTATTCGAAAACCATTAAAGATTACAAAGGAACAATTTTATAATGCTTTAAAACCTGAATTTTTTGTTCAAGTCAGATCATTAGCAGGTGGTCCAGCACCCGAGACAATGCGACGCTCACTTCTAGAGGCACAATCAGTTTCACCTTTACTTGAAAATTGGGTGAAGGAAAAAGCTGAAAAAATACAAAAATGTGAGGAACAATTAAATCAATTCCTCGAAAGTTGGAACAGGGAATGACAAGGAAGTTTATTTTAGCAATCGATGGAGGAGCAACAAAAACAACGTTATCCATACACTCTCAGCACGGTGAATGTTTATTCAAAAAAACTTCAACTGGATCGAATGTTCAAACAATTGGAGCACAAAACGTTCACAATGTATTAAGCCAGTTACTTATCGCTGCATATGAATCTACTAATATAGAAACGATAAATGTAGCAGCTTTTGCTATGGCAGGCATCGATAGTACAGCTGATTTAAAACTAGTTCGTGACGTAATCGAAGTCTGCTGTCAAAACGTCCCTTTCAAAATGGAAAAAATCATCATTGAAAATGATGTACACGCTACTTTACTTGGTTTAGTTAATCAAAATAATCCAGGGGCACTTATCATTTCTGGAACGGGTTCCATTTGCATGGCTACTAATGGGGAGGATAATGTGGTACGAATAGGTGGTTGGGGGCATCGCGCTGGTGATGAAGGAAGCGGATACTGGATTGGAAGAGAGATTTTAAACACCGTATTTAAAATGGAGGATGGGCGTTTAGGAACATCAACAGTTTTAAAAGAGCTTCTCTATAAACGTTTACAAATTGAAACAATCGAACAGCTAATGACGTGGCTTTATCGCCCAGACTATACAAATGCTCAAATCGCAAGCATTAGTTCAATCTTAAAGGAAGCTGTAGTACTTGGAGATGAGCAGGCCATTGCAATAGCCCGTCAAGCAGCGAAAGAACTTTTCTTTTTAGTAAAGGCGGCTCTAAAGAAAATCAATTATGATGATGTACATCCTTTTATTCTATATGTAAACGGCGGAGTGCTACAGCATAACCCCATTATTTTAAATTTGATGCAGCAATATATAAACCAAACTTTTCCGAACATTACTTTTGTTCTATGCGATAAAGAACCAATCGACTATATTGTGAAAAGAGCATTACTTTGTCTATAATAAAAACCTCGAAATAGTGTGCTATTTCGAGGTTTTATAATTCCATTTTCTTCACACCACTATCAGTATTAAAATAAATATTTCCATCCTCAACAAATAAGCTATCTACTGGTTCTTTATATAAAATAGATTCTTCCGTACCGTCCGTTCGAATTTTTGCTAAATAACCACCGTGAGAGTAATTGCTAAAGTATAGCCAATCATTATACCCGACAATATATTGTGCTCGACTATTTGTTAATCGAATGTTTTCTCCAGTCTTTAAATTCATTCGATATAAAATATTGTTATCATCTACATTACTATAATATATAAATCCATCCGATTCATAAGCATGATCGATTTGGGCCATAAAAGCATATTTTTTACTCGTTGCAGATGGATAATCAGATTGTATCCAGCTATGGTCAAGCTTCATCTTTGCATCATTCATCAAGAAATATTGATAACTAATAATGTTTTTCCGATCTGGTGTTGGGTCATTCCAAGTTGTGTCAAGATGGTACCATTCTCCATCAACCTTTACTAGATTCCAAGCATGCCCCCCTGTGTAAACTTCCCCGACAACATACTTCGTTTCCCCCCCTAGCTCTTGCAACATTTTAAGAGCGAGTAAGGCATATCCTTGACAAACACCTTTGTTTTCCTGTACTACTGCATAAGCACTGTGTGGACTTGCATTCGTTTCTGTACTGTATTCAGTATTTTTAACGATATAGTCATTTACAAATTTTACTTTTTCAAAATCTGTCATAGATTTTGGATTTACCGTTGCAAGAATAGCTGCCACTTTCTCATTTACTATTTTTTCTTGTGCAGCATTAGTCAAATAATTTTGATGGACTTTTATCTTTGCATCAACCCGATTATACTCAAACTCTATTTTTCGATCTGCTAGATGTCCAAGGATATATTGATTCCGATTTGTAGCCTCATCAACAGCATTTTCAATAATCTTTTCTATATCCGTTGTACTACCTACATAATGAATCTCAAAATCTGTTTCCCATCGACTAAAATGATAATAAAAAGCATCAGCAAGTTCCTCTTTTGTTTCAACCTTGCTTGGTAAGTCTGCATCCACCTTTTGATTTATCACAGCGGTATTTACAATCGTATCTTGCGCTGTAGAGGAAACGTTAGATATAACCTCAGACGTTACATCTTGTATATTTATACTATTTTCATTAAATAAAGTGTTTATATCATGAACCAACTTAGAGCCGAAATCATATGTCGGCTTAAGCAGTACAATGACAATGACGAGAAAGGTTATTCGTTTTAACATAGTACAATTCACCTCGGGATTTCGGCTTTAAAAAGTTGGGAACTTTTAAAAATTATTCATTATATTTCATATTGATAGATGGGAGATATTTCTCTCCGAATATTTTCTTTAACAGTACATGTCCCTCTTCTTTCATTTCATCCGTAATCGATGAGTAAATGACAGAAATAGCTTTAACAATAATTACTGTATCATCTGCTAACCCAACAGCAGGTAAGAAGTCTGCCACAAGATCTATTGGTAATATAAAGTATCCTAGTACACCAACAATCATTAATTTATGTTCTTTTGGCAAATTGGGATCTTTTAAAGCACAATATAAAGTTGCTACACCATGTAATGTTTTAAATCCTAGATTGAGTCCAGTGTTTTTTAGTTTGTTTAAAAATTTATTTGGTGAGTAATGTTTTTCTTTGCCTTTCACTACCGGTTCTAACTGAAAATTACTATCCATTTTCTTTCCTCCTCAAATACCATGAACAAAAAGTCTATTGCTTAGTACTATCATTACCAATTAATTAAAAAAGTACTACATAAAAGAATATTCCCTGCAAGAATAGTAGCCCTTTTTGTAGTACTGTAATATTTACGTTTTAAAATTGCAAAAGTTTCAGCTTAGTTATGATGTTTTCTATTTTTTGAATATGTAATTAACAATTGTTGAAGTAATTTATGTGTATTTGTAATCTCATCATAAAACATAATCGAATTTTTTTTCAACTTTATGCTTCCTATTGGTATTTCATAAATTGGAACATTTCTTTTAATAGCCTCTACTAACATGTTGGTATCGTAGTTAAATGATTCACCTGGTACTTTTACGAGCCAATACAAAAATTGTTTCGGAATACAACGTAAGCCAGTCTGTGTATCAAGTATTCGTTTATGAAATAGGAGTCTAAATAGTATGGATGCAGCACGATTACCAATTGAACTTGATAAAGGCACCTCTCTTGAATGGAAATTCCTTACGCCTAAAATAATACCATCGGAAAATATTTTTACATGCTGTAAAATTTGTTGTACATCATTAAGTTTATGTTGACCATGTGCCCCGACAGTTATAACAAATTTCACATCGGTAAAATGCTTTAAAACGTATTGAAAACCTGTTTTTAATGTTCTTCCTTTACCTTTGTTTTCTTCATGGTCTAATACGATGCAATTATCTAGTTTTCGAAGCTCATTAAACACAGCTTGATATTTTTCATCACTGCCATCATTGATTAAAATAACCTTTTCAATATCAAACTTCAGTATATTTTTCACGTAATCAATTAAAGAGTTTAATGGATTTAAAGCAGGTATAATCACAACGGTCTTTGCCACAGCGTAATCCCCTTAAAAGTATTTACTTTCATACTAAAAATTTTATCCCTGACGAAAATGAAATTCAATGTCTTTAAAAAGAATCCTGCAATTAAATTACAGGATTCTTAGAAGCAGCCTCAATTTCTATATGTTTAAAATTTTTTACGTCAAATAAACCTGTATCAGTTAATTTTAGCTCTGGAATAACAGGTAGACTTAAAAAAGATAATGTTAAGAAAAAATGATAGTGTAAATCAGGATGAATTTGATGAAGTGCTTCATGAACTTCCTTAAGTTTTTCCACTGCTTCTTCAGGAGTAAGAGTTGTCATCAAACCTGCAATTGGTAATGCTAAAGAGCCGATTACTTTACCATCTTCTACAACCACTAATCCCCCCTGCATCCTTTGCAAAGCTTCTAGCGCAACAATCATATCCTCATCATTTGTACCAACGACAATTGCATTATGTGAATCATGCGCTACGGTTGTCGCCACTGCACCCTTTTGTAGTCCAAAGCCGTGAACAATTCCAAGCCCTTTTGTACCGCGAGAATGATGTCTTTCTATAACCGCAAGCTTTAATAAATCCTTTGCAACAGAAGGAACAAATAAGCCGTTTTGAACTTCTACCTGTTGTTTTATATGTTTTGTCGTAATTTGATTAGGTATAATTTCGATTACATTAGCACAATCACTATTTTTAAAACGAATTTCTAAATCCTTTGGGGTCAAGGCTGGAATATGGACAGATTGAAGAATGGTTTCATCAATGTCATTTGCTGTCTTATTCTCGTGAAGAATTTCCCCATTTTCAGCGACCTTCACACCATCTTTCCAAACAGTGGAAATGTTCATCTTTTGTAAGTCTTCAATCATGACAAAATCTGCAGTATATCCTTCTGCAATTGCTCCTTTATCATATAGTCGGTAACACTCTGCAGCATTTAATGTCGCCAACTGAATTGCCTGCAGTGGATTCATTCCATGCTTAATTGCAAGAGATATAGAATAATTGATGCTACCTTCTTCTATTAGTTCATCCAAATGTTTATCATCTGTACAAAATGCAAATCGCCGCGCATTGGCTGGTGTGACTGCTGGTAATAAATCAACTAGATTTTTAGCAGCTGAGCCTTGTCGGATTAATACATACATCCCTTGTTTAATTCGATCTCTCGCTTCGTCAGCCGTTACACATTCATGATCAGTTCGAATACTTGCGGCACGATAACCACGTATTTGTTCTCTGTTTAAGCCTGCACCATGACCATCGATAATTTTGTTTGCCTTTTGTACAAGCGATAATTTTTCTAACATATCTAAATCAGCATTTAAAACAGCAGGGTAGTCCATCACTTCTGCAAGTCCTAAAACCTGTTCCTTTTGGAGGAATGGAGCTAAATCCTTTGCCTCCATAACTGCTCCTGCATGTTCAAAAGATGTACTTGGGACACTGGAGGGAAGCATAAAATAAATATCCATTTTAGCACTTTTTGAGTCGTTCAACACGTATTCTAAACCGATTGATCCAGATACATTCACAATTTCATGTGGATCCGTAATAACAGAGGTGATTCCATGAGGTAATAAAATTTTACTGAATTGAGATGGAGGTAACATAGATGATTCAATATGAATATGCGCATCAATTAAGCCTGGGATTACATATTTTCCATTTGCATCTTCAACAGTTTTAGCGGAAAACTCATCTTTTTCATCTAGGGCAATAATTCTCCCGTCTGCAACAACGATATTTGCTTTTCTCCAGCACAGCGAAAACACATCTGCCACAATTGCATTTTTTAAAATAAAATCAGCTTCGATTCTCTTTTGTGAAATATTAATCATTTTCTCTATCCCTTTAATATCCATGTTACATCACCTTCCTTAGGAATCTATTTTATATTTCGTTATCATACAATATATTTATAAAATAATCTTTTCATAACTATAAAAAATCCCCTTATATACACAATTGTATATAAGGGTTATAGATTTATGAAACTACTTGACCAATTTCTTGTTGAAATGCATCTATTGCGCATTCAATATTTACCGAATTTCCTAGTTCTTGTAAAACTTCACCTATCGTTTGAATCGCTTGCTCTAACATTTCTTTTGTCGTATTTCCCATATGACCAATACGGAATGCTTTTCCTGCTAAATGAGCAAGTGCCCCTGCTACAATAACACCTTTACTAGCCAGGCATCCTCGAAAAGCTGCATCGTCAATGCCCTCAGGATATAACATACAGCTTAAGGTAGGAGCAGCCACTTGTTCAGCCGCTAAAGATTCCATGCCATAAGTACGTAGTGCAGCACGCATGCCTTTACCAAAGGCGATATGGCGAGCCTCTCTTTTTTCGATTCCTTCTTCTAATACAATTTTCATCGCTGTGTCATATGCATAAATTAAATTAACTGGTGGAGTGGCGAAATATTTGGATGGATCCTTCATAATTGGTAACCAATTTTTTATATCACAATAATATGCTGAAATTTGTCCTAATGCTTCACGTGCTTGAAGTGCAGTTTGATTAAATGCAACGATGGCAAGTCCAGGCGGGATACCGATTGCCTTTTGCGAGCCTGTTAACACTACATCAATTTTATAATCAGGATGTCCATACTCTTTACTCATGTTTTCATCCAATGCAGCTGTTGCAACGACACCATCTAAAATGACAAGCGCACCAACCTTTTTAATAATAGGGACTAGTTTATCTAAATTGGATACAACTCCTGTTGATGTATCTGCATGTGTAATAGTAACAGCTTTATAATTTCCTTCTGCTAGTTTCTCCTCTATAAGTACTTCATCGACTTGATGTCCCCACTCTGATTGCAGTACGTCTACTTCAATTCCATAGGCGGCTGCTAGTGGCGTAAATCGATCTCCAAAGTAACCATGGCTTATAACAAGAAGTTTTTCCCCTTTTCCTACTGTGTTGATAATTGCCATTTCCATAGCAAGGGTTCCTGAACCAGCTACAACAAATACCTCACCATCTGTTTGTAGTAATTGTTTTGTCTGTTCTAATGCATTTTTGTATATTGCAACAAAACGTGAATCCGTATGTCCCCTTGTCTCACTACCTAACGCCTCATAAATTTCATCCACAACCGGTGTTGGACCAGGCACTAATAGCAATTCATTATTTTTCATTACACACACTCCTCTTCACTATGGACATTTTTATTAACTAATCAAATTCTCCAAAGTATTGAAATATCCTTCAAGAACTAGGAATTTCTAGTTGCAACTAAAAGAAGTAAATAGATAATGTATCAATACGATATAACATCAAAACACTTTCCCTTTGATTCTTATCAATAAAAGAATGCCTTACTAACTTTTTCAAGCTAGTAAGACATCCCATCCCCAATTTGTATTAATTTATTTTATTACTACCCCTTGTTTTTAGGAGAATTATCAATTTAGGAGGCATCCTTTTGATAAAATTCCCTATTTGTGAATTAGCTTATTTTTTCGTAACCTGGTAACGTTAGGAATTCCACAAATTCATCTTGCTCAATTAAATATTTAAACAGTTCTGCCGCCTCGTCGTATCGACCACTGTTATAGGCCTGTTCCCCAACAGCCTCTTTAATTTTTGCAAGCTCTTCTTGTAAAATTTCTAAAGTTAATTCCAATGTTACTTTACGTCCGTCCACAAGAACCCCTTTTTCATGTCGAATCCATTGCCATACTTGAGTACGAGAAATTTCGGCAGTTGCAGCATCTTCCATTAAATTATTAATTGGTGCAGCTCCATTTCCACGTAACCAAGAAGCGATATATTGAACACCTACACTTGCGTTAACGCGAAGCCCTTCTTCTGTAATTGTCCCTTCAGGAACGGCAACTAAATCGCTCGCAGATACTTTTACATCCTCGCGTTTTTTATCAATTTGATTTGGCGTTTTCATTACAGCATCAAATTGCTCCATCGCTACTGGTACTAAGCCAGGGTGTGCTACCCATGTGCCATCATGACCATCAGTAGCTTCACGACGTTTATCTTCTGCAACTATAGCAAATGCAATTTTATTGGCTTCTTCATCGTTTTTAACTGGAATTTGAGCTGCCATCCCCCCCATAGCAGGTGCATTTCGTTTATGGCAAGTTTGAATACATAATGATGTATAAGCTTTCATAAATGGAACAGTCATTGTAACCTGGCCACGATCAGGCAACACTACATCAGGTTGATTGCGTAAACGTTTAATGAAACTGAAAATATAATCCCATCGTCCACAGTTTAGACCAGCCGAATGCTCACGTAATTCATATAGAATTTCATCCATTTCAAATGCAGCAACAATTGTTTCAATTAATACAGTCGCTTTAATTGTACCTTGTGGAATGCCTAAATATTGTTGTGCATAAACAAACACATCATTCCATAGACGTGCTTCTAGATGGCTCTCAAGCTTTGGCAAATAGAAGTATGGTCCAGTACCTCTTTCAAGTAATTCCTTAACGTTATGGAAGAAGTATAGTCCAAAGTCAAAGAAGCTACCTGACATTGGTTCGCCATCTACTAATACATTTTTTTCAAGTAAATGGAGACCTCTAGGGCGAACTAATAGTACTGCCGTCTGGTCATTTAATTTATAAGTCTTACCATTCGACTCTTGCGTATATTCAATCGTACGTCGAACTGAATCACGCATATTAATTTGCCCAGCAATCATATTTTCCCATGTAGGTGTTGACGCGTCTTCAAAACACGCCATAAACATTTTTGCACCTGAATTTAATGCATTAATAACCATTTTTCTATCGACTGCTGGTCCCGTAATTTCTACACGACGATCTTGCAAATCTGCAGGGAGTGGCGCAATTGTCCAATCACCCTTACGAATATGCTCTGTTTCTTGTAAAAAATCGAGTTTTTCTCCAGCATCAAGTCTTTTTTGCCGCTCTTCTCGTTTTCCTAACAACTCTTTCCGTTGCTCATTAAATTTATTATGAAGAGAAACGATAAACTCCAAAGCTTCAGGCGTTAAAATTTCCTTTGCTTGTTCTGTCAGTTCGCCAACAATTTTAAGCCCTTCCGTTGTTGCCTGTTTCATATTCAAGATCCCCCATCCTTATATGAATGCTTTATATAAGTAACCTCGGCAAGTCTAGGCGAATTATTATAGATTGCTAGTTTACCGAGGTTATATAGTTACAGATTTAAAAATTATACGAATTGTGCTGTTTCAGTTGAACCTGCCATCGCTGTAGTAGATGAAGTACCACCAGAAATTGTTTGTGCTACTTCGTCAAAGTAACCTGTACCTACTTCGCGTTGGTGTTTCGTTGCTGTATAGCCTTTTGCCTCTAAATCAAATTCAGCTTGTTGTAATTTAGAGTAAGCTGCCATACCGTTATCTTTATAGTCGTAAGCAAGTTCGAACATAGATTTGTTAAGTGAATGGAATCCAGCTAATGTTACGAATTGGAATTTATAGCCCATTTTCGCAATTTCGCGTTGGAATTCAGCAATTTCTTTATCTGAAAGTTTTGCTTTCCAGTTGAATGATGGAGAACAGTTATATGCTAGCATTTTGCCAGGGAATTTTGCATGAATTCCTTCTGCAAATTCACGAGCTTCTTCCAAAGATGGGTTTGATGTTTCACACCAGATTAAGTCTGCATATGGTGCATAAGCTAAACCACGAGCAATCGCTTGTTTGATTCCTGCTCTTGTACGGTAGAATCCTTCTGGAGTGCGTTCTCCAGTGATAAACTCTGCATCACGTGGATCGATGTCACTAGTTACCATATCGGCTGCATCTGCATCTGTACGAGCGATTAAAATTGTATCTACACCCATAACATCCATTGCAAGACGAGCTGCAATTAAGTTACGAACCGCATTTTGAGTTGGAAGTAATACTTTACCACCTAAGTGACCACATTTTTTCTCAGAAGCCAATTGGTCTTCTAAATGGACGCCAGCCGCACCTGCTTCAATCATCCCTTTCACAAGCTCAAATACATTTAATGGGCCTCCGAAACCTGCTTCAGCATCTGCTACGATTGGAGCAAACCAGTCAAATCCATCATTACGTCCTTCTGCTTGATCAATTTGATCTGCACGTTGTAATGCTTGATTGATACGTTTTACTACTTGTGGTACAGAGTTTGCTGGATATAATGATTGGTCAGGATACATTTGACCAGCAAGGTTTGCATCAGCTGCTACTTGCCATCCTGATAAATAAATCGCTTTCAAACCCGCCTTTACTTGTTGTACCGCTTGATTACCAGTCAATGCCCCCAGTGCATTGATGAAATCTTCTTCATGTAGTGATTTCCAAAGACGAGCTGCACCGCGTTTTGCTAAAGTTTGTTCGATTACGATAGAGCCTTGTAATTTCACAACTTCTTCTGCTGTATATGATCTTTCAATACCTTTCCATCGTGGGTTTTCTGCCCAATCCTTTTTAATTGCCTCGATTCTTTCTTGTCTTGTTGACATGAATATTCACACCTTCCCCTTATTTTAAATACAATCTGTCAGAAAAATATTTTAATTAACTGTTCCATAACAGAAGTATTTGTTGTAAATTAATATATAACAGAGGGGATTTATTTTCATTATTTTTTGACGGAATATTGAAAATTTAGGATAAAGTAGCAATATTTCGAGATGAAGTATTTAGGTTGATATGACACATAGGGGGATTCTAAATATGGAAATTAATAATTTACATGTTTCAAAAGAAGGGTTGGAGCAATTCAAATTTATATTAGAAGATTGGATACCGAAGGATGCATCCATTGCAATTGCTTTAAATAATACTTATATCTATTACGCACCAAGCACTCAACACTTACATTTAGATATAGGAAAAGACGTTCATCCTGATAGTATTGCAGCCCGTGTACTAAAGACTAGAAAAAAAACAGAAGCACTAATGGATGATTCAATTTTTAACACCCCATATTACGCAATAGGTTATCCGATTTATCTTGATCAATATGAAGCAGCTTTAATTGTTGTATTACCCTCCTCCTACATCGCAGAAAATCAAAAGCCCTATAAATTTTTAACAGGTAAGCATGATGAAGATTGGATGCCTATTCCCATTGAACAAATATCTTATATTGAAAGCTTACAGAAACGAACATGGTTTTACTCCCAAAGTGAACAATACAAAACAAATGTAACATTAAAAGAGCTGCAAACAAAGCTACCAGAATTTTTCTTGCGCATTCATCGTTCCTATATTTTAAATATTTACTTTATAAAAAGAATTTCTAAAGATTTAGCATCAAATTTTATTGTTGAATTAAAAAACGGTACTGAGCTTCCAGTAAGTCAATCTTATATTAATGATTTAAGAAAAGTACTGGAATTTTAATTGAGAAATTAAAATAGGCAATGATATGATTTTTTCGTTGCCTGTTAAATATTTGGTATCAAGAAGATATATTTACTTTGTGTTCGTTTTCTTCTTCTAACACGTGCCGACCTCGCCTTCGACTTTTGGTAGTTGGGGGCTTTTACAAAAAAAACACCACTGAATATCAGTGGTGTCTATTGCGAAGCGACGTCCTACTCTCACAGGGGGAAGCCCCCAACTACCATCGGCGCTAAAGAGCTTAACTTCCGTGTTCGGTATGGGAACGGGTGTGACCTCTTTGCCATCATCACTTCACTTTTCGGC
>JAEXYZ010000030.1 GCA_023405135.1 Bacillota bacterium | reverse complement strand
GAGGGCACTGAAAAACTTACGCTTTTTATTGCGTATCGGTTTTTCAGAATAAAAAGAAGGCACTTTCTGTTCGATTTTGAACAGAAAGTGCCTTCTTTCTTTGTCTATTTCTTACTCTTTTTCGTTTAATAGCGTCAATATTCGCTTGAGGTTCACTGCGAATATTGTTGTGGCTCCTTGAATTTCCATGCCAAATAGACCCGTAGACGATGCCGTATCGTACCCGTGTCCATTTTTTAACTCACTATTTTTTGCTTCCACTTTATAGCGCTCCTTCGCTAACTGGATAAATTTATCCGTTTGTTGAAAGGCCAATTGTTCTGCGTGTGTTTCGGATTTTAAGCTTACCGAATAGGTTTTACTTTTCGCACCTTCCTTGTAACATCCATCCCGTAATGGACATACCTTGCATTTTTCAATATCAAAATAATGTGTTTCTACTTGGTTTTTAGTTTGTCCCTTTTTACCAGTTCGTGCTTTTCGTACTGCTAAATGTCCTGCTTTACAAACAAATCGTCCGGCATCTTTGTTGTATTCAAATGTATCTTCTTCTTTTCGGTTACCTTCTGATATAGCTGGATTTAACTTTGAAACAAGTGCAATTTTTTCTTTTTTCGTATAGTCAATATTCGCTTTCTCTGAATAAGCTGTATCTCCAATTACCGTGTTTACTTCCATACCTGTTTGTTTACTTTTTTCGATCAATTCTTGTAAGTACTTCCCATCACTTTTTTCACCTGTCGTGATGACTGCGGCTGTAATAATTCGTTCATCACTTAACGCAATATGTGTTTTATAGCCAAAGAAAGAAGAGTCAGCTGATTTATGACCTTTTCGTGCATCGGCATCTGACGAATAGGAAAGGTGCACTTGGTAATCCTCGACAACTTCCTTTAACATATTTAAGCGTTCTTTGACAGCGGGTACTTGTGCGATTTTTGGTTCCTTTTCAATCACTTCCATTAATTTTTCACAGTAAGTTACTTCATCTTTTACATCATTAGTAGTATTTTTTGCAGGAAACTTTTCTTTCATCGATTCATCAATTTTATAGATTGCTTTTCGAACATTTTTGGATTTCTCTTGTAAAAACTCTTTTGGTGACTTTTGATTGTAACGTGCTTTTGAATGCGTGGCATCCACAATAATTGTGCTACTTTTAATGATGTTCTTTTCCAGTGCGATTTCAACGGTTTTCCCAATTAACATATCTAATAAACCGACATCTTTTAGACGCAGTCGACGGAATTTTGTCAGTGAACTTGGATCGATGACGTCATCTTCTGGCGCCATATCTAAGAAATATTTAAAGGACATATCGTATCTAGAACGCTCTACTAAATCAATGTCCGATACATCATGAATCGCCTTTAATAATAAATACTTGAACATACGGATAGGCGGAATCGCATTTCGACCATTATCTAAACAGTATTTTGTTTTTAACTCATCTAGAATAAAGGAAAAATCGACCAGTTCATTAATCTGACGAAGCATGTTATCTTTTGGCACGACGATGTCATAAATCTCCATGTATGGACTTAAATTGAGTGTTTCTTGGTTTGAAATCATGAGGAGCACCACCTGTATTTACTTTATTTTAGTATACAGGAAAAATGGCGTTTTTTAGAGAAAAGATAGGTTTTCCGTGGTAATAACACTAGTTGATTGGAGTGGAAGGTGGCGACTCCTGCGGGAAAAGCGAGACAGCCGATACCCCGCAGGAGCGCAGCGACGAGGAGGATTGGCCTCGCCCGCGGAAAGCGTCCGCCTGGAACGGAAATCAACGGATTCCAAAAAAACGGGTAGATGAACGACAAATCGTTCATCTACCCGCTATGAAATCCCTATGAGGACTTTTTCAGTGCCCTCGAATAATCAAAGGGATTTTTTTATTAAATGACTGTTTTTATATTAGTTAGTTTTTCCGCCATATATTCGGGTGTGTAGGGCATTCCTTTTTTCAGCCACTGAATCATAACTCCAAAATAAGCCCCCAAAATGTAACCATTTAAAATATCCTGGGGAATATCATCAGAATAAATTGATTCTACATTACTATTAGTCGCATGATAAAAAATTTTATATAACCTTTTCCAAAACCTAGGATAGCGATTCGAGCTTAACATAACAGTATAAAAATTCGAATGTTGTTTTAAATGCTTAAAATTTAGAGCAAGTAAATCGTAAGAACGTAACCAATCCGTGTTTTGATTACTACTCTTTTCAATATTCTCTATAAGGATGGCTTCTAATTCATTTAAAATTTCTTCAACGGTTTTCCTAATAAGATCAATCTTGTCTTGATAATGCGAATAAAATGTAGCCCGATTAACATCTGCCACCCTTGTAATATCTTGAACTGTAATATTATTAAAATCCTTCTCAGCCATTAATGAGACAATCGCGTCTTTTAAAACTTGTTTCGTCCTTTTTACTCGACGATCAATATTAACTTCTTTATCCAACACAATCCCTCTTTTTGTAGAAAATCCCTTTGTAATCAAACAATTATACTACTAATTGTTGAAAAAACAACAGATAAAGAAATTTTATCGGTTGCTTAAAAAAATGACGAAGACTAAAGTAAAATCTATGAGTCTTATTTCATAATGTCAGTTAAATTGATTACTTTATGTAACAAATTATCTCATAAATGTTTGTTAGAGGTGAAGAAATGAAAAAAAAATCTATTTTAATAATTTTACTTGCACTTTTCATAATTAGTGGAGGTGGAATTGGTTTTTATTTTTATTATCAAGGAACGCATTTTTTAAAAACCGAAGATGCACGTATTACTGGTAATCAGTATAAAGTTATGCCACAGATTTCTGCTGAAATTACGAATATTGATATTAAAGAGGGCGATACGTTATTTAAAAATGAAGCAATTGCCGAGCAAGATACAACAAATCTTGATCCTGGTTTAATTAGAAAATCAATAATTCGTGCTCCTATTGATGGGACAGTTATTAAGCTATTATCGAGGGAACATGAAATTGCAGCAGCAGGACAGACAGTTGCGTTAATGGTAGATATGGATGACTTATATGTTTCTGCCAATATTGAAGAAACAGAAATCGGGAAAGTTAAAGTCGGACAAGATGTTGAAGTTTCAATTGATAGTTTAGAAGGCAAAACAATTCCAGGGAAAGTTCGTAAAATCAGACAAGCAACTAATTCAGCTCTATCATTAGTTGCCGCTGTTAATACAAGTGGTAACTTCAATAAAGTAACACAAAGAGTCCCAATTGAAATTGCCATAGCAAAACCTAAAGATATGAATCTTATACCTGGCTCAAATGTTATTGTGAAAGGAGGGACTTATTTTGTCAACAGTAACAGTTGCTCCTACTTCTACAAAGGATTCTACTTCTAGACAAAGATGGCTTGCACTTGTCTCCATTCTTATAGGAGCCTTTGTAGCCGTATTAAATAACAGTTTAATTAATATTGCTATTCCAAGTTTAACTACGGATTTAGGGCCCACACAAAGTACTATTCAGTGAGTTCTTACAGGTTATATGTTAGCATCCGGTGTAATTGTTCCAATTGTTGGATTTATGGAAGAACGGATTGGCTATAAAAAGTTTTTACTTGTTGCTTTAGCTGTTTTCACTATTGGGACCTTTTTATGTGCGATTGCATGGAATGATACATCCTTAATTGCCTTTCGGGTTATTACAGGATTAGGCGGTGGTATTATCGGTCCACTAAGTATGACGGTTATTTATAAAATAATGCCTCGAGAACAAGTTTCTGTAGCTTTAAGTTTATGGGGCGTTACCGCTATGGTTGCCCCTGCAGTCGGTCCTACATTAAGTGGCTACTTAATTGAATGGTTCAATTGGCGATTTTTATTTATCGTTTGTATTCCATTTGGAATTTTGGCATTTATCGCGGTGTCTTTTTTATTAAAGGCGCCCGAAAAATCGGTTTCAAAACCATTTGATGCGTTAGGTTTTTTCCTTGCAGCTACCTTTGCAGGAACATTATTGTATGCACTAAGTAGTGGTCAATCAAAAGGATGGGGTTCATTTGAAATTGTTGGACTATTTTTCATCGCATTTTGGGCTCTTATCTTTTTAATTTATGTGGAATTAAATACAGAGCATCCTGTTATTGAACTTTCACTTTTTAAAAATTTTACTTTTATGGTAAGCACAGGAATTTCCTCTCTTGTTATGGTAGGAATGATGGGGGCAATGTTCATCATGCCGCTGTTTTTACAAAACGTCCAACGTATGGGACCTAAACGATTAGTCCTTTAGATGAAAATGGAAAAGGGTACCCTGTTGAAATTGAAATTGACAACCCTAATCTTACTTTAAAATCAGGCATGATTGTTGACCTCCAATTTGTTACAGATGACGCCACTGAGGGTAAGTTAATTCCTGCATCAGCTGTTTTAGATGAAGATGGAACATCCTATGTATATATCGTCGAAGATCATCACCCTGAACGTCAAGAAATTGAAATAAAAGATAAAAAAGGTTCTATGGTTATGGTAACAAAAGGTCTTAATGATGAAACACTTGTTATCACTGACAATTTAGAGTTCCTTTCTCCAGAAGTAGAAATAACTTATGAATAAATACTAAACTAAAACAGGTGGAGCTTTTTACCACCTGTTTTTTTATTAATATAAATCTCAAGATACGTAAACAGTTTCTTATTTTTGCTTCTCACCAACTTCCTATGATTAAGCATACCTTCGATTATTAATCTCATTTTAATTTCTCCAAATCTACCGAACAATAAAATTTTATAGTTATTCACCTGTACTTCATTCTTTTCTCACATTTAATTGCTAAAGTAATTACTTAAAATGAACAGAAAGTTAGGGAGAAGTAATATGAAAAAGGGAAACTATAATCGTTTATGGAGATGGCATTTCTACGCAGCTTTCTTTATCACACCATTACTAATCACATTAACACTAAGTGGCATTGGTTATCTATTTTATACAGATATAGAAAATAAGGCTTATGATGATTTATTTTTTGGACATAGTGACAAAATTGAACAATTAACTATCGATGAGGGGATTGAAAAGGCTATAGAACAGTTCGAGGGATATTCCGTCTCAAAGATAATAGTATTAGATGACCCGTACAATACACGTTTAACAATGACAAACAAAGATGGTGAACAAAAATATGTGTTCTTAGATGATAATTATCAAATAGTTGGTACTCAAAATTCTAAATATACATTTTCAAATATAATGAGAGAAACACACAGTTCACTATTTGTAGGTGGAACTATCGTCAATTACTTAGTTGAATTAGCCGCATGTTGGACAATCTTTATTCTTCTTTCTGGCTTCTATATGACTTTTAAAGGAAGGGCATTGAAAAAACTAAAAAGTCCAACCAAACAACAAAAAAATAAAAATGGCATGCATTGGTTGGAACAATCATTACAATTCCAATAATTATTTTTATTTTCACTGGTTTACCTTGGTCTGCATTTATGGGGAGTTTCATTAGTGCAGCATCAAATTCACATCCTTCCATTGGGGTTCCAACATTAAAAGTACAACCACCCACTTCGGATATGAATGAAATTCCATGGGCTACGAGACAAAATGAACTACCAACATCGGAAAATTCCTTAGCACATCACCACGAAGGCATGGTAAATATGTCGCATAACAGCCACATGATTTCCGTTGATCAGCTAATGCATGCGATTAACAATAACGACATTCCGAAACCATATTCAATTATTTATCCAGCTACTGAAACTGGTGTATTTACAGTTTCTAAAGGTAGTAATACAGGTGTAACTGGCTTAGACGTTAGCCCCTATGAGGAAATGACAACCTACTTCGATCAATATAGTGGAAAATTAATTTCAAAGGTAAACTATGAAGATTATGGTATTGTAGCAAAATGGTTTACATGGGGGATTCCATTACATGAGGGACATTTATTTGGTTGGTTAAATAAAATGATTAATTTAATTATTTGTCTTGCATTTCTCTTAGTTATTTTCTGGGGATTTAAAACATGGCTTTCCCGTAAAAAAGATGGCAAATTGTCGACACCGCCTAAAATTCCGAGTAGTCTTTCAATAGGCTTTATTGTCTTTATGGTGATATTGGGAATCGTTATGCCTTTGGGATTTCCCTAATCTTAATACTTATTATTGAAGGAATTCGATATTTGATTGTTAAAAGAAGAGTAGTGATCACCGATTGATGTTTGTTCAAAGGAAATTTGAGAGGTTATAATATTATTTGTTTTAAATAGTATTAATATGAATTAAAGATCCCTAACTGATCTATTATCAAATAAGTTAAATCAGTTGAGAAATAAGAGATGTAAATGAAAATTTAATAATTACCCTCAAATCAATTTTTGTACGATTTTTGTAACTTATATGTATATAATCTGACAAAAACCCCTAAAATCACTTGCAATAACCATTAAAAGTAAAGATAATCATTATATAGACAAAATAATAGAACCAATTAAATAATAAATTTTGAATAATAATTGTTCTAATCAGTTGTTTAACATTTATTATTTTTGGTTACTATTACTAATGTCTAAAAAACTTATTACTTAGTAGGAGGAATTAATATGTCTTTAATTGGAAAAGAAGTATTACCATTCAAAGCATCTGCTTATCATAACGGTGAATTTATCGATGTAACAGAAGAAAACTTTAAAGGTAAATGGAGTGTAGTTTGCTTTTACCCTGCAGATTTTACATTCGTATGCCCAACTGAATTAGAAGATCTTCAAAATGAATATGCAACTTTAAAAGAACTTGGTGTAGAAGTATATTCAGTTTCAACTGATACACATTTCACGCATAAAGCATGGCACGACCATTCAGAAGCTATTAGCAAAATTGAATATATTATGATTGGTGACCCATCACAACAAATTTCTCGCAACTTTGATGTTCTAGACGAAGAAGCAGGTCTTGCACAACGTGGTACATTCATCATCGATCCAGATGGTATTGTTCAAGCAATGGAAATTAATGCTGACGGTATCGGACGTGATGCAAGTATTCTTGTAAACAAAATTAAAGCAGCACAATATGTTCGCAACAATCCAGGTGAAGTATGCCCAGCTAAATGGCAAGAAGGTTCTGCTACACTTAAGCCAAGCCTTGACCTTGTAGGTAAAATTTAAGGAGCAAAACCATGTTATTAGATGCAGAAATAAAAGCACAATTAGCCCAATATCTTCAATTGATGGAAGGCGATATCCTATTAAAAGTTAGCGCAGGAACCGACACCGTATCTAGCGAAATGCTTGCTTTAGTTGAAGAGTTAGCAAATATGTCGTCTCATATTAAAGTTGAGAAAACGACATTACATAGAACGCCTAGCTTTAGTGTAAATCGTATCGGTGAAGAAACTGGTGTAACTTTTGCTGGTGTTCCTTTAGGCCATGAATTTACTTCATTAGTGCTTGCATTGCTGCAGGTTAGTGGTAGAGCTCCAAAGGTTGACCAAAAAGTTATCGATCAAGTGAAAAGCATTAACGGTGAATATCACTTTGAAACTTACATTAGCTTAAGTTGCCATAACTGTCCTGATGTAGTTCAAGCATTAAACTTAATGAGTATTCTTAACCCTAACATTTCACATACGATGATTGATGGTGCTGCTTTTAAAGAGGAAGTAGAAAGTAAAGATATCATGGCGGTACCAACTGTATTCCTAAATGGGGAACCTTTTGGTAGTGGCCGTATGACCCTTGAAGAAATTCTTGCAAAATTAGGTAATGGACCAGATGCATCAGAGTTATCTAACAAAGCTCCTTATGACGTTCTTGTTGTAGGTGGCGGTCCAGCTGGTGCAAGTGCAGCGATTTATGCAGCACGTAAAGGTATTCGTACAGGTATTGTTGCTGAACGCTTCGGTGGTCAAGTTATGGACACACTTGGTATTGAAAACTTTATTAGTGTGAAATATACAGAAGGTCCAAAGCTTGCTGCAAGCCTTGAGGAACATGTAAAAGAATATGATATTGATGTAATGAATTTACAGCGTGCAAAACGTTTGGAAAAGAAAGACCTTATTGAAATTGAACTGGAAAATGGTGCAGTTCTAAAAAGTAAAACGGTTATCCTTTCTACAGGAGCACGTTGGCGCAATATCGGTGTACCAGGTGAAGCGGAGTTCAAGAATAAGGGTGTAGCATATTGTCCACATTGTGACGGTCCATTATTTGCCGGAAAAGACGTTGCGGTTATTGGTGGCGGTAATTCAGGTATTGAGGCGGCAATCGATTTGGCTGGTATTGTGAACCATGTAACTGTTCTTGAATATAAACCTGAACTTAAAGCCGATGAAGTACTTCAAGAACGTCTTTACAGTCTACCTAACGTAACTATTCTGAAAAATGCTCAAACAAAGGAAATTACAGGCACTGATAAAGTGAATGGCATTTCTTATATTGATCTTGAATCAGGAGAGGTTCGTCACATTGAATTGCAAGGGGTATTTGTTCAAATTGGTCTTGTACCTAACACTGAGTGGTTAGTCGATACTGTTGAACTTTCACGCTTCGGCGAAATCGTAGTCGACAAACGTGGTGAAACAAACATCCCGGGTGTATTTGCTGCAGGTGACTGTACAGATAGTGTATATAAGCAAATCATCATTTCTATGGGATCAGGTGCAACAGCGGCATTAGGTGCATTTGATTATTTAATTCGCAATAACTAATTTGAAGTTTAGCTATCTGCGCCATGAATATTCCCATATATAATAAAAAAGTCATTTCGCTATTTAACTGATAGTGAAGTGACTTTCTTTTTTTCTTGTGATTGCTTATCGTACTTACTTTGATATATTCGGTTTCCCATTTTCGTAAGGTTTTAATATGCCATATAGCGTTTCGATGACCGGAACAGACACATTATGTTTAGCAGCAAAACGCAATGCCCCTCCCTGTAAGTGCTCAACCTCGATTGGAAGTCCTTTTCTCATATCTTGATGCATTGAAGAAGTCGCTTCTTCTTTGAAACCTTTTAATCCATTTACAATCTTTTCCACTTCTTGATTTGTTAAATTAATACCTTCTTGCTGTGCTAACATACTCATTTCATAGATTACATTTTTAGCAACAGTAAAAGAAGCATCTGTATTTACTATAAAACCAGCGGGCAGCCGCATTGCCGTAGTAACCCCAGAGAATGCAGTTATGAATATGTATTTTTTCCACATATGCTTTAAAATATCTTCTTCTCTTACGAAATTTGTTTTTACAAGATGATGTATCTCTTCTAAATGTTTACATACTGCTGTTTGCTCATCGTCAAGAGCCCCAAATTTTACAGTACTGCTTCCACTTGTATGCTCCACGTGACCTTGTTCATTTAGCGTTGCAATGATTGAGGCAAAACCTCCTAATACTTTTTCCTTTCCAACTGCTTGCTGGAGTTTCTCTATATGCTCCATGCCATTTAACAAAGGAAGTACAAATGCTTCTGTTCTCTCGATAATTCTTTGAACTTGCGGTATAACCTGCTCAAGATGATACCCTTTTACAGCAAGTATTACTAAGTCAATATTTTGAACTTGTTCAGGTACTGTATAAACTGTTATATCTTTACTTTCAAAATTTCCCTCTGGGCTATTTATTTTAAGTCCTTCCTCTTTAATTTGTATAGCACGTTTTTCTCTTACAAAAAATGAAACGTTTTGCCCTGCTTCTAACAGTCTCCCACCAAAATAAACCCCTAAAGCTCCCGCACCATGCACCAAAATATTCATAAAGAATCCTCCTCCCACACCTTTTTATAATTGTAATAGCATAAAAAAGATGTAAAGTCTATCAATGAGATGTATAAAATTACCAAATTGATAGAGAATTTCATTAAAATTAGAAGTGGTACAAACACTCTTCAATATAATTATCACCATACTGTTTTAACTCTCATAGTATACATACAATACGGTTAAAGAAGGTGATTATAATTCACAATTCCAAGTATCTTGATTTTTTATCCAAATTTGGGGTTGGGGGCGCTCACCCTGGTGGCATCGAGCTAACTAAGGAAATGTTAATTAACGAGAGCATTACTAAGGATACTTCTATTTTAGATATTGGGTGTGGTACAGGCCAAACTGCTGCTTATTTAGCTAAAACATATGGCGCAAAAGTTACCGGTATAGATATTAATCCGATAATGGTTGAAAAAGCTAAAAAAAGGATGAAAGAAGCAAGCTTACCTGTAGAAATTATTCAAGGCTCAATAGAAAAAATTCCATCACCAGATCAGTCATTTGATCTTATTATCTCTGAATCTGTACTTTCCTTTGTTAATAAATCTTTAGCTATTAAAGAAATTTTTCGATTATTAAAAGCTGATGGTCGTTTAATTGCAAATGAACTAACCATTAATAATCACCTTGAAACTACAGTTGAAAGTGAAATAAAGGAGTTTTACGGGTTTGAATCCATCCTTATGGAAAGGGATTGGATAAATCTATTTAAACAAACTGGCTTTAAAAATATTCATATATCGAAAAAGCATCCTATAAATCAAAGCTATTCAACACCTGAATTTCATTATTCAAATATTATTAAACCCGATTTGTATGAAATAATGGAAAAACATTATTATTTTAATCAAAAGTATGAGAAATATTGGGATTATAGAATTTTTTTATGTATAAAGTAGTTTCTGGCCTACAAAGAAACGGTCTAAATTTAAAAAACACATCAATTGTTTATTCATTGATGTGTGTAAATGTATTTTTCGAGATGAATTATCTAAAGCGACTAAAAAATGACCCTAATTGTCTCATCATATTAATCCCGTTCGTGATTGTTCCCATATGACCATAAAGGGTATTTATATGTTCTGGCAATTTTCCAAATCTAGACGCTTGAGGTTGCTGTTGATTTTCTTGACCTAGATATGGGTCATTTTGTCTTCTTGCTTGATTTTGATAAAAGAAGGATTCATCCTGTCTTCTCGCATGGTCTTGATAATAGAAGGGATTTTCCTGTCCTCTCATTTGATCCTGATAAAAGAGAGGATTTTCCTGTCTTCTCATTTGATCCTGATAAAAGAGAGGATTTTCTTGTCTTCTCATTTGATTCTGATATAATAATGAATCTTCCCGTCTTTGAAATTGATTAGGGGGCGCAACCCTTTGTCTATACATTGGAGGGATATATCTCCCTCTAGGATTTGGAGGATAAAAAGGCATATTTTATTCACCACCTATCAAAGTTAAATTTTCAAAATAGTATATGTACTTAATTTCTAATAGATTAGACTTATTGAGGAGATTTTAAATATATTTTAAATCTGATTCACTTCCCCAGCTCAACTTCGGTGATTGATATTTTAAGAAGAAATAATGTTTATTAAAAATTCTTTATTTCTTATGACATCTGTTCATAAAGTTTTCTTGCAACCTCTCCGATTTAGAAACTACTTTAAATTGGGCTAATTCCATAATTGAAACCTTAATTAATTTTTGCAATTGTATATTTTTATTCACATTACTTTTTTGCAAGTAACACCGCGCATGTAAGTGCAATGTACGATGCCTTTCTTTCTGTTATTGTTGCTGCCGGTGCACCTTCATTAGTTTCAGCTCTGGTTCTTGCATTTTTTAGTAATTTATTTGGATGTTTAACGAATTACGGTAGTGGACCAGCACCTGTTTTCTTCGGAGCGGGCTATGTAACACAAGAAAAATGGTGGGGAATTGGATTAATTATTTCTATTATCCATATTGTTATTTGGATACTCATAGGTGGACTATGGTGGAAAGTTCTTGGACTTTGGTAAAAGAATCCAATGTAAAATTAGCTAGCTGACTTTAATTTAGTCAGTTAGTTTTTTATTCTACAACCGCTTTTAACGTAACTGTTATTTCTGTTCCTTTTTCAAGTTCACTGTGGACCTGTATTTCACCTTGGTGTAAATCGATAATTTTTTTGACGATTGATAGTCCAAGGCCGCTTCCTCCTCCATAACGATTCCTCGATTTATCAGCTTTATAAAATCGCTCGAAAATGTGCATCAATTCGTCTTTCTCCATGCCTATTCCCGTATCGATTATTTTTACGATTAATTGACTTTTATCTGCTTGGAATGCCTTGATCGTGATTGTACCAGCTTTAGGCGTAAATTTAATGCTATTGTGGATTAGGTTAGTCCATACTTGATCCATTAATTCTTCATCTGCTATGACCACTATGTTTTCAAGTGAAATATCCATGTTTATTTCTTTCTCTGCCCATTGTGGTTCATTAGCAAGAATAATACGGCGAAGCTGATGATCTAATCGGTAACTTTTTCTTTCAAGAGATAAATGTTCGGACTCTAATGAAGTGAGCTTTAAGAGATTTTCACTTAATTTAGATAGTCGTTTACTCTCCATCTCTATAATTTGCAAGTAATGTTTGCGCTCTTCGGGACTCAAATCTTCATTTTTTAAAGCATGGGCAAAACCACTAATTGATGTTAGCGGTGATTGGATTTCATGGGAAACATTTGAGATGAATTCTTGCCGCATTTCCTCCATTTCCCCTAACTTCGTTGCCATATGATTGATACTTTCAACAATTTTATAATATGGATGATTATCTCGATCACGAAATTGAGTCAAATAAAATGAAAAATCAATATTAAAATTTCCTTCTGCCATCATTTTCATAGCCTGAATGATTGGATATAAGAATTTATCTTGTCTTGATTTTACCCACGGATTTCTCGTAATTAAAAAAACAATACAGCCAAATAGGAAGAAGCCTAAAAACGAACCGATTAACAGTCTAGTAAATTCATGAGGCGTGTACTGAATTACCTGATAAAACCATGATGTTAACCAGTAGGCACATGACCACGCTAAAAGTAAAATGGTTGCAACAGCTAAAAACCCAGATAATCGTTTAAGAATCTTAAGCAACATTAACTTGTTACCTCCAGTCGATAACCAAGTCCTCGGATTGTTGTAATTTTAAAAGGGCATTTGTCTTGTGGAAATCTTTGCCGCAACCGTTTAATATGAACATCAATCGTACGTTCATCACCCTCATAATCAAAACCCCAAATATCTTCAATTAATTGTTCCCTTGAAAAAGTCTTTTGCTGATGTGTAGCTAGCTTAAACAACAGCTCAAATTCTTTTAAAGGTAACGTAATTGTTTCATTTTCAATCGAAACCGTGTAGGAAGCTCGATCAATTATAACGTTTCCGATTTCAATTCGATTGGAGATGGTAATTTGATAACGTTTGAGGAGCGCTTTTACCCTTGCTACTAGTTCATCTACATCAAATGGTTTTACTAAATAATCATCTGCTCCAAGATTAAATCCTTTTACTTTTTGCGCAGTTTCCCCTTTTGCCGTTAGCATTAAAATGGGAAGAGTTTCTGAATAATAAGTCCGAACCTCCTGGCAAAATGCCCAGCCGTCCATATTTGGCATCATAATATCTAAGATAATTAAATCCATTTTTTCTTTTTCTAATAATAAGAGTGCTGCTTTTCCATCTGCCGCCTCTGCAATCGATAATCCCTCTTTAGAAAGAATGACACGAACTAATTCCCTAATATGCGGATCATCATCTGCAATTAATATTTTTTAGTAGGATGGGATTTAATCATTTCTCTTATAGGTGCAGCTGTAATAGTGATTATTTTTGCACCTATTACAGTTCGTGCCTATATGCGCAAGGCTTAGGTGGAGATTGTGTAGTAGTGTAGAATAAAGTTAATTAGGAATCGCAAGCTAGTTAGCGATTCCTTTATTTCCTACCAGAATTGGCTAAGTCTCTGACAGCTGTAACAAGATGTGAAATTGGATTAATTTTTACAAACCATTGCAACCAGTTTGGCATTGTATCTGCCGGCACAAATGCATTCGAAAGGAATGTTAGCGGGAAAAGGACCATCATCGAAATACCCTGTACACTAGAAGCAGTACGAGAAATGACACCAAAGAAGGCAAAAATCCAACTGATTGCCCACGCACAAGCAATGACTAGTAGTCCAGCAATAATAACTGAGTCTAGACCACCTTCAGGACGGTAGCCTAAAACAAATCCCATAGAAAAGGTAAGTACTGTTGCAATTGTGTAACGGATTGTATAAGCAAGCAAAGCTCCAGCTAAGGGGGCTATACGAGCAATTGGTAATGATTTAAAGCGGTCAAATACCCTTTTATCCATGTCCTCGCGAAGCTGGGTACCCGTGACAACTGAAGTTGTAATAATAGTTTGAACAAGAATACCTGGAATAATTATTGGTAAATAGTTTTCTACATTCCCTGCAATAGCTCCACCAAAAATATACGTAAACATTAAAGTGAAAATAATTGGTTGAAACGTTACGTCGAATAATTGTTCAGGTGTTCGACGTATTTTTAATAAACCACGATAAGCCATCGTTAATGAATTTTGCACTGCTTGTTTGAAAATGGATTTATTTCTTAACAGTTTTTCCGAAACTGATATTGTTAATTGTTTAATCATTAGATAATCACTTCCTTATTATGATTTGACTCGGTTACACCTTCACCGGTAATAGTTAAAAATACTTCATCTCCAGTAATTCATTTGCTTTACGTTTTGCATCCAGACGACCTAACCCTAGCAGTCTTGCGAAGATAATCAGGTTCTCGGTAGCACTAAGAGATTCATCCACTGAAGCGTATTGACCGGTTACTCCAATTAATTGACGGACAATTTGCGAATCCTTCGCCACATCATATCCGAAAATCTTTGCAGAACCTGCATCTGGGCGCAATAATGTTGCTAGCATTCTAATCGTCGTCGTTTTACCTGCTCCATTTGGACCAAGTACTCCATAAATGGAGCCAGTAGGAACATTCAAATCAACGCCATCTACTGCTCGATTATCCCCAAAGGTTTTTATGAGTCCACGCGCTTCAACTGCCCATTCCCCGTTTGATTTGTTACTATATTGTTTGTTCATTATAATCCTCCTGTTTGTTGTTACTTTTATTTCACTTACAGTTGGATTATAAAAGTCATATATGAACTGAATATGAACAATTAACCGATAGAATCTTTTTATTTAAAAGACGGGAAAATAAAAGCTTGAATAATTATTTATAAATCTCTAGAGGTAATAAATATAAAGTGTTATCCATAGAAAATTGAAAAAATTCCAAGTTGTAAACGTTTGCAATATTTTTTTAAAAGGAGCATAATAGATTAATAGGGAAATATGTCGAAATTATGACACTACCTTATAAATAAATTTAATTATGGGGGCGGAAATTATGATTTATGCAAATCCAAATACAGAAGGTTCTTTAGTTCAATTTAAAGATCAATATCAAAACTTCATCGGTGGAGAATGGGTTGCACCAGTAAAAGGTCAATACTTAGAAGTAATTTCTCCAGTAACCGGGAAAGTATTTACAACTGTACCTCGTTCGACAGCAGAAGACGTTGAATTAGCACTTGATGCAGCACATGCGGCAAAAGACGCTTGGGGTAAAACAACTGTTGCTTACCGTTCACAAATTTTAAATAAAATTGCGGATCGCATTGAAGAAAATCTAGAAATGATTGCTGTTGCTGAAACTTGGGACAATGGTAAAGCAGTGCGTGAAACATTAAATGCAGATATTCCTTTAGTAGTTGATCACTTCCGTTATTTCGCAGGCGTTATTCGTGCGCAAGAAGGCGGTATTAGTGAAATCGATGGTGATACAGTAGCATATCACTTCCACGAGCCACTAGGTGTTGTTGGACAAATTATTCCTTGGAACTTCCCACTACTTATGGCTGCATGGAAAATTGCACCAGCACTTGCTGCAGGTAACTGTATCGTTATGAAACCAGCTGAGCAAACACCTGCTTCTATGTGTGTATTAATCGAGTTAATCCAAGATTTATTACCAAAAGGAGTATTAAACATTGTTCAAGGTACTGGTTTAGAAGTTGGGAAACCACTTGCAACAAATCCACGTATCGCGAAAATCGCCTTTACTGGTTCAACAGCAGTTGGTCGCTCAATTATGCAATATGCAACTGAAAATATTATTCCAGTAACATTAGAGCTAGGTGGTAAATCACCGAACATCTTCTTCCCAGACGTAATGGATGCAGATGATGAATATTTAGATAAAGCAATTGAAGGCTTCGTATTATTCGCTCTGAACTCAGGTGAAATTTGTACATGTCCTTCACGTGCATTAGTACATGAATCTATTTATGATAAATTCATGGAAAAAGTATTAGAACGTGTGAAAGCTATTAAAATTGGCAACCCATTAGATACTGAAACAATGATGGGTGCACAAGCTTCTAAACAACAATTAGATAAAATTCTATCTTATATCGAAATCGGTAAAGAAGAAGGCGCTGAACTTTTAATTGGTGGTTACCAAAACAAATTAGAGGGCGAATTAGCTGAAGGTTACTATGTTGCTCCAACTGTATTTAAAGGGAACAACAAAATGCGTATCTTCCAAGAAGAAATTTTTGGTCCAGTACTTTCTGTAACTACATTTAAAGATTTTGATGAGGCAATTGCAATTGCTAACGATACATTATACGGCTTAGGTGCTGGTGTATGGTCTCGTAACGGCGAAATTGCTTACCGCGCTGGTCGTGCAATCCAAGCTGGTCGAGTATGGACAAACACATATCACCAATACCCTGCACACGCTGCATTCGGTGGTTACAAACAATCAGGTATCGGTCGTGAAAACCACTTAATGATGCTAAGTCACTATCAACAAACAAAATGTATTTTAGTAGGTTACAATAAAGGATCAATGGGCTTCTTCTAATATGGAAAAAGTCGTTGCAACAGTTGCTGCTCAAGAGCTAATCAAGCAATTGCAAGAACAACACGGAAAACTTGTCTTTATTCACTCAGAAGGCTGCTGTGACGGAACATCACCTATTTGTATGACATCTGGAGACTTTTATCTCGGTAGCCGAGACGAGCAAATCGGAATGGTCTTGGATGTGCCCTATTATATGCACACCTCCAACTTTTCTTATTGGCAGCACCTTCAAATTGTCATTGATGTCGTTGATGGAATAGGCAATTCTTTTTCACTGGAAAGTGCATTAAATAAATCCTTTATTATTCGGGCTAAGAAATTAGGAATATAGTAGCGTAATTAAAGGACACCCTTCGCTCCATTTAATGAAGGGTGTCTTTTTATGCTATAGAGGGTTGTAGATTTCTCCTGATATAAGTAATAAAAATAGTTCCAAAAAAAGCTCCACAGATAAAATTCCTCTGTAGAGCTTAATCTAATGTAATTATTCAATACTAAAAATCATACGAACTGGCGTTTTTAAGTTTTGACCTGATTTCGATTTTACATCTGTCATAACGTTTAGTAGATAAACTTCACCTTTTTCGTAGTTAGTATTTGGTATAAGCTTGATTGATTTTCCGTCTTGTGAAATTTGTACTTCAAAATCTACTGCATTCCCTTGTTGATCTGTTACAAATACATTTTCGCCATTAATTGAGTTAACATCTAGTGCTTGATTGAAAGAGATGTTCCATTCTTTATCGGCCGGTGTGTTTGCTCGAATATCTAGATATTGGTACGGTTGATCATCATAAATAACAAAAATCTTTTTAATATCATTACTTGCTGTTAATTCAAGTAATCTATTTGTTAATTCCTCAGTTATTCCATAACAAATTAGAAGAATATTACCAATCTGTTCACTTTGGTTTAATACCAATCCTCTATTGGATGCTTTTGGTTTTATAAGAACTTTCCCGTTTACAATTTCAACTGATATATCATTTTTAGCATTCCCATTTACAAATATCTCCGGTGTCGATGGTCTACTACTATGACCACCTCCACTACTTGAAGATGAATGACTAAAATTGAAAGATTCACTTGTTATTTTTGTTTGATTGCCAATTTTATCCTCTGTAAGAACGTGCAAATAATAATCTCCATTTACATTTTGAAGAGATATTTCAAAATTTTCCTCCAATGATAACCAAGTTCCCGTTGCTGGGAAATCCTTCGTTTTCGTCCATTGATATTCTATAGAAGAAACGTCACTTCCCTCATCTACAACAGTTAATCTTGTAACATGTTTTTCTTTCCTTTGGCTACTTCCATTTGGATCAAACGTTACTACAGGACCGAGTGTATCAATTGAAAATAGAATAGTCGTTTGATTTTCAGCTATATCTGTTACCACTAGTGTGTGATTGCCATTCATATTTACAGTAGTACCAGAAGTAAACGGATTGCCATTTAGTGTTGCCGTCCCTTCATTAAAGGAAATCGTTACATCTGTATTATAAGTGGTTCCGTCTACTACTCCTGTAACATTAGGAGCAGTTGTATCGATTATAAATTGAATAGTTGTCGTATTCCCAACTAAGTCTGTTACTACCAGAGTATGATTACCCTCTGTATTCACAGTACCCTGACTAAATAAATGTCCATTCAAGGTTGCTGTTCCTTCGTTAAAGGTAATTGTCACAGTTGTGTTGTAAAACTTACCATCTTCTACCCCTGTTACTTCGGGTGGAGTTTTATCGATTATAAAAATAACTTCTGTCGTATTACCTGCATTATCTGTAACAATTAAAGAATGAAAACCATCATCCTTAACCGTAGATTCTGAAACAAATACACTTCCATTTAGAGTTGCTGTTCCCTCAAAGGAAATCGTCACATCGCTATTATAAACCCCTCCATTTGTTACCCCTGTGACAATTGGTGGTGTCGTATCTACTATAATGGTAGCCATATAGTTTTCAGAGATATTACCAGCTCCATCTTTAAGTTTCATATACGCGGTTTTTTCGCCATCACCACTTGCAAGAGTCCAATTTTTACTTGTGCTAAAAGTTTCCCATGAACTCCAAGTCATTCCATCATTAGAAAGCTGCATCATAATTGGTGTATTCACATCGTTCGCAGTTAGCGAAAGTTGAACAATGGTGTTGTTTGTATAAAGCGCACCGCTATTAATACCTATACTTCCTGTAGGTGGAGTTGTATCTACTATAATAGAGTCAGAATACGTATCTGGTTGGGTCGATTTTGAATCTCGCAATTGCAATTCTACCGTCTTTAAACCTTCACCAGTTGGTAATGTCCATGTTTTCCCATTTACAAATGGCTCCCATTCCTCCCAATCACCAGTACTATCTTTCAAACGGATTTCGATAGGGTCTCCATTAGCATCGTTCGCAGTTACATTTAGTGTAACAACCGTTGAGTTTGTGAACTCCGCACCACCATTTATCGTAATCGTCCCTGTTGGTGGTTCGTTTTGTTTCACTTGGATGGTAAATGACTTTTCGAACGTATTGCCCGTAGAGTCTGTAACACGAATCATAATTTCATAACTATTTTTAATAGAGTAGTCAAATACAGCACTTGTTTGAAGCGCATTCCCAGCAATATAGAAGGCATTCGTATCTCCACCTACGATTTGATAGGTGAAAGTATCATCTGTATCCTCATCATTCGCAGATAATGTACCTACTGTTGTACTAATCGGTTCTTTCTCTTCCACTTCTTTGTTTGATAGTTCAATATCTGTTGGGGAAGAAGCAGTTTCTATAATTAAATGAAGATCATATTCGGGGTTTGAATGCCCCCATCCTTGAATATCCATATTTTCGTTAACTTGTCCCTCAGGAACTAAATCCGTAGAATCCAATAAAAATGATGCTTGTTTATCTCCAGCAAGTTCAGCTTTAATAAAATCTGTTACTTCAAAAGTATTTATTTTATTCCCAACTAGATTGGTTTTCATTAATTCAACGGAGTAATCTTCCGGTATTTCCGTATCATCTTCAGACCAACTATCATCTGTAACATATTTAATATGAATATAATGTCGCTGAGGAACAACCGATTCTATATATGTCGATAAATATGCTTTACTTATAATTTTCCCTTCTAGTTCATTTAAATTGAATTGCACTACTCCTTTCCCCGTATAATCTAAATTTTCATCATACCCTAAAGCTATTACAACTCTATCATTTGGAATACAATATGGGTTTGTACTTGCTATTCTATTACAGTATTGATTAAAGGGGACTCCCCCCTCACTTCCATATTCAATAGTTTTTATTTTGAAAGGTTCTAATTTAATTTCTTCCGCCTCTACTCGTCCGCCAAAAAACTGCCATGAGAATACTAAGCTACAGCAAAAAGCAAGCATTAATAAGGATTTCCCTTTTCTCATTAGCTCCTTTCACCTCCCTTCCTCTTTATAAAAATTATGGTCTTTGTGGATAAATGCCTTTTAACGCAATAATAAAATTTATACCTAAGTAAGGTTGCATATTGTTATGTGGGGCACTATTTCCAGTAGGAGCAATTGCAATTGGTAACATAGTATTATCAATGGATGAATTGTTATATATTGTTGGCCCACCTGCCCAAATTGCATTCGAAGGATTTTGAGAATCTGCTACTATTCCTCTCCCTTGTTTACTGTTGGCTATGTGCTGATGTGAGGGCATTTCATTCACAGTCAACATTGTATAAGCTTCTCCTCCTATTTGTCCTAGTCCTCTAGGCGTAAGTCCGGGGCCTGCTCCTTGCTGCATCGGTGCTCGCCCACGAAGATCAGGCAATGCGAAGGTATTTTTACCGTCACCTCCATAGGTAACACCTAGTATAGAAAATAAAGCTGTATTTTGTGCGATGGATAATAACTGTCCGTTACAAAACGCCCAATCCTTTGGGGCGAAATTGCCCGCGAAAATTCTAATCTCTCCAATATACGGTTCCATATTACTCTCCTCCTTTTAATTCCGTGTTGGAAATATTCCTTGAGTGGCAATACAGTAATTCACTACAGTAAAAGGCTGCATATTATTATGCGGTAAAGAGCCTCCTATTGAGTCGAGTGCATTTGCATTCATTGGTTGTAAATTTGACGTATCATTTGTGTATGATTTTTCACCACTTGCAATAGCCCAAGAACTATTGTACGGGCTTGATGAATTTGCTAAATTACTACTTACCTTTACTTGATGTGTGTGAGCTGGAAGTTCAGCAGTAGTAAGTGTATGCTGCTCTTCACCTGCTTTCGACCCTAGAAAGATATCATTCATATTTGGGTGGACAGGAACACGTCCTCTTAAATCTGGCAATGCAAAAGTAGTGACACCATCACCACCGTATGTTGTCCCTATCAAAGCATATAAAGCTTGGTTTTGCGAGATTGATAGAGTCTGTCCCTGACAAGGTGCCCATCCTTCTGGAATTCTATTGAACGAAAATGCTCTAATTTCTCCTATATACGGTTCCATATATTCTCTCCTTATCAATTGAAACTTGGATATATTCCTTCTAAGGCAATCATGAAATTTATACATTGAAAGGGCATCATGTTGTTGTGAGCTTGGTTACCACCATTTTTATCAATTGCAGAGGAGTTCATGTCGCTAAATGGGGACTGTGGATTTTCTTTATAATTTTGTGAAGTTGATTTAGCCCATATAGCATTCTGAGGATAGACTGTTGATGCATCATTCGTTGAAGCAAAAACTGTGTGTGTATGATAAGGCAGTTGATTTACATTTAATACTTCTCTTTCAGTTCCTCCCTTTTGACCCAATATAAAATCACTTCCACTAGGATTATTTCCTATACCAATCGGAATACGTCCTCTTAAATCTGGCAATGCAAAGGTTGTTATACCATCGCCACCATAGGTTGTCCCTATCAAAGTAAACAAAATTTCATTTTCTGAAATAGTAAGCAATTGCCCGTGACATAATGCCCAACCTACTGGAGCATAAGTACCTGAAAACATTCTAATTTCACCAACCACTTGATCTTCAAGCATGAAATATTATCCTCCTAAAATAATATAAAATTAGTAAAAAATGTATTACATTTATTATACTAACTAGGTAATAAGTTAAGCAATATAATTAATATTACATTCTTTTTAAGGCTCATAGTGAAATTATTCCAAAACGTTTACGTCATATTTATTAACCGATAATCCTATGTCCCATAAACTGATTCTTTAAAGAAGCAGTTTTTTTAATTACTTACTGATATGGTTGTAATAATTATTTTTGTTTAGGTCAAGGCTAGTATAAAAAAGACTAGATAGGATGGCTTAAAAATGGAAGAAGCAATGGACAAATTTAAAACTTTTTGCATGAGTGAATATGATACTTTAAAACGAGTAATTCTTTGTCAGCCGCAGTATATGAATATACGAGAAGTAATTAATGAAACCCAGAAGCATTTTAAGAATGAAGGTATTCATATTGAACGTGCTCTTGAGCAGCACGATGAATTTGTTAAAACGCTTAAGAAATACGGAATTGAAGTAATTTTATTACCATATCATAAAAAATATCCCGAGCAGGTTTTCACACGGGATATTGGCTTTACATTGGGGCAAACAATCTTTGTTGCAAAAATGGCTACAGATCTTCGTTCAGGGGAGGAGAATGTTTTAAAACAATGGTTAGAGGATGAGGAAATCTCTTACTACAATTTAGTCGAGGAGCGAATTGAAGGTGGAGATGTTGTAATAGATAGAGATACTATCTACGTAGGACTAAGTGATCGGACGGAACAAAAAGCTGCACAACAATTGCAGCGTCTTTTAAATCAATTTAATATCATCACGATTCCATTTAAAGAAAAATATTTACACTTGGATTGCGTATTTAATGTCGTTTCTCCAGATTTAGCGCTTATTTATCCAAACGCCTTAACAAAAGAAGACATTGAGCTTTTTGCATCCCGCTATGATTTAATTGAAGTTTCGGAAGAGGAACAGTTCCAATTAGGTACAAATGTATTAAGTATCGGTAACAAACGGGTAATAAGCTTACCAGTAAATACAAATGTAAACAAACAACTTCGTAATCGGGGCTTTGAGGTGATTGAGGTTGATATTACAGAAATCATAAAATCTGGCGGCTCATTCCGCTGTTGCACTTTACCTATTTTAAGGGAAGCATAAATTAAAATTACCCATATAATCAAAACAACTTTTATTGTTTATATGGGTAAATCTCATTTGTTTTTTATGATAGCTCTGGATCTACGTCAAGATTTTGGACACAAAAAAATTAAGTTTTTGTTCTGCGCAACAACCATTCATGGAGTGTTCCACATCCCAAGTAGCTTGTCAAAGTGAAAAGAGCCTTTGACAAACTACTC
>JAEXYZ010000020.1 GCA_023405135.1 Bacillota bacterium | reverse complement strand
CTGTTGTAAACTGATTCATAGGGAAGACCTCTTTTCTAGGATTGGTTGTGGTGACTTAATTCTACCAAGAGAAGGTCTTCCTTTTTACATGGAAATTTTCATTTACACAAAATATTTTATACTCTCTAAGAGACGTTTTTATGTTGAAACAGTTTAATACTTAGGGGACCTTATACTAAGGTGGGTTAGACTCACTTGCCACATCCTATGTTATACTGTTTTTATGTTTTAGGATAGAAAGAGGAACGGGTATGACAGAGCATTTTGGAATGAAGGGATACATGAAAGGTGCCTTGCTTTTAACGATTGCGGCATTGGTTGTGAAAGCGTTAAGCGCGGTTTATCGTGTGCCATTTCAAAATTTAGTAGGGGATCAAGGCTTCTATATTTATCAGCAAGTATATCCCTTTATATCGTTTTTTGTCGTTTGGACATCAGGTGGATTTGCCGTAGCCATTTCTAAAATGTTAGCTGATGCAAAGGCTGATGTTAATAATATCGAGAAAGAAAGTTTAATTATCCGAACAGTTTTTTATTATTTAACATTGCTATCGCTCATCTTTTTCATCATTTTATTTTTTGGTGCAAACCAATTAGCTCATTTAATGGGAGATGAACAATTAGCACCCCTTCTTAGAACAGGCTCTTTTATTACATTATTTATGCCAATATTAGCGCTTATGAAAGGGAGTTTCCAATCACGTGGGGATATGTCTCCTGTTGCCTATGCTCAAGTTTTTGAGCAATTTATTCGTGTAGCTGTTATTTTGGCAGGTGCAATCTTTATCATGTCTACCTCCAAGTCGTTATATGAAGCTGGAAATGTTGCAATTTTCGGTACAGTAATAGGAGAAGTAGCGGGAGTTATTTTATTGCTTTATTACACAAAAAAAATAAGTGCATTTCCTAAAGTAAAGGCAAAAAAAGCTCGCAAATGGCCCATTCTTAAAGAGGTAACAATTTTAAGTTTAAGCGTTAGTATGAGTAGCTTACTGTTGCTTTGCTTTCAGTTAATCGATTCCTTTACAGTCTTTTCCTTGTTAATAGAAAATGGGACACAGGAGCAAGAGGCAATGGTCATGAAAGGAATATATGATCGAGGTCAGCCTCTTGTGCAGATGGGAGTTATCATTGCTTCATCTCTATCCCTTGCTATCGTTCCTTTAGTAGCTTTTCAATCCAATAAAAAAAGTGTAAGAGGAGCAGTTCCATTTATTCAATTAACATATCGATCTTCTGTTATGCTAGGAGTAGCAGCTTCCCTTGGATTAGTTATTGTTATGCCTTATGTTAATGAAATGCTATTTGAAACAAATGCATTAACTAAAGTACTAACTGTATATGTAGCCCAGATTGTTCCGTTGTCGATTATTTTAACATTTACAGCGATTTTGCAAGGAATGAATAAGTTGAAAATACCGGCTCTCATATTAATTGGTGCAATTATTTTAAAGTTAGTAGGAAATAACATTCTTATCCCACATTTAAATGTTGAAGGGGCAGCTATTGCGAGTAATATCGGCTTGTTTTTAAGTGCAGGCTTACTAATGCTTTATTTAAAGAAATTATTAAGAATTCAATTGGCTAAAAGAGAATTTTACATAAAATTGTCGATTGCAAGTATTGGAATGACTTTGGCAGTGGCAATTATGGATAAACTATTACAAGTTTCGATTCGTTTTTTAGATGGCAGAATGGAGTCAGTCGTTTTTGGAGGATGTTTAATAATAATTGGAGCATTTGTTTTTTTAACGATTGTTGCAAAATCTAAAATATTAGCAGAAAAAGAATGGTTTTTATTGCCGTTTGGACGAAAAATGGCAGCATACCAGCTTTTATTGAATAAAAAGAAGTAGGTGAAGAGATGAACCAATTAACAGTAATAGGCCTAGGTGCAGCAGAATTAGACCAACTGCAAATGGGTGTCTATAAAAAATTAAAAGCTGCAAATAAAATTTATGTCCGTACAATGGATCATCCTGTTATTAAAGAATTGCAAGAAGAGGGTATCCAATTTGAAAGTTTCGATGAAGTTTATGAAAAACATGATACATTCCAGCCGGTATATGAGGAAATTGCCACCCGTCTTATCGAAATAGTAAAAGACAAATCAGTGATGTACGCAGTTCCTGGACATCCGCTTGTAGCAGAGCAAACTATACAATTGCTAATTGAAGCTGAACGACAAGGAAAAGTAAGTTTGAAAATTGAAGGTGGGCAAAGCTTTTTAGATCCGATTTTTGGAGCGTTAAAAATTGACCCAATTGATGGTTTTCAATTATTAGATGGCACGAATTTTTCGAGTCAGGATGTCAATATGCGTGGTCATGTTCTGATTGCCCAAGTCTATGATTCGTTTAGCGCTTCAGAAGTGAAGTTAACATTGATGGAGAAATATCGAGATGATTATCCGGTAACAATCGTTACAGCAGCAGGTTCTTCATTAGAGAGCCTCCAGGAAGTTCCTTTATATGAGCTTGATCAAGCAGTAGAAATTAATAATTTAACAACAATTTACGTACCACCTGTAGAAAATGATTTAGATGCACTTCGAGATTGGACGACTTTCAGAAGAATTATTGCGGCATTGCGTGGTCCTAATGGCTGTCCTTGGGATCAAAAGCAAACCCATGAAAGCTTGAAAAAATATTTGATTGAAGAAGCACATGAAGTGTTAGCAGCAATTGATGCAGAGGATGACTTTGGGCTGGTTGAAGAGTTGGGCGATGTATTGCTGCAAGTATTTTTACATGCTCAAATTGGAGAAGATAATGGCTATTTCAATTTAGAAGAAGTGCTCGCTGTAGTAAGTGAAAAAATGATTCGTAGACATCCGCATGTTTTTGGAGATACGAATGTCGAAGATGCTGAAGAAGTCGTTGCCAATTGGGATGCGATTAAACGGGAAGAAAAAGGTGAGCAACAAGGTTCTTTACTTAAAGGAGAATTCCGAGCTAGCTCTTCCTTGCAGACTTCTTATAACTATCAAAAGAAGGCAGCTTCAGTTGGGTTTGATTGGCCAAATGCTGATGAAGCATGGGATAAATTCTCAGAGGAGTGCCAGGAGTTTAAAGAAGAAGTTTTAAAAGGAACCTCTCAAAGCCGTTTAGATGAATTTGGTGATGTATTGTTCACTCTTGTAAATCTTGCAAGATTCTATAAAATTTCACCAGAAGAAGCAATGATTCATGCAAATGAAAAATTTGCCCGCAGATTTAATTATGTGGAACAAAAAGTACTTGAGAGTGGTAAAGCATTTAATGAATTTACATTAGAACAATTAGATTCATTTTGGAATGAAGCAAAAGCATTAGAAAAGAAGGGGAAATAAGTCCATGCGTTTAGATAAATTTTTAAAAGTATCACGTTTAATAAAACGCCGTACGTTAGCAAAAGAAGTGGCTGACCAAGGGAGAATTACAATCAACGGTAAAGTTGCTAAAGCTGGAAGTGTAGTGAAAATTGGAGACGAGCTAGCAATTCGCTTTGGCCAAAAGGTAGTGACAGCACGAGTAGAAGATTTACGAGAAAATGTCCGTAAAGAAGAAGCGATGAAAATGTTTACGATTCTTAAAGAAGAAAAGCTTGATAAAATCGAACCTCAATTTATTGACGAAGAAGAGTAGAAATGAATCATACTTAGGTAATTAAACGTGTGAGAAGAAAAAATATTAAATTTCTAGAGCATGACAGCAAATTTGTTGTCATGCTTCTTTTAGTTTCAGCATAAAGTGAACAGAACAATCACAATAACAATAAAGGAGGAACGATATGACACTACATCAAGAAAGTAATCGTTACACAATTACATCTGGGGATCATCTTGTGACAGTGCGAAATCGAAAAAGAATGGACATGACTTCTGTTAAGGAAATTGAGCGTTTTGACCAAGAAGAGTTTTATGTAAGAACTTCTCAAGGCCACTTACTTATTCGTGGAGAGGAGTTGCGTATTGTCCATTTAGATGTCGATAAAGGATTACTAACGTTAGAAGGAAATGTAAAGGCTTTGCAATACGACGATGAAGAAAATGGGTTATCAAAAGGCTTCCTCCATAAATTATTTGGATGACCATTAGTGAACAAGTTGTAAGTATTCTGATTATGACAATAAGTGGCTTATTTGTAGGCGCTATAGTAGATGCTACACGCTACCTACTTAGCGCCTTAAGCCCTAAATTTTTTTTACGTAAGATGGGATATGGAGTAGAGCTGATTGTTTGGGTGATTTTAGGTACCCTAACATACTATATTTTATTTTTAGTAAAGGATGGAGAATGGCGTTTAGTCGACCCACTAGCGCAAATCCTTGGCATTTTTTTATATGAATCAATTTTTCAACCATATTTCCGTTTCGCTGGACGAGTATTCGTTTTACTATTTATTAAGCCTATTTACTTAATTATTAATTTCATAATTTCAACTGTTGCAGGTATTATTAGACTAATTCTTAATATTTTTCTATTCTTATTGAGGCCGTTTTATAAAATATATACTAAAATTAAAAATAAGTACTTCAAAAAGTCGTTTACAAAAATTAGGAATAGTCTCTTTAAAAAAAGCTAAAAAATAAGTATAATAACTATAGAAACTCAAATGGAGGTGGCGGAAATGGTCAAGCGTCAGAATCAGGGACAGCAAAATAATGTTCGAACGCTTCAAAATGACTATGTCCGATCATCAGATAACAAAGCAAAATTTTCTATGCAACAAAAAATTCGTTTTCGTAGAAGAATGGTAGTATTTTTTTTAGGTGCATCCGCTATACTTGTATTTTTAGTAAGTACTTACCTTTCGCAAAATGAACGATTGCAAGAAAAACAACAACAAAAGGAACAGATACTTGCTGAGCTTCAAGAGGTGAAGGAACAGCAAGAAATGTTAAATTTACAAATTGCGAAGCTTGAAGATGATGAATACATTGCAAAACTGGCACGTAAAGAATATTTCTTATCAGACGAGGGTGAAATAATTTTTACTATCCCTACAGATGAAGATAATGACGATCAGAAGAACAAATAAAAAGTAAGAGAGCTTTCAAAAATTCACTTATTTTTTATGAGGGAAAGTATTTAAAGGGCGATAAGAAAAAGAGTTGTCTTGTTGACACTCTTTTTTTGTTGGCTATAATAAAAGAGAAACGTACTCAATATTTGTGCGTATACTAAATTTGATTACTGGCTAAAGTAGCCGCTTAAATTTTAAGGAGGAGCATTTTTTTTATGTCAATTGAAGTAGGCAGCAAAGTACAAGGGAAAGTAACAGGAATCACAAATTTTGGAGCATTCGTTGAGCTGCCAGATGGCAAAACGGGCCTTGTTCACATTAGTGAAGTCGCGGATAACTATGTGAAAGATATCAACGAACATCTTAAAGTTGGAGATGTTGTTGAAGTTAAAGTGATGAATGTTGAAGCGGATGGTAAAATTGGTTTATCAATCCGAAAAGCAAAGCCTCAACCTGAAAGACCTGAACGTCCTGAGCGTCCTCATCGTCCACGTCGCGATAACAATCGTTCTAATGATCGAAATGGTCAAACTAAAGAAAACTTTGAGCAAAAAATGGCGCGATTCTTAAAAGATAGTGACGAACGTCTTGCAACTTTAAAACGTGCAACTGAATCAAAACGCGGTGGCCGTGGAGCTAGAAGAGGGTAGTTTGCTGTCTGTTTTAATTATAGAAAAAGTGTAATATAGTTTTATGAAGTCCTAAAAGTTAGATTATTAAACTTTTAGGACTTTTTGTTGTTTAATGCATAGTGTAATTGGGGGAAAGAAGTATAGTAAAATCCTTATATTTATATTAAAAGGGAAAGATAATATCACGAATAACATTTAGGAGTCTTAGTAAGGTGTAATTAAAATGTTCATTTTTTATTCAGTTGTTTCAGAAGTTAAGCTTATTTTAGAACACGCAGCCTACAACTGTAAGCTACGAAATATATGAGGAGCATTAGAAGCATGTAATATTTGTGAGCGGGCCTTACACAAAGCACAAAGACAAGTCGTAGAGAGACAACGTGGCTCTGCGGCTTGTGTGCTAAGCCCGCTCACATGACTCATACTACATAAAAATTCTTATAAGTAATTCCTAATCAAATAAAGATTATCGGAATATATTTGTTACCAATTTACATAGGTAAACAAATGACGATCAATTTACAAAGCCTACTTTTTATCCCCCAAAATAAATTTTGCGAGTTTAAAAACCCCAATTCCACAGATGATAATCCCGCTTAGTAGCATGAGTAGTTGTATTGCCACGGGAATTTTTAAAATAATGCCTAAAACGACTAAAATCGATCCAATTGAACATAAAAGTGTAAGCGATCGTAAACTATTAAACATTAAAATGCCTCCAAATCCTGTTAGCATATTTCCTTACTTTTAGTTTATATTCCCCAAGACACGAAAGAAAGTAGACTTTTACAACTTAAATCAAAAATCCGACAGTTATTTTCTTAATGTAATGTTTCCAAAGATTACGTCGAACAATTTTAAGTCTATTATTTCACTACTAGACAAATTTTACAGAACAACTTTTATATAATAGGGCGAAACGCATTATGTAAAGGGGATGTAAAAAATGGCAAATATCGAAATGATAAATGAAAAAACATCGTGGCAGAGTTTTTCTGAGCGTTTCTCTATTAAAAAAATCAGCTTTCTTATACATGTATTCTTTTTTCTTTTGGCATTGTTTCTATCAAGAGCGGTAATGTTTGAAGCGGCCGTTCCGTTTTTATTACCACTCTGGGCAATTGTCAAACAAAGATATGACAATGAAAAATGGCTCGTGCTTGCTGGAGGACTAATTGGTGCTGTAACCCTTGGTGTAGGACAAGGATTAATATTAGGCTTGCAAATTGTTTTATACGAATTAATAACCCGTTTCCGATTTTGGAAGTTTCCAGTAGGAGTATCAGTTGCACTTGCTATTCTTTTTGGACAATTCATTTGGCAAGGGATAGCACACTTTGGATTTCCTCCATTGATTGTTCAATTGTATATTTATTATGAAGTTGTTTTAGCATTCTTTATGACAATATTTATAAGGCTCTTTTTTGTTCAGCCTCATCGTTTTTGGACGATCGGTTGGAGCTATGAACGAGTAGGAGCAGGACTTGTCATTTTAGCGATGGTTTTAACTGGTGTTCAATCAGTTGTCTTTTCATATTTTGGACTGTTTCCATTTTTACTTCATTTGGCTATTTGTATTGCAGCATTAACTGGTGGCGTTCCGATTGCAGCGATGGTTGCAACGATTGTCGGCGCTTTAGTAGGGGTTGCGAAACTATCATTTACTGGAATGATTTCTGTTTATGCGATGACCGGTGTTGTAGCAGGATTATTTAGTGGTCTAGGTCGAATTAGTGTTGTCATCGGAAGTTTACTGCCAAGCGTTTTCTTCTTCTTTTATGACGCAACATTACCTCTGGATACAGTTTATTTTGTATCGATTTCAATAGCAGGGATTGTTTTTTTCGCATTACCTCAAAAGCTATTTACATTTTTACATGATGTCATTCATCCAAAACGAGATGAAGTATTGTTACAGCGACAACAATGGCTAACAGAGCATACAACAGAAAAGCTAGAAACATTTCAAAATTTTGTTTTGTTTATGAAGGAGCTCGTTTTTGACCGATTCACTTCAACTGAAACCGTTAACCAAGAGAGAAAAATCGAACCTTGCGCAACCTGTATGAGTTGTTTTCGCTATGACCGTTGCTGGGGTGAAAAAAACAACCATATGGATGATTTAATTCAAGATTGGTTTGTTGCTAAAACAGGCCTTAAGGAATCTGGGCAAATTGTAGCGGAGGAAAGAATTAAGCAAAAATGTGTGAAATCAACAAAGCTATTAGAGGAGTTAGATTATCAACTTTATAACGATAAAATGAATGGTCAATTTTACCATGGAAAAAAGATGATTGCTCTTCAATTAAAAGACTTGAGCAATCATTTAAATAAATTAATGGAAGACATGAAGGATGAAGCATTATCGTTTAAAACGATTGAAGAAGAGTTGGAGCAACAATTTAAACGGGCACACGTACAATGTTTTCAAATTGATGTGCTAAATAACACAATGGGAGAAAGAGTAATTATATGCTCATTTGCAAAGAAAAATAAAAGCTATGAAGATCAGCATTTACTTTGTGAACGAATTATATTACCAATTTTGTACGATGTTTTTTCTGAACCGTTTCAAGTTGAAAAAATCACCGAGCAAAAAACTCCATTTGCTCATATTCAAATACGTTTTCGTTCAGCAGTTCGTTATGAAATAGAGTATGATATATATAGTAGAGCGAAAAACTCCGCTTGGGTTTCAGGCGACACACACGCTATTTTCCATATTCATCCTGGACTCGTTGCAGTTATGTTATCTGATGGTATGGGACAAAGTAGAGAAGCACAAAGAGAAAGTCGTCGATTGGTACGTTTAATGCGGGAATGTTTAAGCTACAATATGAATCCAGAGACTGCCATGCATACATTGCATTATGTCATTTCCTTAAATAGAGAAGTGGATATGTATGCAACGATTGATTTTGCACTAGTTGATTTACAAAAAGGTGCACTATGGTCATGGAAGGCAGGGAGTATGTCTACGTATATATTACGTGGGGAAAGATTATTAAAGGTAGATGGTGTCGCAGCTCCAGTAGGATTTATGCCTGTTTTTTCAATTGAGACCGAAAAAGTAAATTTATTAGCCGATGACTTTGTTGTCATGGTTTCTGACGGAGTATTCTCAAGTGAGTTTGAATGGGAGGAACAGGAGCAATATTTTATAAGCTTAATAAAATCTCGTATTCAAAATGACATGCCAATAGAAGTCATTTTATACGATGTAATGGAGCAATTTGGACAAAGATATACAGTTGATGATGATTGTACAGTCATTTTATTTACGGTCGCTCATGTTGTCCCAAAATGGGCTGTATTTAGTCCATTAAGTAAAGGAATATCATAGAATTTAGATAAGTTCTTATATGAGGTGAGAAGATGTGTCATTAGAGGTTAAAGTCCAAAAGTTTATAGCTGAACAACAACTTGTAGAAAAAGGAGACCGTCTTCTCATTGCTTGTTCTGGTGGCATTGACTCTATGGGGTTAGTGCACTTTTTTATTCAATATAAACATATTTTAAAAATTAAATTATTTGTTGCACATGTTGACCATATGCTTAGAGGAGAAACATCTGCAGAGGATAGACGTTTTGTTGAAAATTTTTGTAATCAACAGGACATTCCTTATTTCAGTACAGCCATTCCTATTCCACAATTGCTAGAGAAGGAAGGAGGTAATTCGCAAGCTCTTTGCAGAAGAGAACGCTATGCATTTTTTGCAGATGTAATGCAAAAACATCATATTAACAAGCTAGTAACAGCACATCACGCGGATGACCAGTTAGAGTCAATATTAATGGCTTTAACAAGGGCGGGAACGATTACTGGTATGAAAGGCATGTACCCTAAAAGAGAATTTTCTTATGGAACGTTAATTCGGCCGTTTTTAATGGTTACAAAAGAGGAAATTAGGGAATATTTAGAAGGGAAGGGTGGGGCATTTAGAGAAGATGCAAGCAATGCTAAAGATGACTATACTCGAAATCGCTTTCGACATCATATAGTTCCGTTGTTAAAAAATGAGAACCCAAATGTCTCCTCGCATGCGCTTCAATTTACTAAAGAACTGCAACAAGATGATGGATTTTTAAATGAACTGGCAATGAAGCGCTTTCCTTATGTGGTAAAGAAAAACCACGAAGATTCCTACACGCTTGAAATAACCTTATTTCAAAATGAACCAGTTGCTTTACAAAGAAGAATCATTTTAATACTATTAAACTATCTTTATAATAATTCAAATATTACCCAAGGTTGCGCACTTACCTCCTCTATTATGGATTTGTGTAAATCTATTGAAGGCAGTGCAACGATTCATCTTCCAGAGCAATTTATCGCAAATAGAAAATATGGGGAAATTGTGTTTGAAAAACAACGTGAAAGCATTGAAGAAACACTTTCAATCCATCAAGTTTCCGTTAATGAATGGACGCTACTTCAAAATGGCATTCGATTATACATAGGAGAAGCCTCTAACGTAGTGAACAATGAACAAAATAAAATTTATTATTTAAGTTCGAAAAATTTCGCCCCACCGTTTTTTGTTAGAACAAGAAAAGATGGTGATCGAATTTCGTTAAAAGGAATGACTGAACAGAAACGATTATCGCGCCTGTTTATTGATGAGAAAATTCCTTTAAGCGAACGTGATACTTGGCCGATTGTCGTGGATGCGAACGATGAAGTAATAGCAGTGTTAGGTGTTCGAGTTAATAAAAATCTTTCAAGAACGAAACGTTCAGCCGACGATTTAATCATGATAATTGAACTAGAAAATTTGACTATATAAATGAAATATGTTTAGTTATAAAGTTGTTCAAACAAGATTAAAGTTCCGAACATATGAACAGATTTTATTAAAGGAATACGCAAAATTACAATATAAATATTGTGATCGGGTGTTTTGAACAATTCAAGGAGGAACCACTATGATTCAAAATGATATTGAAAAAATTCTAATTTCCGAAGAACAAATCCAAGAAAGAATCGTTGAACTGGGTACACAGTTAACAGAAGAGTATAAAGACAAATTCCCACTAGCAATCGGTGTTTTAAAGGGTGCCACACCTTTTATGACAGACTTAATGAAGCGTTTTGAATCTTATATTGAAATTGATTTCATGGATGTATCAAGCTATGGTAATGCGACTGTGTCTTCTGGTGAAGTAAAAATTTTAAAAGATTTAAACACAAGTGTTGAAGGACGTGATGTTATCATTATCGAAGATATTATTGATAGTGGTTTAACATTAAGTTATTTAGTTGATTTATTCAAATATCGTAAAGCTAAATCCATTAAAATTGTAACGCTTTTAGATAAACCATCTGGTCGAAAAGTAGACCTGAAAGCTGACGTTGTTGGGTTCCAAGTACCAGACGGATTTGTCGTTGGATATGGTCTAGATTATGCAGAAAAATATAGAAACTTACCATATATTGGTGTTTTGAAAAAGGAAGTTTATTCATTTTAGAGTAATTGTGTAAACATTTTGACAAAAAATCCAATAAACAGATTTTACCGGTGCTTTTCGTTGTATGATGAAATAATGGTATGTTAAGATTTTACTTATAGTTTTTCTGTTATGTTGTGAGGAGGCTGGGGATGAATCGAATATTTCGATACACCATATTTTATTTACTAATTTTTCTCGTGATTATTGGTATTTTCGGTACTTTTAATGGTGGTAATACACCTTCCGAGGAATTAACCTATGATCAGTTTTTAGAAGCATTAAATTCAGGTCAGATTGAATACGCTAACATTCAGCCTGACGCAGGAGTGCTAGTTGTTGAAGGGGCATTAAAAGGCTATGAAGATGGTAAAACCTTTACAGCAAACCTTTTAGATAACAACCAAGCATTAATGGCTAAATTAACAGAGGTGTCTGAAAATAACCCTCAAATTAAAATTTTAAAAGCACCTGAAACTAGTGGGTGGGTACAGTTCTTTACAGGGATTATTCCATTCATTATTATTATCATTTTATTCTTCTTCCTATTGAGCCAATCTCAAGGTGGCGGCAATAAGGTGATGAATTTCGGTAAAAGTAAAGCGAAACTATATGATTCTGAAAAGAAAAAAGTTCGCTTTAATGATGTAGCTGGTGCAGATGAAGAGAAAGCTGAGCTTGTTGAAGTTGTAGATTTCTTAAAAGATCATCGTAAGTTTACAGAAATGGGTGCACGTATTCCTAAGGGGATTTTATTAGTAGGACCTCCAGGGACAGGTAAAACATTACTTGCTCGCGCGGTTGCTGGTGAAGCTGGCGTTCCATTCTTCTCGATTTCAGGTTCTGATTTCGTTGAGATGTTTGTCGGTGTCGGTGCAAGCCGTGTTCGTGACTTGTTTGAAAATGCGAAGAAAAATGCTCCATGTATCATCTTTATTGATGAAATTGACGCAGTAGGTCGTCAACGTGGTGCAGGTCTTGGTGGCGGTCACGATGAACGTGAACAAACTTTAAACCAATTACTTGTTGAAATGGATGGTTTCGGTGTTAATGAGGGTATCATTATTATCGCTGCTACAAACCGTCCAGACATTTTAGACCCGGCTTTACTTCGTCCAGGACGTTTTGACCGTCAAATTACTGTTGGTCGTCCAGATGTTAAAGGCCGTGAAGCAATCCTTAAAGTACACGCTCGTAACAAACCGTTACGTGATGATGTAGATCTTAAAGCGATTGCACAACGTACACCAGGTTTCTCGGGTGCGGACTTAGAAAATCTATTGAACGAAGCAGCACTTGTTGCTACTCGTCGCAATAAAAGGAAAATTGACATGACCGATATTGATGAAGCAACAGACCGTGTAATTGCAGGTCCTGCAAAATCTAGTCGTGTAATTTCCGATAAAGAACGTAAAATTGTTGCTTTCCATGAAGCGGGTCACGTTGTTGTTGGGTTAACACTTGATCAAGCTGAAAAAGTACACAAAGTTACAATTGTTCCTCGTGGTCAAGCGGGAGGCTATGCAGTAATGCTTCCGAAAGAAGACCGTTACTTCATGACAAAACCGGAGCTATTAGATAAAATTGCTGGATTGCTTGGTGGTCGTGTTGCTGAAGATATCACTTTTGGTGAAGTATCTACGGGCGCACATAATGACTTCCAACGAGCAACAGGAATTGCGCGTTCTATGGTTACCGAGTATGGTATGAGTGATAAACTTGGACCAATGCAATTTGGGTCAAGTCAAGGTGGCAATGTATTTTTAGGTCGTGACTTTAACTCAGAACAAAATTACTCTGATTCAATTGCATATGAAATTGATAAAGAAATGCAAGCAATCATCGTAGAACAATATGAAAGAACTAAACAAATTCTAACGGAAAAACGTGATTTATTAACATTAATTGCAGAAACATTGCTTGAAGTAGAAACATTAGATGCTCAGCAAATTGAACATTTAAGAGATCACGGTACTCTTCCTGAACGAAAAGACTACTCTCAACAAGATTCAGAAAGTATTACGATTGAAACAGTAACTGAAACTACTTCAAAAGATACTGCTGATTCAAATGATGTAGCAGTTGAAACATCAGGAACTACTTCATTAGAAAGAGAGATTGTTGGTCAAGAATCAGATCCGACAACTTCTAATTTACCAAAAGAAAAAGATCCTTCTACTGATACACCTAATGGAATTCAAGAGGATCGAAATAAATAAAATTAATTACTGAATGAGTATGCTAAATGCACACTCATTCAGTTTTTTTATTAAAAAAAGATAAGGGGGACAGAAATTTTACTTTCTGGCCCCTTGAACATGTAGTTGATAATTTTATAAACTTTTATATTTTAAAGCGGTTAACTAATTCTTTTAACTCGATTGCAAGCATATCTAATTCCCCTGTGTTTTTAGATACCTCTTCAATAGAACGATTAAATTCATTTGCAGTAGCTGCGGTTTCTTCTACAGCTGCTGCAGATTGTTCAGAAATAGCTGCAATTTCTTCAGTTGACTCATTCATCAATTTGGATCGGTTAACATTGTCAGAAAGATGTGCAATGATTTCCTCAATGTTATTTACCATTCTAGTCACTGAAGAACTTATTTGTGTAAACGTTTCGTTTGTTGTATGGATTTGTGCTGTTCCATTTTGTACTTCGGTATAACCATTTTTCAATGAAGCTTCGACAATAGTTGTTTCTTTTTGGATGCTAGAAACAAATTCAGTAATGTCCGTTACGGATAAGGATACTTGTTCTGCAAGTTTTTTCACTTCATCAGCGACAACTGCAAATCCTTTTCCATGTTCTCCGGCTCTTGCTGCTTCAATAGCAGCATTTAACGCAAGTAAATTTGTTTGGTTAGCAATTTGTTCAATTATTAATACTAACTTCTCAATTTCTTTTGTTTGTTTTTCTAAATGTCCCATTTTTCCAACAGCTTCTTGCATAATTGTGTTGATTTTATTCATTTGTTCATTCGAAGAGTGCATTAATTTTGCCCCTTCATCAGTCAATGTAATAACATCTAATGAATCTTTATGAACTTGTTTTCCTTTTTCATTAGTTTGTTCAATGCTTTCTGTAAAACTATTAATGTTTGAAGCTAAATCTGAAATGTTCTGTGCTTCGCTTTCAGATCCAACAGCTACTTCTTGCATAGTTGCGGATATTTGTTCAGAGCCAATTTGTATCGAACTCGATAATTCTTTTAATTCATCGCTTTTTTGATTTACACTTGTAGCTGCCTTCGCTACTTTTTTGATTGCTTCATGTAAATTCTCTTGCATGATTCGAGTAGCGTTTGTTAATTGGCCAATCTCATCTTTTTGTTTACTCTCTTCAATGTTTAAATTCAAGTTTCCTTGAGAGAGTTCATTCATTGCATTTGCTACTTGAATAATCGGATTTGAAATTCTTCTGCTCATCAAGAACGAAATAAATAAGACAATCACTACTGTGATGGCAATTAGAATAGTCGTTAATAGAAAAATTTCTTGTTTTGATTTTTGTAAAAACGAAATATCTTGTTGAATTCCGATTGCTGCAATAATTTTACTTCCAGTTGGGTCATAGATGGGCAATATTGACTCCATTATTTTCTCAGTTTTATAAGTGGAAAGTTCGCCATCTTTAATTTTTTTTAGAATACTAGGGTCTAAATTAATGTTTAGTTTCGATTCATCAGAAGATTGAACTGTCAAACCTTCCATATCATATAAGCTAATTGTAACGCCTTCTAACATACTGCTTAAGTCATTGATAAATTGACTGTCTAAACCAGTTTGTAATGTACCAATCACTTTATTATTTGAAATGATTGGGCTAAATGCTCGAACAGATAAACCACTACTACCAAATTCAAATCCTGCTACTGATTCTCCTTTTAATGCATATTGAATAGCTTGTAAATCACTTTTATCATCACCATACTTCTCAGGGTTATGACCGCGTAAAACGACAGTACCTGAACTATCACCGAATTCAAAAACTGATAATTGATGCTCCTTAGATAAGCGGTCGTAAACTTCTTCAACTGTACTTAATAATTGACCGCGTTCTCCATTTTTAAAACTCGATACAATCGCTTCATTTTGCGAGTATATGTTTGTTATTTCTAATAAATCATCAGAAACAGTAGTTAACTCCGATTGTAGGATATGTATCATTTTCTCTTGTTGGTTTTCTGTTATTTCAGTAAAACCTTTATTTGTTGAAGAAAAGATTGCAGTTGTTGCAACAATTAAAGGGATAACTGATAATGTCAAGAAAACTACAATTAATTTACTCTTTAAACTATGTAATTTTAGCTTAGTCATAGAAACTCCTTTGATAAATATTATTCCAATAGAATAGTATCACAAATTTTTATAAAATTTTGTTCGTTTTTTTGGATGACTAGAATTTTTATTGAAAAAGTAAATATTATATATTGGATTTTAGAAATAAAAAACTTTAAATTTTAATTAAATAGATACAATTGCTATCACTGTTTTATATAGCCAATAATGTGATATGATTTCAACAAATGGACTTGAATTGGGTGAGAAAAATGATTCTAGTACTAAATGTGGGAAACTCTAATATTGCATTAGGAATATATGAAAAGGACGAACTAGCCTATCATTGGAGAATGGAGACAGATCGTCATAAATCAGAAGATGAATATGCAATGCAAATTAAATCCTTTTTTGCACATGTAGGCATAAAGTTTGAACATATAAAAGGAATTATTATATCCTCTGTTGTACCGCCAATTATGTATGTATTAGAAGAAATGTGCCGAAAATATTTTCAAGTAAAGCCACATGTCGTTGGTCCAGGTGTCAAAACTGGGCTTAATATTAAATATGATAATCCAAAGGAGGTTGGTGCAGACCGTATCGTTAATGCAGTAGCTGCTTTAGCTGAGTACAGTGGACAACCATTGATTGTTATCGATTTTGGAACAGCGATTACATATTGTTACATCAATAGAAAAGGTGACTATATGGGAGGTGTGATTGCTCCTGGAATTGCAATTTCTACAGAAGCACTTTTCACTAGAGCATCAAAGCTGCCACGCATTGAAATTTCACGCCCTTCAAATATTATTGGAAAGAATACAATATCTGCAATGCAATCGGGTGTACTTTATGGTTTTGTTGGCCAAGTAGAAGGAATAGTAAGTCGCATGAAGGAACAGTGCGAGGAAGAGCCACTTGTTGTCGCAACAGGAAGCTTAGCGAAATTAATCGCAAAAGAAACAACGATAATCGATGTAGTAGATCCATTTTTAACGTTAAAAGGGTTATATGTCATTTATAAAAGAAATCAATAAGAAATGAGGACAAACAACATGAGTGATTACTTAGTAAGAGCGTTAGGATTCAATGGGAATGTACGTGCATTTGCTGCACGCACAACAGATACAGTAGGAGAAGCACAGCGTCGTCATCATACATGGCCAACTACAACTGCTGCACTTGGTCGTTCAATGACTGCAGGAGTTATGATGGGAGCTATGTTAAAAGGTGAAGACAAGCTAACGATAAAAATCGAAGGAAAAGGTCCAATTGGTCCGATGATTATTGATTCAAATGCAAAAGGGGAGGTTCGTGGATATGTAACAAACCCTCAAGTACATTTTGATTTAAACTCTATCGGCAAATTAGATGTTCGTCGTGCTGTTGGAGAAGAAGGTACGATTACAGTTGTAAAAGATTTAGGTTTACGTGATATGTTCTCTGGACAAACACCAATCGTTTCCGGGGAAATAGCTGAAGACTTCACTTATTATTTTGCTGTATCTGAACAAGTTCCCTCTTCGGTAGGTTTAGGAGTTCTAGTAAATCCTAATAATACGGTACTAGCAGCAGGTGGATTTATTATTCAATTATTACCTGGCTGTGATGAAGAGATTGTTTCTCAAATTGAACAACACTTAATAACAATTGAACCAGTTTCCAAAATGATCGAAAAAGGTTATACACCAGAGCAAATTTTAGAAGCAGTTTTAGGAGAGGACAATGTTAAACTTTTAGATAAACTACCTGTCGAATTTAAATGTCAATGTTCAAAAGAGCGTTTTGGTTCAGCAATCATGAGTTTAGGCATCCAAGAAATTCAAGAAATGATTGACGAAGATGGCGGAGCAGAAGCACAATGTCATTTCTGCTTAGAAAAATACGATTTCGATAAACAAGAGCTTGAAGGTTTTATCGATGAAATCAAAGCGCAATAATTACACTAACCAGGCAACAAACCAAACGCCTCTTTCACAACGACGTTTAAAGACAAAACCAGTATTAACATTGCTAGCAATTTTATTTTTAGGGAATATTTTTTGGTTTATCCTTTGGCTATTGCCGAGCAGTAAAGAAACCGGTGGCGACGAAGCTGTCGCTGCCGTTGATGGCGATGAAATAACTCGCCAAGAATGGATGGCCGCTATGGAAAGTCGGTACGGAAAAGAGACATTGCAAACATTAGTAAATGAAGCTGTTATGGAAAAAGCAGCAAAAGAATACGATATCAAAGTGACAGATGAAGAAATTGATTTAGAAATTGCACTTATGAGATCTGCGCAAGACACAACTGATACTGCGATTCAGGAATTAACGGACGAGCAACTTCGTCAGAAAGTGAAAGCTCAGCTTATTTTAGAAAAAGTTCTAACAAAAGATGTCGTTACAGATCAAGAGGAGATTGTAAAATATTACGAAGAAAATCAATCTCTTTATAATATCCCAACTACATATCGAACAAGCATTATTATTGTTGAATCACAGAAAGACGCTAAAAGTGTTCAAGAAGAATTGAAAAGTGGTTCTGATTTCTCTGTACTTGCAAGAGAACGTTCCCTTGATGCGACATCTGCAAGTTTAGGGGGAGATATTGGTTTCATTACAACTTCACAATCAAATATTGATAAAAGTATTCAAAATGCAGTTAAGCAATTAAAAGCAACTGAAACGAGTGAACCTTTTGTAATGAATGATGGACGATATGGGATTGTTTATGTAAGTGAGGTTAATGAAGGTAAATCCTTTACATATGATGATGTAAAAGAACATATTAAACGTGTATTGGCAATGGAACAACTGCCAGCATCCATTACACCTGAAGCATTTTGGAAAGAATTTAATGCTACATGGTTTTATGGTGAATCTTCTGATAAATAAATATGTTAAATATTCTCAATATTTTAACCTATTATCATTGACAGGAAGTATAGAAAATTGGTAATATACTAAATAGGTAAAACCTATAAAGTTAGTAGGTATTTAGGAGAGGGATGACAATTATGAGTAAATTGGCAAATTCTGTTGCTGAATTAGTAGGTCGTACACCAATCGTAAAATTAAACCACGCAACAAGTGAAAATGAAGGTACTGTTTGGGTGAAATTAGAATTCTTTAATCCTGGTAGCTCAGTAAAAGATC
>JAEXYZ010000013.1 GCA_023405135.1 Bacillota bacterium | reverse complement strand
GATCTTTTACTGAGCTACCAGGATTAAAGAATTCTAATTTCACCCAAACAGTACCTTCATTTTCACTTGTTGCGTGGTTTAATTTTACGATTGGTGTACGACCTACTAATTCAGCAACAGAATTTGCTAATTTACTCATATTTAACTCTCCTTTTAGATTTTCAAATGCACCTAAACAATATGTTCTATGTCTTAAAAACGAAAAGAGGCACCAATACAGTACGTTGACTGAATCGGAGCCTCTAGTTGTCTAGTTGGCATTTCATAATCCCTAGTTTATTTATATACATAATAAGATTTATTATGGAAGTCGTCAATAGTTATTTTTAATTTTTTTGAATCATTAATAGATTAATTAACAAATATGTCTCCTATTGTTTGATTCCAAAAATCTTCTAGTTTTTTAGATAGTCCACCAGATCCAAATTTAACTTTAGTTTCATTTGAACAGCTAAACTTCATAAATTGTAAAATCATCTTTCTTCTAATTGTAATATCTATAATTCCGTTATTAAAAAACCAATTGTCAATTGTATTATAAATTCCTTTATTTAAAGAAAACTGTTGTTGACAAAATTGAGAAAACTGTAAATCAGGTAAATTTATAACATACCCAGTTCTATCCACAACTATTTCCTCCTCACTTGCTTGTTAATTCACGAAATTTTTCACGAGTATAAAAAATATCTTCATTTATTTGCTGGATTAGATTTTGTATTTGAGGAAAAATTTTTTCATTTCGAATATAAAACATCAATTCAACCGCAAGATTTTCATCATAAATATTGTGATGAAAATCTAAAATATGAACTTCGAATGTTTTATGATCCCCATCATCAAAAGTTGGTCTGTTCCCTACATTTAAAATTCCTAAATACTTTTTTACATAATGATAGACGTAGACTCCATAAACACCATTTTCCAGTTCAATATCACTATATAGTTTTAAATTTGCAGTTGGAAAACCAACCTTTCTTCCCAACTGTTTTCCTTTTTCAACACGACCTAATACAATGGGGTTATTAAGTTGCCGTAAAGTGTTCATACTATTCTCCTTAATCATTATTTAAAAACATCCATTTTTAGTATTCTTATTTAAATAGTAGGATTAAATATTAAAAAAATCAGTGCTGTTGAATTTTCTTACAACACTAGATTTTTTATTAAATTTAATAGAAGCTATATAATTCAAATGAAGAATCATTTACCTTAAATAATTTAGATTATTAAATCGAGAAATCCTCAGGTATAAATACCTTTAATTGCTTAGGGCGAATGTATACAATCTCGCCTTTTTTTATATTTAATTCATTGTAACGTTCCTTTGGTAACTCTGCTTCTAAATATTCATCAATATCTTCACGTTTTAATTCCATTTGAACAACTGGTCCAACGACATGAATATGCATGATTTTTGCGGCAACAGTTTCATTGTTTACTTGTTGCTTTTCAATTTGTATATCATGTGGACGAACATAGCCGACTGCCTCTTCATGAGAATCTAAATAAGTAGGTACATTAATTTCAAATTGTCCATGTGTTAGCTTTCCATTATGCAACCTACCTTTAAATAAATTGACATTTCCTAAGAAATCATAGACAAATGGACTATTTGGTTGCTCATATACCTCTTCAGGTGTACCAATTTGTTCAATCTTTCCATTATTCATCACAATAATACGATTAGCTACATCCAGAGCTTCCTCTTGATCATGGGTTACGAAAATACTTGTCACATGGAATTCATTGTGTAATTTACGAAGCCAACGACGTAACTCTTTTCGAACTTTCGCATCTAAAGCTCCAAATGGTTCATCTAATAATAATACTTTTGGCTCTACTGCAAGGGCGCGTGCTAAAGCTACACGTTGACGTTGCCCACCAGAAAGTTGAGAAGGATAACGATCTGCTAAATTATCAAGCTTTACTAGAGCTAACAACTCATTTACTTTCTTACTAATTTCCTCTTTTGAAGGTCTAGTTTTTCTCGGACGAACCTTTAAACCATATGCGACATTATCAAATACCGTCATATGACGAAATAGCGCATAATGCTGAAATACAAACCCTACTTTCCTCTCTTTTGGGCTAACATTCGTTATATTATGACCATCAAATAAAATCGCTCCCTCATCTAAACCTTCTAAACCGGCTAAGATACGTAAAAGGGTAGTTTTTCCTGAACCAGATGGACCTAAAAGAGCGATTAGCTCCCCTGATTCTATATCAATCGAGATATCGCTTAATGCTTGAAAGGAACCGAATGCTTTTGAAACATTTTGTACTTGAATACTCATTTATATTACCCCCTACACATCTTTTACTTTCCATTCAATAATATTTTTAATAATAATTGTGATAATCGCTAATATCGACATTAATGAAGCTACCGCAAAGGCAGCAGTAAATTGATATTCGTTATATAAAATTTCAATATGCAATGGCATTGTATTGGTCAAGCCTCGAATATGACCTGAAACTACAGAAACGGCTCCGAATTCTCCGATTGCACGAGCATTACATAAAATCAAACCATATAGTAATCCCCATTTAATATTTGGCAATGTCACAAGGAAAAATGTTTTAATACCGCTTGCCCCTAAAGATATAGAAGCCTCCTCTTCTGTTATTCCTTGCATTTGCATTAATGGAATAAGTTCTCTTGCAATAAATGGAAACGTTACAAATATTGTTGAAAGGATAATACCTGGTAAAGCAAAGACAATTTTTATATCATGTTCAAAAAGCCAGTCACCAAACACTCCTTGTGCACCAAATAATAAAATAAACACTAAACCAGCTATTACAGGAGAAACTGCAAACGGTAAATCAATTAATGTAATTAAAAAGTTTTTTCCTTTAAACGAAAATTTCGTAATTAGCCATGCAGCCGCAATCCCAAAAATCGCATTTAATGGAACAACAATTAACACAACAGTTAATGTTAGCTTTATTGCAGCAAGCGCATCAGGATGCGTAATTGATGCTATATATGTGTCCCATCCTTTTTCAAGAGCTGTTACAAAGATTGAAATTAACGGTAAAATTAAAAAAAGTGTTAAAAACAATAATGAAATCGTAATAAGTGACCATTTAATAAAAGCAGACTCTTGCAAAGCATACGACTTTGTAGATGAACGACTGACCGTTATTGGTACTTCATTCCCAATTTCTATTTGTTTTGTCATGAATTTGCGCCCCTCCTTATTGCTAGTTAAATTTTTTATTTGTAAACCATTGAATTAAATTAATAATAAAAAGTAGTACAAAAGAAGTTACAAGCATCACTGTAGCTATTGCTGTGGCCCCCACATAATCGTATTGTTCTAACTTTGTCATAATGATAAATGGTGTAATTTCAGTCTTCATTGGCATATTCCCTGCGATAAATACAACTGAACCATATTCACCTAATGCCCGTGCAAAAGCTAAAGAAAATCCAGTTATAATTGCTGGTAAAAGCTCTGGGAATATTACCTTCGTAAACGTCTGAAATCTTGATGCTCCAAGGCTCGCTGACGCTTCCTCTACTTCACTGCTAAGATTTTGCAATACTGGTTGAACTGTTCTAACTACAAAAGGTAAACCGATAAACGTAAGGGCAATTATAATTCCAAGCGGTGTAAAGGAAATTTTAAAATCAAAAAATTGCCCAATCCAGCCACTTGGTGCATAAAGAGTTGTTAGTGCAATACCTGCAACCGCCGTCGGTAACGCAAAAGGTAAATCTACAAGGCCGTCAACAATTCTCTTCCCAGGAAACTGATAACGAACCAATACCCATGCAATCATTGTCCCGAAAATAACATTAATAAGACCAGCAGCAGCTGCTGTGCCTAAGCTCAGCTTATACGATGCAACCGCACGTGGATGTGATACTGTTTCGTAAAACTCACTCCAACTCATCGACACAGTATGGAAAAACACCATTGATAAGGGCAATAATACAATAATACTTAAATAAATCATCGTATACCCAAGGGTTAAGGAAAATCCAGGAATAATTGTATTCTTTTTTCGTTTCTTTATTGTTAACTCCATATGTACCCCCCAAATTAAATAAGCATGAAAGGAGGTGTCCCATTTAATATGAGACGCCTCCTTTGTGTCAATCTCTGCCCCAAATCAACACAATGTATTGTATTAACTTTTCAAAACAATAAACCTCATTTTTTATGAAACTATTTTCGTTATTGATAGATTTCGTCAAACGTACCTCCATCAGCGAAATGTGTTTTTTGTGCTTCTTGCCAACCGCCAAAATCATCTATTGTAATTAAGTCTAGACTTTGGAATTGATCTTTATATTTTTCTAAAACAGCTTCATTACGAGGACGGTAGTAATTTTTAGCAGCAATTTCCTGACCTTCCTCTGTATAAAGGTAATTTAAATAGCTTTCAGCAACTTCACGAGTTCCTTTTTTATCGACAACTTTGTCAACAACCGCTACAGGCGGCTCAGCGAGAATACTTAAAGATGGTGTGATAATTTCAAACTCGTCTTTACCTAATTCATTTAGAGATAGATAAGCTTCATTTTCCCATGCGATTAATACGTCACCAATTTCACGTTCTACAAATGTCGTAGTAGCACCACGCGCACCAGAGTCTAATACTTCTACATTACCGTATAAATCCTTCATAAATTGTTTAACTTTTTCTTCGTCACCATTGTACTTTTTATCTGCATAGCCCCAAGCAGCTAAATAGTTCCAACGAGCACCACCACTTGTTTTAGGATTTGGTGTAATCACCGAAACTCCTTCCTTCGTTAAGTCTTCCCAATCTTTAATACCCTTTGGATTTCCTTTACGAACTAAAAAGACGATTGTCGATGTATAAGGTGAGGAATTCGATTCAAATTCAGTTTGCCAATCTTCATTTAGCAATTGACGGGTTTGAGCAATTTCATCGATATCATAAGCTAATGCTAGAGTAACAACATCAGCTTCTAAACCGTCAATTACAGCACGACCTTGTTTACCAGAACCGCCGTGGGATTGTTGGAATGTAACTTCTTGCCCAGTTTCTTCTTTCCAATGAGCTGCAAAAGCTTTATTAAATTCCTCATATAACTCTCGTGTTGGATCATATGAAACGTTTAATAGTTCGATTTTTTCTTTTGATGATTGAGTATCTGCTGTTCCTTCAACATTTGTCTCTTTTTCTCCGCCGCATGCTGCTAATACAACTAACAAAATTGCGAACAGAAATGGAATTAATAGTTTTTTAGTTTTTATCATTTTTCTACACTCCTTTTTGTTTTTTTATTTAAAAATTCTGAATCTAAAGCATAAAATTGTGACTTTATCTTAATTAAATGTAGTTTGACTTCACTAAATTAAGATAAAAAGGTTGCATACCTTCCCCATCTAAGGAAAAAGCGTGCAACCTTCAGTTTGTCTGATCAGTATAATATTTAGTTTGTGCCAATTATATCAAAATGAGCTAATCAACTTTTTCTTAAAAATTACATTAAACAAATTTATCCGATAAGTCAACAAGGAATTAAATTTTTTTCGTATTTTTTTAATTTTAATTCTTTTTTTAAAGTTAATTATTTTATAATTGACAATTTCTATAAATATAGTATACTTTTAAAATACAATTAAGAATAAGGCAAGAAATGTCAGTTCTTAAATTTAATTTACTATTAATTGAAAACATTTTAACTAAAGTGCTGGCCAGACAACTGGAGGCGTTTTAATGTAACACGGACTATGTTGCATTAAAACGCCTCTTTTATTATGAAAGGAGGATTTTTATTGCTTACTTATAAAACTTGGGAGGATTCTTTCATCGACTTTGAAGTGGATGACACATATAAAGGCGCCTTAAATGTTTTAAATTGGGCCTACAATCACTATGGAGATGACGTTGTTTATGCATGTAGCTTCGGAATTGAAGGAATTGTGTTAATCGATTTAATTTCAAAAGTTAAACCAGATGCGAAAATCGTCTTTTTAGATACTGACGTTCATTTTAAAGAAACCTATGAAACAATCGAAAAAGTAAAAGAAAACTATCCGACACTAAATATAGAAATTAAAAAGCCTGCCTTAACATTAGAAGAACAAGCAAAACAATTTGGTGATGAATTATGGAAAACAAATCCAAATAAATGCTGCGAAATTAGAAAATTAGTGCCTCTTAAAGAAACATTAACTGGTGCAAAAGCTTGGATATCAGGCTTACGCCGTGATCAATCTGAAACAAGAAAAAATACAAACTTTATTAATCAAGATAATAAATTTCAATCAGTTAAAATTTGCCCACTCATTCATTGGACATGGAAAGATGTGTGGCGTTACGTAAGTAAACATAATTTAACGTACAATCCACTTCACGATACTGGTTATCCAAGCATCGGATGTTCACACTGTACAAAGCCTGCCTTTACAATGGATGATTTACGTTCAGGAAGATGGTCTGGTCAAAATAAAACAGAATGCGGATTACACGATTAAGAAAAGCAAAGTGGGCTCGTTCAGCCGTGAAAGAAACTGGAGACTTCCGACAAGTGTGCTTGCACACGTAGGAGGAAGTTGAAGTTTCCGAACGGCTAGCCCACGAAGCTAGACAAAAAAACATTATTAGGAGGAACTAAAACATGAGTATTCAACCACATGGAGGCAAACTAGTTTATTCTTACAACCCAAATGAATCGATTGAAAATATTGAGAAGGAAATTCAACTTGATGCAATTGCACTTAGTGATCTCGAATTAATTGGAATAGGTGCATACAGTCCACTAGAAGGATTTTTATCAAAAGCGGATTATGAAAACGTTGTTGAAAAAATGCGACTTTCTTCTGGCCTTGTTTGGAGTATTCCTATTACATTGCCTGTAATCGATGAAGTAGCTTCCAGTTTAAAAGTTGGAGAAAAAGCAAAATTGACTTTTAATGGAGAAGTTTATGGGTTAATCGAAATTAACGACATTTATTCACCAGATAAAAATGTAGAAGCATTATTAGTGTATGGAACTAATGACCTTAACCACCCTGGCGTAAAAAAACTATTTGAACGACCAAATACTTATGTAGGCGGGAAAACAACTTTATTAAAAAAAGCGGAAAAAGAATTCCCTGCTCATAGCTTTGAACCAAAAGAAACGAGAGCATTATTTGAAGAAAAGGGCTGGAACACAGTTGTCGGATTCCAAACTAGAAACCCTGTACACCGTGCACATGAATACATTCAAAAAATCGCTTTAGAAATCGTTGACGGTCTTTTCCTAAACCCATTAGTTGGTGAAACAAAATCAGATGATATTCCTGCAAATATTCGTATGGAAAGCTATGAAGTGTTACTTGATAAATATTATCCAAAAGAGCGTGTTCAACTAGGTGTTTTCCTTGCTGCAATGCGCTATGCAGGTCCAAGAGAAGCAATTTTCCATGCGCTTGTTCGTAAAAATTATGGTTGTACACATTTCATTGTCGGCCGTGACCATGCAGGTGTTGGCGATTATTATGGAACATATGATGCGCAAAAGATTTTCGATAATTTTGCTCCTGAAGAAATTGGTATTACGCCATTAAAATTCGAGCATAGCTTCTATTGCACTGCTTGCGAAGGAATGGCTACAACGAAAACTTGCCCACACGATGCTTCTTCTCGTGTAATTTTATCAGGTACAAAAGTAAGAGAATTGTTACGCAATGGAGAAATTCCACCAAGTACATTTAGCCGAAAAGAAGTAGTTGAAGTATTAATTCGTGGATTACGACAAACAGTTCAATCATAAAAAGAGGTGGCAATTTTGAGTACAAATATCGTTTGGCATGAAGCATCTATTAGTAAATCAGAAAGAAGAGAAAAAAATGAACATCATAGTTTTATACTATGGTTCACAGGACTATCTGCATCAGGAAAATCCTCAATTGCTAATGCAGTTGCTAGAAAATTATTTGAACGCGGAAATCACTCATTCGTATTAGATGGCGATAATATCCGTCACGGTTTAAATAAAAATTTAGGGTTTGATGAAGAATCCCGTAAAGAAAACATTCGAAGAATTGGTGAAGTATCAAAGCTGTTTGTAGAAAGTGGTCAAATCGTTTTAACGGCATTTATCTCACCATATAAAGAGGATCGCAATGTAGTAAGAGCCCTTGTTGAAGATGGCGAATTTGTTGAAGTATACGTAAAGTGCTCTATTGAAGAATGTGAGCGAAGAGATCCAAAAGGTCTTTACAAAAAAGCACGCAATGAGGAAATTAAAAATTTTACAGGTATTAGCGCACCCTATGAGGCACCAGATAACCCGGAAATCATTGTAGATAGCGAGGATTTTTCTATTGAAGAGTGCTCAGAACAAATTATTCAATTTTTAACTTCGAAAAACTATATTAAATAATTCATTTTCAACTAAAAAAACGGCTGTTAAAGTAAGTTTATTATAGACTCATTTAACAGCTGTTTATTTTTTTGTAATCGATGTTTTAATTAAGTAACTTTTATTTAGCAAACACTTTAATTTTTAATATCTCCGCCAAACGGACTAAGAAACACTCGTTGATTAGATGTATCTTTTCTTTCAATTGGAAGTTTAGGGAATAATAATTCCGCTGTAGTATATGCTTCTTCTAAATGCGGATATCCTGATAAGATAAAGGTTTCAATACCGAGATCAGCATATTCTTTCATACGTGCTGCAACTGTGTTTGGGTCACCAACTAGTGCTGTACCTGCACCTGTTCGGACTAAACCAACTCCTGCCCAAAGATTTGGACTTACTTCTAATTTTGACTTATCTCCTTTATGTAGATTCGTCATTAAACGCTGTCCTTCTGAATCCATCCGATTAAATATTTTTTGGGCCTGAGCAATTGTTTCATCATCAACGTGCTCGATTAATTTGTTTGCTGCTTCCCATGCTTCCTCTTCAGTTGGACGAACAATTACATGTAAACGAATACCGAATTTCACCTTACGTCCTTGTGCTTCAGCAAGCTTACGCACTTTGTTAATTTTTTCCTCTACTTGTGCAGGAGGCTCTCCCCACGTTAAGTAAACATCGACATGTTCTGCTGCAACATCTAATGCAGCAGGCGACGAACCACCGAAGTAAAGTGGTGGATATGGTTTTTGCACCGTTGGATAAGGTAACTGCCCACCTTCTATTTTTAAATATTCACCTTCTAGATTTACTTGTTGCTCAGTAAATAATTGACGCCAAATAGTTAAAAATTCATCCGTTAGTTCATAACGTTCATCATGATTTAAAAATACTCCTTCTCCAGCAAGTTCCACTGGGTCTCCCCCCGCTACAACATTAATAAGTAAGCGACCATTTGAAAAACGATCTAAAGTAGCTGACATACGTGCTGCAAAGCTAGGTGACATTAAACCTGGACGTACTGCAACTAAATATTTTAAATTTTTTGTTAAAGGTACTAATGTTGAAGCTACAATAAACCCTTCTTCACAAGTTTTACCCGTCGGAATTAATACTCCAGTATACCCTAAATCATCAACAGCCTGTGCAATTTGTTTACAGTAATTAAAGGTTGCAGAACGTATTCCCTCACTAGCATTTAACTGTCGAAAATCACCATTTGTTGGGATAAACCAAAAAATTTCCATATTTCTTCCTCCTAAAAATACGAGAATATATAAATAAATTTATTTAATGAGTCATTATTACTTTTTATATTTATTAAATAGGTCTTCATCAGGGTCATGATCCGTTGGTAAAGAAGGAGCAATCGTTAATGCCGTAATTTGTTCCCTTTCAGTACGACTTAGAGAAATCTCTGCTCCCGCAATGGATAAAGCGAGTTGCTCTGGGTTTCGAGCACCTATTATTGGAGCAGTTACATCAGGATGATTTAAAACCCATGAGACTGCCAATGAAGCAGGATGATATCCCCATTGAGAAGCTAGCTCAGTAAATTGATCTGCAATATTATGATAATAAGGTTTACCATACCTTTTTTCATAATTTTTTTGTTCAATTAATCTACCTTGCTCTGGTCTTTTTTGTTTATTGCTATACTTACCAGTTAATAATCCCCCGCCAAGAGGACTATAGGTGATAACACCTAATTGTTCAGAACGTGCTAATGGAAAAATTTCAACTTCTGCTTGACGTTTCACAAGATTATACATCGGTTGAATTAATTCAAAACGTGCGAGAAGCTCCTTTTCTGAAATTCCTAATGCTTTTGCAATTTGCCAGGCCGCCCAATTACTTACTGCTGGAAATAAAATTTTACCCTGCTTTTGTAAATCATCTAGAGCTCTAACGACTTCTTCGATATGTGTATAGTCATCAAATAAATGAACAAAGTAAAATTCAATTCGATCCGTACCCAATCTTTTTAAACTTTGTTCGATTGAAAGAAAAAGATTTCTTCTAGATAAGCCACCGCTATTCATATTATTTCCAGTTGGTAGACCAGCTTTTGAAGTTAACACAACTTCATCTCTATGACCAGAAATACATTTTCCTAATATTTCCTCGGATAGACCTCCATTATAGACATTCGCAGTATCAAAAAAGTTAATTCCAGCTGCTCGGCATTGTTTATACATGGCAATCGATGTTTCTTCATCTGCATTACCACCAAATGACATAGTGCCAAAACATAGATTTGAAACATGAATACCAGTCTTTCCAATCGTAGTAAAATCCATAGTTACCCCCATATAATTAGAAACAAACCTAGTAAATTAAGATTTTGCTTTTAAATTAATCGTTCGATATTTTGCTCCTATATGATCATTTGGTAATAGATTTCGCCCTTCTCCAAATATTTTTTCTCTTAAAGTACCTTCTACATAATCATCTTTGTAGATTCCTCTTTTTTGAAGTTCTGGCACAACTAAATCAATAAATTCTTCAATATCACTAGGTGTAACAAAATGTGCAAGGTTAAAACCATCAATTCCGGTTTCTTCAAATTGAAATTGGATAGCATCTGCTACTTCAGATGGATTACCAACTAAAACATGATTTCTATCAATTATTTCAAACTTATTTAATACTTCTTGAACAGTTAATTTTTTAGGTGCATCTTTCGTCAATGATGCTGCTCGAGTTTGACCATGTTCAGTATGTTGATATTCAAATAACGCTTCCTTATCCGTATATTTTGCTAAATCATATCCAGATGAACCACCATATTGTGCTTTAGCTGCTTCACTACTCCACAATTGACTATATTGTTCAAATTTTAATTCAGCTTCCTCAGTGTTTTTCGCAACAATTACATTTAAAAAAGTAAATGTTTTGATATTATCAGGATCTCGACCATATTTTTTAGCTCTTTCTTTAATATCTTCTATATAAAATTTTAATTTATCAGGCGTTGAACCACTTACAAATACACACTCTGCATGCTTAGCTGAAAATTCTCTCCCTTTTTCAGATGCTCCAGCTTGAAAAATAACTGGTGTTCGCTGTTTAGAGGGATATGTTAAATGAGGACCCTTTACACTGAAAAATGTTCCATTATGATTTATTTCATGCACCTTTGCTGGATCAAATAAAATTTCATTTTCTGTATCCCCAATAAAAGCATTATCTTCCCAGCTGCTTTCCCAAAGTTTATATGAAACTTCTAAAAATTCATCCGCTATTTCATAACGTTGATCATGTTTAATCATCTCTTTTTGACCATAGTTTTGCGCAGCGTTTGGTAAATAAGATGTAACAATATTCCAAGCAACACGCCCATTTGTAAAATGATCTAATGTTGAAAAACGTCGTGCATTTGAAAAAGGATGTTCATAAGTAGTACTAACAGTTACAACAAAAGACAAATGCTCTGTGGCAGCTGCCATCGCTGGAACAATAAATGCCGGGTCATTTAGAGGTACTTGAACTCCATCTCGAATTGCAGGATCTTTGCTATTTCGATAAACATCATATACCCCAGCTACATCTGCAAAGAAGATTGAATCAAACTTTCCCTTTTCGAGTAATTTTCCTAACTCAATCCAATAATTCAAATCATTATAAACAAGATGACGTTTATTTTGAGGATGCTTCCATAAGCCGTGAGAATTATGCATAGCCCCTGCCATATCAAAAAGATTTAATATGATCTGTTTCACCAAATTCTCCACTCCTTTCCCAATACAAAAGACTTAGTTTTCCTTCACTCACAATCTATAGACATTTAAAGTTTCTTTATTCCTTACCTTGTCTAATATTATCAACTAATTTATCTAACTCACTTTGAAGCTCTGATACTTCGACTTTCGTTACTACACTTGCCCCTTTTGTATCTTCTTCTACTGCCTTCGCTACTTCATCTGTAAGATATAAATCAGCAATAGTTTTAAATGCTTCATTATCTTTGTTCTTACCTAAAGTTGCAAAAACGTTAACATATGGACGAGTATCAGGACTATTTGGGTCATCATGGAATATTGCGTCTGCAAGTTCATATCCAGCTTGACCAGCAATCCCTCCATTAATTATAGAGGCAGCTACATCTGGTAATACTCGAGGAGTTTGTTGTGCAACAACTTCAACAATTTCTAAGTTTTTCGGATTACTAACGATATCTTTCACTGTTGGATAAAGACCTACATCTTTCGTTAACTCAATCAATCCCGCTTGTTGAAGAACCTTTAACCCTCTACCTAAATTAGCAGGGTCATTAGGTACAGCAATTTTTGATCCATCAGGTATTTCAGATACCTCCTTATATTTTTCTGAATATAAACCTAAAGGTGCAACTACAGTTGAACCAATTGGTACAATATCCGCATCATTTTCTGCTATAAATTGACTTAAAAATGCTAAATGTTGAAATGAATTAATATCCACTTCACCGTTTACTAATGCAGTATTTGGTAAAATATAATCCGAGAACTCTACTAATTCTACGTTAATATTTTTTTCTAAAGCTTTCTCCTTAATAATCTCCCAATATTGTCCATCAGAGCCGGTAACTCCTACTTTCACTGTAACAATCTCATCTTTTTCATTGTTACAAGCAGTTAGAGTACCAATTACTAAAATGGCCAAAAATAAAATCAATAATTTTCTTTTCATAATTTTTCCACCTTAAATTATTTATTTGTAATCTATCTACGTAAAAAGACTCTTGATAGCATATTTCCTAAAAATTGCGAAATTTGAACAAGGAGAATTAGTATAATGACTGTAACAACCATAACAGATGTATCAAATCGCTGATAACCATACGTCATAGATAAATCTCCAAGTCCTCCACCACCAACAGTTCCTGCCATGGCTGAAAAATCAATGAGTCCAACAGTAATAAATGTTATTCCTAAAATTAAAGGCCCTAACGCTTCTGGAATTAGAACTCCAAAAATAATTTGAAAAGGAGTTGCTCCCATTGCTTTTGAAGCCTCAATAATTCCTGGATCAATAGATACTAAGTTATTCTCTACTACTCTTGCAATAGCAAACGAGGCTGCAATCGTCATTGGGAATACTGCCGCGAATGTCCCAATTGTAGTTCCCATAATTAGACGTGTGAGTGGGCTAATAGCGACTAAGAAGATGATAAAAGGTATAGGTCTAATAATGTTGATAAGTACATTCAAAATTATAGAAATTATTTTGTTTTCTAAAATATTTCCTTTACGGGTAACAAATAATAATAATCCTAATATGACCCCAATAATACTTCCAAAAATTAAAGTCAAAATAACCATTGTAATGGTTTCACCCGTTGCTTCAATTATTCTTGGCCAAAATGTACTCCAATCAACCTTCATCTAGTGGTACCTCCTTTACTTCCAAAACATTATTTAGTTCATTCAAAACTTCCCCCACTATTATTTCATCTCCAATAAATTCAACAATTAAATTTCCAAATAACTGATTTTGAAGCTCATGAATGCTGCCATAAATAATATTAAATTTAACATTATGTTTACTAGTAACTTCTGATAGAATTGGTTCACTTGTTGCTTCTCCTGAAAATACAATTCTATAAAACTTACTTGGATGCTTTTTCTTCAATTTTTCAAGTAATCGAGGCGATAATTTATCATTCAATACCGTGCTAATAAAATTCTTCGTTGTATTTTCTTGTGGGTCTGAAAAAATTTTATATACATCCCCCTCTTCAATCACTCTTCCATTTTCCATAACCGCTACACGATTACAAATACTTCGAATCACGTTCATTTCATGAGTGATTAATAAAATAGTAATATTGTATTCTTCATTTACTCTTTTCAATAAACTTAAAATTTCACTAGTTGTCTCAGGGTCTAAAGCTGATGTAGCTTCATCACACAAAAGAATTTCTGGCGAAGTTGCTAATGCTCTTGCAATACCAACTCTTTGTTTTTGACCACCTGATAGTTGCTCTGGATATTTATCAGATTTATCTTCAAGACCAACAAAGCGCAATAATTCTGTAACTCTTTGATTAATCTCCTCCTTAGGCCTGTTCTCTAGCTTTAAAGGATAAGCAACATTTCCAAATACGGTTCGGGAATTAAATAAATTAAAGGATTGAAAAATCATTCCTATTTTTCTTCTTAATTGCCTCAACTGCTTTGAAGAAATCGTGTTTAACTCAAAGTTATTTACAGTGATTTTTCCACTAGTTGGGCTTTCAAGTAAATTTACTAATCTAACTAATGTACTTTTTCCAGCACCACTAAACCCTATAATGCCAAAAATGTCGCCTTTATTGATTTGGAGGGAAACATCTTTAACTGCTTCAACTTTTTTACCGTTATATTCAAAGGTTTTACTCACATTCTCTAGTTTTATCATTCATGTCCTCCTTCAATTTCTTACCAAGTATAGGCAATCATATTTAATTTAATTTTGCTCAAAATTAGCAATAGTTTAGAGATATCCTTTTTTTAGCGGTAACTCATTACCATTTACTTTATAGTCACCAATAACGCGTGCTTTATAAACAGTTGGGTTGTGAGAAGCTATTGTACGTATGTTTCTCCAATGGCGATCCAAATGTGCAGATTGCTTTGTTGCTGATGCCCCTCCTACTTCGAATAATAATGTAGATGCTTTCAAAGCCAATTCATCTACAATTACTTTCGTTTGAGCAGCTAGTAACGATGCATGGTGGCTTAAGCTATGATCAATTACACCGTTAACCGCTGATTTAGATGCATTATCAACTGCATCAGCTGATATTAGAACTAGCGTTTCAGCAGTAAATGCGATACTAGAAATCTCTCCGATAACTTGTAATAGCTGTGGATCTTCTCTTGGAAGTTCTGCTGCTGCAAAGCTAAATGTGCGTTTTCGATTTTTCACTAAGTTAGCTGCATCTGAAACAACACTACGAAGAATGCCTGCAATTACTGCATGTAAATAAAGTTGGAGCAAAGAACTAAATCGGGTAGACTTTTCGGATAATTCCTTTACTTCTTCTTTATATACAAATACGTTTTGAAAACGTGTTGTTCCACTTCCAGTAAGTTTTTGCCCTATGCCGTCCCAATCATCCTCCAAAAAGACACCTTCACGCTCTGTTGGTATGATTACTGAAACAGGAGTTCCTTCTGGTGTTGATGCCGTTACCGCAACTAAATCAGAATAAAGAGTTCCTGTACTAAAATACTTGGTCCCGTTCAGTCGGTAACCTTCTAAGTTTGGAGTTAAAGTTGTATCAAAAACTCCTTGCCCACCTACATTACGATTATTGATTTCCGCAAGAGCATTACCAACGATCGCACCTGATGCTATCTTTTCTAGTAAATTTTTATTGTCTTTTTCACTATCTGATTCTCGTAAAATCCGTTCCACAAAACTATAGTGAAATCTAAGAATGTGAGCTACGTCTGGGTCGGCCTCAGCCAATCGAATCACTACATAAAATAGATCGCGAATACTGGCATTACTACCTCCAAATTCTGCTGGCAACTGAATTGCCCCTAAACCTGATTCTCTGATTAATTTCATCGCATAATAAGGATTCTCTTTTGTATTAGCATTCCGTCGCTTATTCTCATCACTTTTAATTTCTTGAAGAATATTTTCAAAATCAGGTGAATTAATTTTTATCGGTCTATTTATCTGATTTATATCAAATTCTTTTATTTGCCTTTCACGCTTTACATTGGTTTCTACCGATTCCATATACGGCTCACTCCTTTAGGAATAATTAGTTAGTCATCATAGATTTAGTAAAAACTAAAGAAATCTTCTTGCCCACTAAACAATTCTATTTCTGTCTGTTTAGTAGGTTTTAAATCGTTATACAAGTATGATTTTTAAAAATATACTTCCTTTAATGGAAGGGGGTTACCATTAACTATATAATCACCGATTGCACGTGCTTTATAAACAGTCGGATTATGTGAAGCAAGCGTCCGAATGTTTCGCCAATGTCGATCAAGCTGTGCAGACTGTTTTGTTGCTGATGCTCCACCCACATCAAACAAAAGTGTTGAAGCTCTTAAAGCTAATGAATCAATTATAACTTTTACTTGAGATGCTAGTAACGAGGCCTGATGACTCAGGTCATAATCAATTACACCATCTATTGCTGATTTTGAAGCATTTTGTACCGCTTCTGCAGCTTTGAGAACAAGCGACTCAGCAGTGAATACAATACTTGAAATTTCCCCGATAATTTGTAATAATTGTGGATCTTCTTTTGGCACTTCTGCCGCTGCAAAACTAAAAGTTCGTTTTCGATTCTTTACTAAAATTGAAGCATCCGTTTCAACACTACGAAGTATGCCAGCAATGATTGCATGTAAATATAGCTGTGCAAAAGAATTGAATGGAGTTTTATTCTCTCTAACTGTTGTTATCTCTTCTTTATGAACTAATACATTTTGAAAACGAGTTGTTCCACTTCCTGTAAATCTCTGTCCTATACCATCCCAGTCATCTTCAATAATTACACCCTCCCGATTAGTTGGAATGGTTGCAGAAATCACTTTTCCATCTGAACCAGAGGCTGTCACATTAACTAAATCTGAATATAGGGTACCTGTTGTAAAATACTTCTTACCATTCAATCGATAGTCTCCATTCTCATTGAGAATAGTCGTTTCAAAAACTAACCTTCCAACATTATGAGTCGAAATTTCTGTAAATGCACTTCCAAAAATTGCTCCATTTGCTACCTTTTTTAGCAGTGCTTTATTTTCTTCTTCTCCTGCACCTTCACGTATTAACTGCTCTACACGACGATAATGAGATCTGAGGATATGAGCAACATCTGGATCTGCTTCAGCCAGTCTTATCACCACATAAAACAAATCTTGAATACTCGCCCCAATTCCTCCAAGTTTAGAAGGAAGTAGAATTGCCCCTAATCGAGTTTCTCTAATTAACTTCATAGCTTTATAGGGTCCGCGCTCGCTTTTAGTATCACGTCGCTCCTTTGCATCACGGGCTATAATTGATAACAAAGTTTCAAACTCAGGAGAGTCTATTTTAGTTAATCGACTCAACGATTCATTTGCTTTAATATCTTCACTCTTTCTTTCTTGCTCAAAATTAACCATATTATGAATTCCTCCTTAAGATTTAAAATAAACAACAAGGTCCCTACTTCAAAAAGAAGCAGGGACCTTTAGTAGACTAATCGGTCATTAGAGATGCTTATTAAAAACACTTTACAAATAACTCTCGAATATATTTAGTTATATTGGTCACATATTAAGACTGAGCATGATGCAATTGAATAGAATGAGGGGCATCTTTCTATAATTCAAATAACAAGAAATCTTGGGGGACAATTCTTTTTATTTGAAATATTGCATCATGCTCATTCCAAACATGGAAATAAAAAGACCCCCACCTAAAAAGATAGGAGTCTCTATTCGAATAGTTGACTTCTTAAATATCGATCTGTAAATGCATTATGAGTCCCTTCCCCCTAGTAGACTAGTTAACAAGTTACTCTTCTTAATGGTTAATTTACTACACGACTTTATTAAAGTCAACTATTTTCATAAGAATAATATGTTTAATTTTAAAATTTTGATGATATATTTTTTATTGCTTATAAATCTATTGGTATTAAAGCGTGTGCAATTCAAAGAGTCCATTTAATTCAAGCGTATTCCATCTACAATTTTATTTATTAGTTGAGGGAATAAACTTAACTTAGATGTGTCCACGGATTTATACTAGCATCATTATGCTAAATTCGCATGGTGCTTAGTTTCTAACTTTTCTATATTTAAAGTAATTTACTAGTTTAGTAATTTATATATTTGATAGAAGGTGATACAATGGCTAGTTTTAGAAAACGTGGATCTACTTGGACTTATCGAATTCGTATTAAAAATAAGCAGACTGGGGAATGGAAAGAAGAAGCTAAAGGAGGATTTAAAACGAAAAAAGAAGCTCAATTAGCAGCAGCTGAAGCTGAACTTCTTATTCAAAATTCTAATTTTAAAGGGAATGGATCTGAAACAGTTTCAAACTACTTTCCTCGTTGGTTTGACACTTACAAAAGGCCAAATTTAAGTCCTTCTACTATCGATCTGCAAGAGAGAATAATTAGACTTGTAATATTACCTAGGTGGGGTAATTACAAGTTAAATGAAATTGAATATAACGAATACTATGAGTGGCTTGTCGAATTGAGTGATATCTACGCTCTAGGAACAATAAGAAGAATAAATAGTATATTTAACAGCGCAATGAGTGCAGCTGTTCATCGTTTTAAAATATTAAGAGAAAACCCTTTAATAAAAATGGAATTACCAGGTTCAAAAATCGAGCGTAAAAAAGCAGTTGAGTTTTTCACAGTAGAAGAAATGGAACGATTTTTGGAGGAGTCTAAACGGAAAGTTAAAGGATCAAAATATCAATTATCTACGGAACATTTTACTATGTTTTACCTATTATTTAATACTGGGCTGCGAATAGGAGAATGTTTAGCCTTAGAAGTGAATGATGTTGACCTTGTAAATAATCGTTTATCCATCACGAAGACTGTTTACTACCCGACTACAGGCGATACAAATACACCAATTGTTGGTCCCACCAAAAATCGTTCTAGAAGGGAAATTGAAATAGATGATGATACAGTACGAGTAATTAGAGATTATCTTGAAAATCGCGCATTGGTGTATAAAACATACCCAAACTTACCACGAAATGAAGTGTTACTTTTCCATAACACGCTGGGTAAGTATTGGCGAGCAAATGTAGTAAGAGATTTTTTTAAAGAAATTTGTAAAAGAGCTGGTGTACCTATCCTTTCTCCACACGCAACACGACATAGCCATGCGGTTCATTTATTAGAGGCAGGTGTCGACATTAAAACCATTGCGGATCGTCTAGGTCATGATACTACTAAGACAACAACAGATTATTATTTACACATGACAAAAAAGACGGAGCAAAATGCGCTCAGTCTTTATAAAAATCATATCAATTCTTTAAAGGGAAAAAATAAAAAATAAAAATTTGTGGTCAAATTGTGGTCAAAAAAGGTTTTCGAGTATTTTTATAACTCGAAAACCCTTATACATCAATACTTTATAACAATTATCCGATAGAACCTTCCATTTCGACTATAAAATGACGAATTAAGTGTAGTTAATTGCAAATAATGTTGTTATATCAACGTTTTCGAAAATTTATTTTCGTTAAAATTCATTGTTTTCATGAAAAACGGTATCAAAATTGGTATCATATTCATTTTGACAGACAACCATTTTCGGTTGTCTGTTTTTATTGTGCTGGTTAGGTGACAAATAAAAAGCCACTCATTGAGTGGCCTTTTTTAATCGTAAATATCTACTTTTATAATATGAATTAAGTTTAATTTATTAACTATATCATTTGCTCTAATTTTAATCACTTGCTCATCTGGTAATAACCCAACAGTTTGACCTTCATACTCTTTAGCTCTTTTATTATGCCAATATTTTATACGTACAATTGACTTTGCTTTATAAGCAAGATTTAAATCATCAGCTAAAGCATTTAAACTAAATTCATCATATAGAGGTTCTGGTATATCTTTATCACTCTCATACCAATCTCTTATTTCTTTAACATGTTCAGTTAACATCATTGCTGTCCATTTAATATTTCCACGATCTCTAATCAAATCACAGCACGCTCTTTTCTTATTACAGGTACTAATGCAAGAACATTTTCTATTTTAAAAGTACGACTAGCATGTTTCAAAAAACAATATGCACTAAATGAATCATCTGTTATTTTAGAAACTTTAATACGTCTCTTTGTAATCTTTCCATCATTTGCAATATACATCATATCCACAAGCTGGTTACGTTGCATTACTTTTAGCAACAGCTCTTTCATTTGCCCCGCCCTCCTAACGAACATTAGTTCTCGTCGTCCGTTATAGAACTAATGTTCTTATTTTTCAATTGAATTAATTACAAAAAGTAATGTATTTTATTATGGGAATATCTCCCAGTGTCTGAACTGTTAAGTTATGGACTATTTGAGAAATTTGGTTAATACTAATGACATAAATGTATATATTTGTTAAATTTAAAAATAGATATGTGAGAGGAGAAAAGTTTAATGAAAAAATTAATTTTTAGTACTGCTCTAGTATTATCCATAGGATTAGTTGCATGTAGCGGAGAAGAAGATGTTGGAACGACAGAAGTAGAAGCACCCGAAGTAAATGAAGCAACTGAAACACCTGAAGTAACTGAAACTACAGCAGAAGCTAATGAGCCGTCACAATCAGAAGTTGCCGAGGAAGAGGAAATTGCAACATGGCAAGATGCAATCGCAAATATTGTTTCTAATGAAGATGCAGCGAGTGATAAGTTTTATGCACTTGAAAAATATATGATGAATTATGAGACAAACGAAGAAGAGGTTCAGCAATTTACAAAAGATATAATTTCTGATTATCAATCTGGTACCTATTTGGATGAAGTTGATAATCACGAAAGAATGCTAACAAATATTTTTAAATCATTTGTTGTAAGTGAAAATTCGGATAATGAAATAGAGGACTTCTCATTCGATTATCATCAGAATTTAAAATATGTTTATCGTGGTGCAGAAACTGCTGACAGCCAGTCTGTAATGGCAAATGAAAAGCAAATGAATGATGCTTTGACTAAAATTCAATAATCTATCTAAATGGTATCATAAAAGCCACTCATTGAGTGGCTTTTACAACGTGTATATTAGAGTGGCATACCTCTAACACTACTTGATAGTTATGTTAACTAAGTCTACGATAACAGAACCAATAGAGCCTTCTGTTTTAATTTTTAAATTATTTACACCTGTTACGTCAATATCAAAATTTTTAGGTAAATCTGTATCATAAAGGGTAGATTCATACAATACATTATCATTTTCATCTGTTATTAATATTTTAGCCCAATCAGCCCAATCATAAGGTTCAACGCCTACTAGCCCCTGGATATTTGTGTATTTCCCTCCAAGATTAATTGAGTATGTATTTCCAAATCCTACATTCAACTGAATTCCTTTGTTGTATGTTTCGCCTGCTAATGTCATATTCGTGTTAACTTTATAAGCTGTATTATTAAAAGGATGGAGAGATTTTATATCCATCATGTACTGTCCTTCTGGCTTAACACCTATATAAACAGTTTTAGAATCCTTTGAATATGGTAAGGATAACATTGAACTTAATGTTTGAACTGGGGTATAGTAAATGCCATTATAATCCAATAATGATGGTACAGTGGAATTACCTATTGTTACTTTTTTCGGAGATAAGTATCCTTTATAAGATAACTGTGAATCAACTGTTTTTAGAACATAACTGTTATTTAATTGAGATTTTAATTGTCTAATTGTTGCATTCTTTGATTCAATTTGTTCTTTTAGTGCTTTTACTTGCTTTTGTAATTGAGCTTTTGTTGGTTCAGCAGCATAAGTGTTATTAGGTGCTATTCCTGAAATCAATATGCCACCAATCAATGCTATAGAAAGTGCAGCTTTCTTTACTTTCAATTTAATTTCCCCTTTCATATTTGGAATTATTTGTACTATGATGTATATTTTAACATATCAAAAATATTATTTTCAATTTTTTTCTCATTCTTTTTGACTACTTTATTTTCACTTACTAGCACGAAAGAACCCCTACTCAAGACTCTGATTACTAGTTTGTGAGTGTTACTTATTATTAATTAATATACTTACTTTCGGTATGAGAATCTTAATAAAAAATAAAAAGCTAAAATTAACGAACTATCTCTTAATTGGCTAATAATATAATGGAGAGAATACCAATAAAAGCTTTAATTAAAATCGCTAATGCTTTAGAAATTGAGGATATATGGGATTTATTGATTTAAGAAATAAAACCAATTCTGCCGATTTTAAAGTGAAAACTAATCCTTCTCTCCTTCCATTTTTGTGCATAATAATAGCACTCAACCTTGGTTAAGTGCTATTTAATAAAAATATTGAGTCGTATACTTTTTGAGCTTCATAATAAAAACTTGTTGGATTGTCATTTTCGTCTAAACCTTGTAATGTGAGGTCGTGGATTTCTAGCAGCAAAGTATTGATATTACCTTTTTTCAACTCACCAAAATTAGATAGATGCTTTCGTAGAAACTCTTCATCCTGTTTGGTCATTTTTATCATATTTTAATCCAACCTATTTTTTAGCTTTGCTTTCCATTTCATTTTTACGTTTGATGATATCCTCTTTAAAGAATAATCTGTCTCTAGGTAAGTCTTTAATTGGAGTTATCACACCACGTTTAACTAAATCATTTAGATTCTGACGAGAACATTGTAGTATCTCCAAAGCTTCAGTTGTATTGATTACTTCATTTTGAATAAATATCATTAATTCTTCACGATTTTTGAAAGAGTAGTTTTGTTCCATTTTAATTACCGCCTTCAACTTTTACTTTTTACTCAATACGATAACAGTCGCTCCGATTACTATCAATGTAAGAACTATTACTATTGCAGATATAAGTAATATTGACATTTAATTCACCTCATTTTTTAATTTATATCCGTTGTGCAAATTTCCGAAATCAATTATATTAAGGGTAGAAGGCTAAGGGTTCGAGCCTTAACCTTCTTTTTTTAATTTTCTCTTGGGCGCTACTCTTTTGGGGTAGTGTCTTTTTTGTTGTTTTTTATCGCTATCTGTAAGTTTATCAGTGCGATTGCTAGGTTGATTAAGGCTGTTAGCCCAACTACTCTTTCTACTTCCATTTTCTTACCCCCTTTCTATATTTTTATTATATCAATTATATTTACGTGAGTCAATATAAAATGTGAAATTTTTACTAAAATCAATTTTACATAATAAAAAGCCACACCGTAGTGTACTGCGCCCCAATTGTTAGACACATCTAACAATTGGGGTGCAGTTCAAATGAGTGTGACCTTATTATTATATTTTTTTAAATTAACCCTAATTGTGTAACAATGTTGGGGAAATATATTTTGACTATTGATAAGACTAAAACTCCAATTGTCACAACAAGTAAAATAAATTTCCTTAAAAAATATGGCATTCTCGTAACTCTAAATATTACAAGTAATACAAACATTGTTAATATTACTATAACTACTAGATTTAGTATTTCGTTTAGAATAACATCTGCACCTTGTTCCATAAAGGATAAATCTACTTGAGGCAAACTATCAACCACCTTTATTATAATAGTTTCTATAATTATATAATTTTGGTTGTTATTTTCCAAATGTTTACCTAAATAAATTAAAAAAGCCACATCATAATTGATGTGACAGAGTTAAATTAATTTTCATCTCTTATTGACTGACGTCTATCCATCATTTCTTCAATAGAATCAATCATTATGTTAGCAAGCTTTATCTTATCTTCAATGACTTCTACATAATCAATCTCGTTTAACTTTTCCCACGCCCATTCTTTATCTCCTTTTGCCATTTCGAACTTTAAAAGTAATTCATTAATATCCTTATCCCCAGTTCCTCTTAGCCTTGTTATTTCAAATTTAATTTCATCAATATTAATACTAAGAGCATCGGATATTTTTTTGTAATCATTCTTTAGTGTGATTAATGATTTTTGAAAATCAACACTCTGTATCAATTGAATCCCTATCCAGTTCTCATCGTTTAACTTCTTTAATGGATAATGTGCATGTTCGATAACAATTATATTTTTTCCTGATTGATGCTCATTAAATTCTGTGATTATTTTTCTCATAGCAAATGCAGCTTTTAAAGATTTCTTCATTTCTTTCAACTCAAAAATAATGTTTATTAAAGTTGGGAGTTGATTAATATACTTTATCTCTTCCTCATTTTTAATTTGTTCTTTCATTTGGGTTTTAACTTGATGATTTGCCACAATAAAAGCTACAATCCCTCCAATTATTCCACCAGAGTAATTTGAGAAGAACCCCAGCCAATCCTCCTCTTTTCCTTGGACACCTGGAAAGTGCCATGTTAACAGTAGATAATTAATTAGAACTGGAATTAAAACTGGGATCGATAAAAAAATTACTAGCTTTCTATTTTCCTTAACTTTAAATTTTTTATCCATAAAATACATTCCCTCAATTAATTTTAAATAAAGAATAACTTAAAAGAGGTTTGCTGTAAGTAGTAATATTTTGATAAAAAGAAGCCACGCTCTATTGAACGTGACTTTAAAAGGGGAAATATTCTATGAGCAAACAACCATGTAATAGTTTTCTACAAACTATTACATTATCATTTTTTTGTGAACTCTGTTTTTTTAGCTAAATGGACAGCAACCTCATACGCAAACGCATTCCAGTCACCTTCTTTAATATTTCCCTTCTTATATTGTTCTTCCCAATGCTTTCTATCTAATTGTAATTCTTCAATGCTTAAAGCGGTTTCTAATAACAATTTTTTAGTGGCTTGGGAATTTGTACGTATTTCATACTTTTCCTTCATAGCTTTACTACTAAATATCATTTCTTCTTCACCTACTTTAAATTCTTCAAGGGCTTTTTCGATTCTCTTCAAAAAGCTATTCCAACGCCCTTCGTCAAGTATTCTGTGAGGGCAGTATTTATTGTTCCAATCTTGATGTTTTCTAACACGATCAATTCCCCACCCAAACTCTTTTAAAAGTTTAGCAATATATAGTACTGCGTTTTCTTCAGCTTGTTCATAACACTTACCACCACTTTTAGAAAAACAAATCTCAATCCCTATAGATTTTCTATTTCCGTTTCCATGCCCATCTCCACAATGCCAAGCATTACGATTGAAAGGGATACCTTGAATTACTTCCTTATCATCAACGGCCACATGATAACTTACTTGATTATTATTACTTATCATATATTTCATTTCATTTTCTGCAGTTGCATCATTACTTGTATTGTGGACAGTAATGTATTCAGGTGACATTGTGTATGGTGCTTTAAGTGGATATTTTGAACTTGATAATAAGTTTTGCTTGAAAGTGTATGACATCATAAATCACCTTCCTGTTGAATACCTGTTTTTTCTTTAACTATTTTCAATAAATTTTTTACAAATGGAGGTACTGGAACTCCTATCTTTACAGCGTTTTCTGTTATAGAAATAAACTCAATAGCGATATAAGCAAATGCTGCGCCATCACCAATGTAACCACCAAAAATATCAAAATCTACATATTGGCTTGCAGTAAATTCAAGAGCGTAAATCATTCCAATAAGCAATAAGATATAAAGTTTTCGTACAAATCCAGTCCAACCCACACGACTATTCAATTCTTTATTTATTCCTGCAGATACTAGCCCCGTTATATAGTCCGCAAGCATAAATAAAATGAGGATTGACACCGCAACCCCCACTAAGTCAAACATATATGAAATTATTGCACCTAAAACTCCTGATACTAATGCTATTTTATTCTCCATTTTCTCACCTCATAAAAATAAAAATAGCACTGCTCGGCACAGTGCGTAACTTTGTTTCTATTCATGTTGAGCTGTATAAAGTTCAAGCAAATTATTATTTATTTAAAATATGAAGACTAACTATTTTTTCAAGTACCCAAATACATCTTAATAACCTAAGACCGACCAATATAGACAACCAAACTGTAACAGTTGTTAATACCATAATTGGTTTATCATCTTTGTCAAACACTAAACTGATTAATGATATTATTAGTAGTAATCCTAAGTACTTACTTGTACTAAAAAAAATCTTAAATATTGTCTTATAGTGTTTACTTTTCTTCAACATTCCAATTTGTTCGGTACTGTTAGTTGTTAATAGTACTGATAATCCTGTAATAACAAAACCTAACATTGCTCCTGCAAGAGCTGCCAAAGTACCATATAGCGTTCCTCTTGTACCATTAAGATTCGTTTGTAGATTTTCTATCCCAACATAACGAAATGAAACAAAAACCACAAGTATTATTAGAATTAAAGAAAAACAAAATTCTAATCCTAAAAAATGACTTCTGTAGAATTTTTTCATTAAACACCACAGCTTTCTCACTCAAAATTTTCCTTTAATTCAATATATGCTTCTTCAATTTTTTCAAACATGCTTTCTGAGTCTACAGCTCTACTTCTCTTATCCAAAACTATTATTTGTTTTGACATAATCATTTTATCTTCTAATAAATCAAAAGTCTTATTGATATGTTCAGTTTCTGACTCAGCATTAACTTTTAGTTTATTAATCTTTTGCCTATTATCTTCTATAGATAGTAATTCTTTTAGTTTTTTCTTTGAAAATGGAAGTGAAAAGCCTTCTCTCGAGTATTTCTTTTTTCTTAATATTATCTCCACAGATTCAGCATCAGAGACCTTTGAGGCTGTATCAAAAGCGCTAAATAAGTCTTGATCTAATTCCTTAAGAATGGCTAACTCATTTCTAGCAACTTCCATTTGCATTAAGCTTATTTCTCCAATATCATGTAGTTGGAAATCTAAATCCATATTTAAAATAGGTTTTATATCAATATACTCAAATGGATTAGAGAAATTTTGACTTTTCTCTAACAAATAATTTTTTAAGCTATTAGTTCTCGGCCCATAAAAGTTAAATTCAACTCCTATCACTTTCTGATCATGAAAATAAATAAAGTGTGTTATTTCGGCTAAACCACTGTTAGCAGGAATATTTAATGGCGCCAATGACCCATCTATCTCAAGTTCCGGTAGAGAACTTCTTCTAGAAATTGCAAATTTCCCTCTAACCTTATTTCCAATTATGTTTACATCATTTAAAAAACTAACGTCATTATTTGAATAATACATAAATCTAGATTTTGGATGATTCCCCATAAAACTTAATCGAGAAATTTTTTCAAAAATTTCCATCGGGTTAGTATGATGATGAAAATTATTTGATCTAGCACGTAATTCCTTAATATCAAAATGGAAAAAATGAATTTTCCTTGTTATTGTATTTTTACTTCCGATTTTAACTTTACTCAGTACTTTATTCACATTAATCCCCTTCCTTTCATCTACTCATTTCGACAAAAGGAAGGAATTCCCTCTAATAAGTTTTTGACATAAAAAATAACGCTAGCTTTATGCTACGTTTTCTTCATCTAATACTGCGTATACACATTCTTGTAAATTACTCAATTTTGGAACTTGCTCACGAGTATAAGTGCCATTATCCACGTATTTAGCCCATAAATTCACTAAAGCGGATTGTGTTGTAAACATTACGCATTCCCTCCTGCTACTAATGTTGTTAATTCTAATAAACCCTGCTCTTGGGTTGCAAGTCGTTCATCTTGTGATGCTGAGTAAGTTGTCATTTCAAGTACTGACTGTTGTAATTGTTGGTTTTCTTCCTTGATTCTATTAAATTCTTCTTCATCAACTTCAATCTTTTTAATAATAGTTACTGGTTGACGTGGCTCATCACCAAAAATTAAGAAATTACCTTCTGTAATATTCTGTTCTTCAAGTAATATCTTGTCACTATGTGTTTGTAGTAATGTTTCCCTTTCAGCTTCTGTGATATATTGATACTTATATTCCAAAAAAATCCCTCCTTTATGCAAGTTCAACAATATTTTTATCTACGGTATAAATACCAGCATTCGATACTCTTCCAGTATAAACGTCCCAACTACTGTTTGCGTTTTGCGAACTCATATAAACAGCAAATATATCTCCAGCTTGACATGAAAAGTCCTCAGTAAACGTTACACCAGAAATAACATCAGGGTATGACCACTTCACCGATCTTAGTATTCCAACTGGACTACCGTTTTTAAATACTTGGTAATAACAAATGTTATTGTTGTTATCAGACAACTCTCCCCTAAATGTTATTCTTATACTTCCTGCGTAGTTTACTCTTGCGTTACGTGTCGCAGGTCGCATAGTCGTTGTTGAATCGGGATACATAGGCATAGAAGGGATTTGAAATATTAAATTAGTCCCGGCATTTGGTCCATACTTCCTAGCTGTACCCAATACCCCAAATATGTTAATACCGCTTACTATATTAGCTGCCACTAAATATGGGTCGCCTAAAATCGTCTGTACACCACTTAAATATTGTCCTGCAGCGATGGTTTGATTTGTTGTTCCTGGTGTAATGGTTGCAGCGGCCTTACTTGGGATTGTACCCGTAATTTTTTGCCCATTTACCCAAGCTGTTTTACCGGATAAGATGTTTGAAGCTGTTGCATCTGCAGCAGTTTGTGAAGCTAATGAGTTTGCAGTAACTTTACCACTCCCGTTATGATAACCTTCTGGAATTGTATAACTGTTACCAGCATTTAATGCGCTTGTAACTGCCCCTCTGTTTGGCATAGTGCCATCAATTACCCCATCTTCTCGGCCAACCGTATACCCCTCCAAAACTTGTGAAGCTTCTGCTGTTCCATATTCACCCCCTTCACCCAATAATTGAAAAACCGTACCTGTATAAACTAGATGCATTATTTGCCCAGCTTTAATACTTCCGCTTGATAGCTCATTACCATTAACTTTTCTAATAGGTATTGCACCAAGTCCATTAATTTTTAATGTACAAGGTCCAGTGTTTTCATTAGTAAATTTGATTTTTACACTTATCCCTTCAGCAAGTGAATCAATACCTTGAATTGAAGCTGTGTACGAATTGGTACCACTAGCAATTGAATAGTTTAGATGTTTTACATTATCAGCAATATGTTTATTAACTTGTTGTTGAACGTTTGTTAAATTTGTAGTTACAATTGATATTTTGTCATCAACATACTTTTTACTAGCAATAATAACTGACGGATCTGCCTTTATTGTTACTGCACTGGCATTGGAAACTTCTAAAATAGATTTTAGGTGTAAATCTTTTGAACTTCCTTCCTCGAATGTAGGTTTATATGTTTCCGGCACCTTACCAATGGCAATCATTTCATTATTTGAATCAAATAAGCCCACTTCTCTTATTGTGAAACCGCCTACTGTAGATGGTATAATGCCCTCTACTACTATCCAATTTGCATTATTTGGATCAATTGAAACAGAACTAATATTACCTCGCCATGTTTCTTTTTTTAATGCTGTAGCTGTTTGCACAGGATTGTAGTATGCTCCATCGCCATCACCGACAGCAATTTGTGTTAAATCAATTGTTTGGTTTGTTAATTGTGAGTTGGCGATTTTTGCAATACCAACATCCGTCAAAATCATATAAAAATTACTCATTTATCGCCCCTCCTTGTGGGTAAATAACTGTTGTTTCTACTCCGGGTGCTTGTCCTACAGCTAAATGATATTTACCACTTACTTCAATATTTGTTACGGTCCACGGATATATCGTGATTTCTTCCCCTGTTTGCATACAGGCCCCAATATAATAAGTACCTTTAGAAGTTAAAAAAATATCAATAGCTTCTAACTTTGAACGTGTATTCTTATATGCTAATACCAAGTTTTCAAGCTTAGTTACCATATCTTCAGATAGTCCGCGATCTGTGACTGTAACCTCTAGCATAAAATGATAGGGTTGCCCGCCGTATTCAAACCATTCTTTTAAAACAGTATTGATATTAAGTAAATCAAATATTAATTCAATAGCTGCAGGCGTTCCTTTAATTCTTTTTAATTTTATAGCTGATTCCAACAAAGCAACTTTTTCTTCGTATGTTGAAGCAAGTATTAATCCTTCGTTATATCCAATGTTCTTTTCCCAAAGTAGATAATCAACAACTGCTTCTGGTAATGTCCGAATGTTTTCAACAAAGTTTAATTTTTCTCCAGCTTCTGCTAATTTTTGATTTTGTTTTGATAGGACTTTAGCTAAATTTTTAATCTTTTCATCTTTTAATAGATTTGGTGGCACACTATTTAATAGATCATAATGTTTAAATTCAATCATTTTCTACACCACCAAATATGATGTTTTCCGTATTCAACTGAGCTACCTCATATGGTGCAACCTGAGTGTAACTTGGTGTCCTAACATCAACTCGCTTTGCACCTGCTTTTATACAGTACCAAATTAACTGAGATGGATTAATATCTCTCCCCATTTTTTCAGTCTGCCATTTTTTATAGTCCTTAATAGCAGATTCCACAGCGTTTTTTGCAGCAGTAACATCCGAAATATCAGAGGGTAAGTAGTAAGTAAAATCTAAATCACATGCAACGATATCTGGCGCTCCTACCACTAAGTTATCAGTTAATGGACGTATACTTCGTGTTGATAGCTTGTCTTCTACGGCATCTAATATTTCGGTTCCCGGTAACTCACCATCTTTTAATAAAACTTTCACTGTAACAGTGCCTGGTGTAGACATATAAGCATGTACATCGTTAATTAAAGCCGAGGCACTTTTTGCGAAATATTCATATGCACCGCTTGGTCCAGCAGTTGAGAGCTTTTCTGGTGCTTGTCGGATACGATTTCGATAATCGACGTCATCTTCTCTAACCGTACCACCTTCTGATACAGTTATATTTGTACAGCTACTTACATAAATTAAGGGCTTTACCATTGTGTTTATTTCACCTATTTGATAGCCATTACCGATTACTCCTGGTGTTTGACATACAGCCTCAACATCTACATATTCTGTATTTGCAGCGATAATTGCATCTGATGTAGTTTCAAAGAATACCTCGTCACCAGCTGTTACAAGGGTGCCTTTCGGAATAATCCTAGCGGCGCTTTGAATGATTGCTGCAAAGAAACGCATTGTTGTTTTTGCTGGATCATTCCCTAAACGTGGTGTATCCCACTCATATCCTTTGAAATCTAACACTTCATTTCGTGAAAAATATAATAAATTTTGTTTTGCTGAATCATTAATGATGTTAGATAGCTGAATGATTTTATCTGCTTGCGCCAAAATAAAAAGCCGAACAGGATCGGCATCAGCAAGTTTTCGATCTGTCAGCATTTCATAATCATGTATCATTTCATTTAATATTACTTGTGGATCTACTGTTAAAAAATTAAAATCAGGTAATGTTCCAGTCACTTACATCACCCCTTCTTCAATACGAATAGTAACTACTGGATACAGCTGGCCATCTTCCTCATTTTGTGTAAAGGTGACTTCTTCAACAATGGCACGTGGTTCATATTGTTCTACTTTTTCTATTACTTCTGCCACATATTTTGATTGTGCTACCAAGTGAGGTGTGTCTAAATAAGTAGTTGAGGTACCAAATTCTCTAAATAAAGGAACACTATAAATTGGTGTTGAAATGACTGTATAAACGTTTTGTAATATTTCTTCTAAAATATTACTTGGTGCGAATTTAATAGACTGATTGTTATGTGAGACTGTATAAAGGGTTCTCATACATACTCCTCCAATGAAACGTTTGCTTCAGCTATTATGACATTTCCTCTGTTGTCCACGTATTTATAATCAACATCAACGCTTTTAATAGCCCATTTTGCAACACCTACACGCTTACCACCAAGTACGAATGGTGCTACTTTACCTTCACGTGCCATACGGATTAGATTATCAGTTTCTTTCCGTGGATTAACACCTAATGCTGCGTTAAATTTCATTTTAAAAGACACCGTCCCTAAACCAGGTCCTAAAAATTCAAGGCTAGGTTTTCTTTGTACGATGTCCTGTGTCGACCAACGACCAGCTTCGGTGCGCGATAAATCTTGAAATGTTTTTACTACTTTTGCTGATACTTCGAATGTTATTTCACCTAATTGACCAAGCATTAATTAACCCACCACCCATTCAATTGGGTTTTCGCTTTTCACAACAAATTTACGCTCTTCAGCTACCCATTTGATGTAATTATTTTCATCAATCCAATAACCAATACGCTCTTCCCCAGCATGCGAAATTTCGGCAGGTGGCCTATCAACATCCGAATAGACTGAACCAATTATGAAACCTGTTTCTTCTCCATTTGGTAAAAAAATACACACTACTTGCTCATCTACATCAGGAAGCCAATAATCCTTTTTATTCATAGTGTTTTTTACAATTACTCGTAAATCATGAGATACAACATCATCGCGATCTTCAAAGAATACTCGAGCTGTACAATTATTTCTATTAACGGACGACACTTTACCTACACGAATAAACTGTGGTACTTCTGTGTGATTATCGAACATGCTAATAAGGCAGCACCTCCCGAATATTCAAATTTACCAAATATCCATCGCCAACATCATGTGTTGTACTTTCTATATAATACTTGCCATCAAACTTTAAAAATCCTTCAATATTAATTGTTACGCCTTGAACTAGTGTTGGATCGCCAAGCATTGTAAGTTTCCCAGTCCATGCACCTTTATTTCTATTACGAGCTGCATTTTTAGTAATTCTTATCGCTTCTCCTAATGACTTTGCACGTTCATTTAGTTTTAGTGTTGGACCTTCTTCAACATTTGGTACGGTGTATACATATTTTAAATTTGCCTTTTTTACGTCATCCCAATAGCTTATTTCTACTTTTTGGTACTCTTTATCCGCAGTTTCATAAGCGAAGGAATAGCTTATGATATCTGATTCACCACGTTTGATGGTCCGCACTGTATCTTTAGCTTCATAAGATGCTTCATCATATAAAATCAAATATCCATTAGATACTTTTACAGCAATACCTTCTTTTTTAGCTCGTTTTTTTATAAAAGCTAAGTCTGTTTCACGAATTTGTTCAACGCGATCATATATATAGTCTGGTGCATCATACATCAATTCTAATCCAGCACTAATTGCAATATCGCCAGCTACTTTTGATAATGTAGCTTTTTCCCACATCCTAGAATTTCGAGCGTTTTTCCCGCTTTTTTTAATAGGAATGGACAAAGCTTTGATTGTTAAAGTATCTGGTGGACCTTTAAAGTCCACTGCATCTATAAAAAACTTCCCACAGTCCAAGCGTTTGACCTGACCATTGCCCTTCCAATTTTCCACTTCAATTGTAGCTTGGATTTCGTCACCTTTACTTGGCATAAAACTTCCGTGCCATTTGCCTTCACGGTCCTGTAAATTGATTTGAATATCATCCCCAGAACCTTCATTGTCAGCAAATGAAAATGATGTTAAATATGGCTCTAATGATGATGTAATATCTACACCTTGATATTTTGCAATTACTCGTGCACGTCTTGCTTTCACCTTATCACCTACTTAAACCACGGTGGTAATTCCTCGTTTGCTTCAGTTGTGTCAATATCGGGCATTTTCAGTACAGTACCTGCACTGAAAACACCTATTTTCATATAATCAGGGTTGGCTTGCATTAATTGAGACATAACAAAGCTTGTCCCATAAACACGATATGCAATTATGTCCCAGGTATCACCTTGAATAGTTGTATATGTCCTCAATTAAAATCACCACGTTTTTTGTTTTTAAACTCTTCTTCTAATTGGGCTAATAAAGATTGGTTGGACTTGTTCATTTCGCGCTCTACTTGCCCAGGATCTGTATTACCTTGAATTGTAATTTGTCGTTGATCGGTTACTTGAATGATTGTACTTCCTTCAGTTTCACTACCACTGTTACCACTAAATGCGTAGTTTGGAGAATCAAAGTCGAAAGGATTGTCTTCTGGTTCGCTCGTGTCCCACATGCCTAATGCATCGCCCGTAGCCATCCATAAATCTTTACTTCGTTGACTATTATTCCACGGTATAACAGCTTCTGTGTCGCCACCTTCACCAATCCAAGCGAGTTCAGGCCTATTAACTATACCGCCCTCTGCATAACCACCAATACCAAGTGCATCCATAACACCTGATGCTGCAGCACGAATTGGTTCTGGTACCATATCAGTAATCGCGCCCAAAACTGCACTACCCATTGATTTAATACCATTGATTAAACCATCTATTATGGATTTTCCGATATCAAATAAGTTAATGCCTTTAAAGAAGCCGATTATGTTGTTCATAATCGTTACTGCAGTACCTTTAATTGCATTCCAAGCGCCATCCCAATCTCCTGTCAGTAAAGCCATTGCTGCTGTAAAAATACCATTCACTATTGCTAGCGCATTTTGAATGATTAATTGTATATACGGAAATACAAATTGTATTACTGATAATATTAAATTAATCGCTGGTACTACTACCGTCTGAATAATTGTTACAAGTGTCTGTAAAATCGTTGATACAATCGGGATTACCATTTGAATAATACTTAGAACGATAGGGAATACGGCTTGAACAACAGTTAAAATTAACGGGAATACTGTTTCAGCTAAGGTTAAAGCAATAGTGACAACTGTTTGAATTAATGTAAATACGATTGGTAATACGGCTTGAATAATACTTAACACCAATGGAAATACCATTTGAACTGCTTGAAGTATTAACGGAATAACCATTTGGGCTAAATTTGTAATGATCGGTATAATACTTGAAGCTAAATCCACAAACATAGGTGCAAATGCTTGAAAAGTTGCTCCAATCTGAGCACCCATAGCAACAAATTCTGTTTTAACCATTTGTACTAATGGTTCAATAGCTGTTCGGAATGTTTCAGATTTTTTATATAAAGCCACAAAAGCAACTGCCAACCCTGCAATTGCTGCCGCTGCTAATACAAATGGATTAGCTAACATTGTCATATTTAAGGCAGCCATCCCACTTCGCAAGCCTACCAACATGCCCTTAAATCCACCGCCTGCGAATGTAGATGCAAGCATCGCTGTTCGATGTGCTTTCATGAGTGCTGTACTTAATTTTTGTATTGTATTGAATGATTTTTGGTAAGTAGTCACAGCCATTAATGTTCCTTTATATCCTAAGAAAGCTGCACCTATACCAACAACCCATGGTGTAACAGCTGCCAATACTGCTCTAGTTTTATCAATTGAACCTGGTAAATTATTTGATAAGAAGTTTCCGAATGTATTTAGATGAGGCAATAAAAAGTCGCCAATTGGATACACTAAATCTGTTAATAAAATCCGTCCAATACCGGTTATAGCACTTTGAAACGAATCAAATTTAACTGTATTTACTTGTTCCATGGCACCTTCAAAGCCTGTCATAGCTTCTTGAGATCCTAACATAGCATACATGGCCGACGCTTCTAAATCTTCCCACTTAGTACCAAATAAAGATACTGCTATTTGGTTTGCATATACTTGATCGTCCATGTTTTTCAATTCACTTACTACTGTACTTGCGACTTCTGAAACAGTAGTATTTCCTACTAAAAAATCGTTCCATACAGCTTGTGTGCTTTCAGACATTTCGGACATTGCGTCATTTGTGGTTTTGGAACCATCTTTAATCCTTATCTGAAATTCTTTCATCACGTCATTTACATAATCAAGGTTATATACACCCGCTTGTGCACCACGTTCCATAATTCCAAAGTATTCTTCTGCTGAATAGCCCATTGCAGCAAAGAGTGGAGAATATTCAGCAATGTTATCAAGCATTTCGTCCGAAAAATTTAACCCTCGTTGCATACCAGCTGTAAATAAATCCATTGTTGTGGTTGTGCTAGAGCCGAAATTCTCCATCATATTCTGTGCTGCACGTGTAACCTCGTTAATATCTGAATCAAAGGTACTGGCAAATATTAGTGCATTACCGGTCATACGTTCAAGTTCGCCGTTGTCCAAGTTGTGCATATTCTGTTTTACGTTTGCCAATGCCACTGTTATTTCCTCAAAAGATTCACCATAGTTATTACGGAAAAGATTCTCGGCAATATTACCGAGCTCTTCCATATCTTCTCCATATGTTCCGGTTTGTGCAGATAGCTTTCTGAGAGCTTCGTCCATTTCACCAATCTGTCCAGCGAGTTGACTAAATCCTACCACACCACCTATTGCTACAGCTGCCGCACCTAATTTTGTCATAGTGCTTTCTGCACCATTAAATGCGTTTTTAAAGCTACTTGTGACTTCTCCACCTAGCTTAAAGGCGATGTCAAAAACTTTAGCCATTTTTATTCATCACCTACTTTTTCTTGGGCTTTTTTGTCACTTCTTTAATTGTTTTTGACCATAAAATAAGCCTGTCGATTTTCATGTTTAAATAAAAATCGACAGACGTATTGGTACTGATCGCACAATTAAGTGCAATTCGTCTTATTCGCTCGCCAGTGTCTTTGCTTAACCCCTTTTTAGCAAAAAAGCTTGAACTGTTGCAGTTACTTTCGCATATTCATTTGCAGGCAATGACCGAATAAATTGTGGATTAACTCCTGCAGCTTTAGCAGCGACAATTGCTTGATATGCACTAGACATTGCTTTTAGGAATGTTTGTGCAGCAATCTGTGGATTTCTTGTTGTAAATTCCACTTCCGCTTCTTCTAAATCAATTCCTGTTAAATCATCTAGATTTAATTCGATACTTTCATATTGTTGTCCGTTAAATTCAAATGGTTTTGCAAAAGTAATTTTTGTTTCTAATTCCACAGCATTTGCATCGATTACTTCAACATTGTTATTTTTCTGTTCTTTCATTTGTCTGTTCCTCCTATAGACGTAAGTTATTACGTACTTCCTCTAAATAATCTTTGCCATTTATATAGCAAATGAAGTTTAGTTTATCTATTTCATAAATTCGTTCACCATCAAGCTCAATTTTGATATAAATAACTTCTAAACCGTTTGATGTACCAGTTTTTGCACCTGGTTCAAACGAGCCGGCACTTAACGTTTTTGGAATTACACGTAAAGATACTTTAACTGATTGATTTCTAAATCTTCCGGTACCTGAATCATATCCCTGTTGTGATCCATAACAATCAATACTATGAGTTTCAAACGCTGCTAACGTAATACTAGATTTAGCTAATGTTCCCCATTCTAAAGTTGTTTCTGCAGCATCAAAATGTCCGATTACGGGCATATCGATTTTACCTGCAATTCCAGCACCTGATAATTCGTCAGTTAATGCCGTCATTTCTGGTAGTTCAATGTTTAGAACACCTAAATATTCAGTACCATTTCGATATGCAGTAAAGTTTGTTAATTTGTCCATGATTTCTGGCATTGTTCATTTACCCCCTTTATTTTAAGCAGCGAATAATGTTTCGAAGTACGCTACATCAAACTCTACTAAGAATTTAATTTCTCGTGCTGGTGTTGGTGGAGTTGCATATACTCTGAACTTCACTTTTCCGTCAATCAATGCCTCTTGAGGGTTATCCTCTTTTAAAAACTCAACTCGGCCACCCAACAATTGACCACGTGCACTCAATCCATTTAGCCAAATATTGACGTCATCTATCACCGATTCAATCAATTTAGTATTTGTTGGGGAATCTACTTTTGCCCAATAGTCCAAAATAAGAGTATTTTGAATGTAATTCATCATGCGGCGAACTGGAATAAAGCTATCTTTTGGA
>JAEXYZ010000033.1 GCA_023405135.1 Bacillota bacterium | reverse complement strand
ATAATAATCCAGCTGAAAATGCGATTCGCCCGAATGTAATCGGCCGAAAAAATTGGTTATTCTCTGTCAGTGAAGCTGGTGCTAGAGCGAATGCGATCTGTTTGAGTTTAGCAGAAACTGCAAAAGCAAATGGCATCGACTTCTATCAATATTTAGTGAAGTTATTTACAGAGCTACCCAACTTACCAATTCATCAACAACCTGAGATTTTACAAAACTACATGCCTTGGTCGAAATCGATTCAAGAAGTGTGTGCAAAATAATAGCCTTCAATCCCAAAAAGCATCGGATTGGAGGCTATTCGTCGTGCGTGCCGGAAGGTACGCTATTTTATATTTCGGGCTTACGGTTTTTTCGATATGACAAATTAATAATCCCTTGATAAATATAAATTACAGAATCAAAGTTATCTCTTATAATATAACGTGATTTTTCATATTAAAATAAGAAGAAATTTGCTTGTTCCGTATACAAGATTAAATAATTTTTATTGCTTTAGAGCGTTTGTATAATTTTCGGTCATCTTCGGAAGTTGACTGTGAGTGTATTTAAATGCTATTCCTTTTACTTTTTATTCAAAAGTGCGTGGCGGCCCTTCCCACTAAATTTTTTTTAGGAGGAAACTTCTTGCATCTATTACAGTAATGGCTTTGTTTCTTAAAATTTACAATATTTATTTCTCCTTTAAAAACGATTAACATTTCTACATTATAAATTATTATCTTCAAAATACTAAAAAAATGAAAATCCAATATGACTTTAAAAACTTTAATGTTAAAATTTTAATGAAAAAAGTCATATAAAGATAAGGAGCATCCATTTATGAAAAGTTTTATAAATATAGTATCACAGCATATTACGTCAGAGGATCCAATTGTAAGAGACTTTATCGGGTTTCATTTGAAAAGTTTTCCGTTTACACCTGCAGAGCTTGTGAATGAACAACTTAAATTTGCGTTAGATGCGGATGAAAGAACGAAAACTTCAATTTTGATTAATGGCAATTATAGATGTGTGGATGAAGAGACTTTGCATATCCTATTAGAGCTTGTGGAGAAATTGCCTAATTCAAAACAGCATTTAATTATACAATTTTTACAAAAACTCCCAATTTCTATTATAGTCAATCAACATGAGAAGTTAAAAAGATACTTACATCCGGATTTTATAGCTTTTTGCAATCAATGTTTAGAGGCGAATGAACAAGAACTTTGGGAAATTTATTCAACTATTTTAGGTAAGCTAGAAGAACAAAGGTATGTAGATTCTAGTTTTCAATTAGCGAAAAAAGTACAAGATGTTCTGATTGACAAAGGCTATTTTGACGAGAAGGTAGTTCAGCCTATATTGGAAAAAGAATTAAAGGATGACTGGTTATCGTATGATGGTATTTTTGCAGTACGTGCAATTGGATTATTGCAATTAACGGAATACATTCCAACCCTTGCATCTTTTTTATCACGCTATGAGGATATTTTAGTTGAAGAAACTTACGTTGCGTTAAGTCGTTTTCAATCGGATGAAGTTGTCCAGGCTGTTGCACCATATGCAAAGGATCACGATAGTTATCATTTTGCAATAGCTGTATTAAAAGAAATTAAAACAGAACTTTCAGGACAGATTCTTGAAGAGAGTTACGATGTTTTAGGTGTTGATGGAAAAGAAATAGTGATTGACGCACTTACTTCACATTTTTCTGAGCGTGCATTTCCACTTATCGATGATTTTATCGCAAATAATTATCGTGGTGGCGTATTTGATATGGAGGAAATATTTTACGGTTTTTATAAAGTAATGGGGCAAGATCATCCGGAGTTGTCGAATTGGCGTAAAGTTTGGATTGAGCGAATGGAACATATGGAGCAATTAGAAAAAAATCCAATGAAATTCCCTTTTGTTACAAAAGAGAATTCTACTACTCCCGTAAAATCCGAAAAAATAGGCCGAAATGACCCATGTCCATGCGGCAGCGGAAAAAAATATAAGAAGTGCTGCGGTTGAATGGGACAGGTAGTGTACCAGGTACGCAAACAATTCTGACAATTTAATACAATTTAAGGAAGAAATCATCTGGACTTTTTGACTAGATGATTTCTTTATTTTTAGAAAAATTTACAATAATAGTTAGAATAAATTGGCAAATTTTATTTTTGGTGTCTGGACCTAAATTTTCACCGATTTATGATAATGGTGCTTCATTAGGTTTTCGCTTTGAGGATAATCAATTGATGAAAATAGCAACAGATAACGTAGAAATGAATAAATATACTAAAAATACAAAGGTTAAAGCAGGGTTATTTGAAAAGAAAAATGTAAAAGCGAAAGATCTACTAACATACCTCTCAATCCACTATCCTAAAGAATTTGATAGGAGCATTAGTAAATTACAAAAGTTTAATTTTAATAAATACAAACAATTCATTCAATCTTTTGATCTTTTGAGTGAAGCACAAAAGATGTGGTTGCAAAATGTACTGCCTTTTCGAAGACAGAAAATGTTAGAGTGGATTGGAAAGGAGTAATAACTATGAGTAATGTTCAAACACTACTTGTTGTTTGGCAAGATCGGGGTAGCCGTTTATTTTATCATATTGGAACACTTTCTCATTATAACGGACAGTACGAATTTGTCTATACTCATGCACAGCCGGGGCACCGAAAGTTGGGGTGATGCTTTAAAGAATGGTTATATAATTCATCCTGCATTTCCGAAAATAGATAAAGTATATCAATCAAATATACTTTTCCCAGCATTTGATCGACGTATTCCCTCGTCTGACCGAGCAGACTATAAGGCTATTCTAACAGATTTAGGTTTAGATGAAAGTGCAAGTAAAATGGATATACTTCGAGAAACTCGTGGTCGATCAGCTAGCGATACTTATTCATTTGAACAACCGCTTGCATTCTAGTTTTTTTATTCATGGTATGCGATATCAAAATTTACCTGATCAATGGTCTTCGTGGATTGCTAAAGAAAGTCTGTTGAAGTTAATATCAGAGCCAACAAATGAACATGATCCAAATGCTGTTGCTATATACACTTATGGTGGCAAGAAGCTTGGCTACGTACCTAATTTTTATAGTAAAGAAATTTACGCATTATTAGAAAATGGTGCAAACCCTGTAGTTCGTGTTGTTTATTTAAATGATAAATCAACCCCTCATTGGTGGGTCAAAGTGCATTTTGAGTGTGATATTCCTCTAAAACAAAATATCCATTCAGATGAATTAGCACCTGAATGTACCAGGTACACAAACAATTCTGACAATTTAATACAATTTAAAAGGAAATTACCGTATCAGTAATTTCCTTTTTTAATAATTATCCTGTCTTTTACTCGTAACTTCTTTATTAATCCCCAATCAATCGTTGAAGTTCGATTTCTATATTAAATACTCGTTTGTTTAGAGCGGATGTTTTATAATCTACATCGCTTGCTATTTTTTCGGTAAAGCCTCCCAAAGTTTCGATAATTCCTTGGTGAAGTTCTAGATGATCATTTCGTAAAGCTTTAATTTCTTGCTCAATTGATTCAAAGCGTTGTTCTATCCCATTTAGTTGATGGTCAATAGACTCAAAGCGCTGCTCCATCCCATCCAGTTGATGGTCAATAGACTCAAAGCGTTGCTCCATACCATTCAGTTGATGGTCAATAGATTCAAAGCGTTGCTCCATCCCATCCAGTCGATGGTCAATAGATTCAAAGCGCTGCTCCATTCCGTTCAGTTGATGGTCAATAGACTCAAAGCGCTGTTCCATTCCGTTCAGTCGTTGTTCCAATGTGTCTAATTTTTTATTGACTGGATTTAATTCTTCTTTTAAAACTGAACGTAACAATTCTGATATTTCGTTATTCATCCTCATTACCTCCACGTTTTTTTCTATTATACCATAGAAGTTACTAGAGAATAATCTCCTATTTAAAGTGTACCAGGTACAAACATGAATAGGAATATCCAATAATTTATAAAGAAGAATCGTCCTAAGTTGAAATTGATAACATAAGTGATCATCCTAAAATATTATTATTTAATTGAGATTTTATAAAGCTTTGTACATTAAAATAAAGAATACCATCGTAAACTATTTTATTTTCCAAAAATAATCCTAATATTTAATTATTCCAACTAAAAGTAAAAATTTATTATAAACTATTAACCATCTATACCTTCCACTTTTTTCTAATAATTTACCAACCTCACCTCCACAAACCGACAAAATATAACACAAATCTCTTAATAATAATCTAATATTTACAATTGCTTCACATAATTACTATCTAAAATTCATAATGTTAATCTACTATAAATAATGGTTGAGTTACTATATTAAACCATTTAGGGAGGATGAATTACTTTGAAAAGGAAGAAGTATCAAAAGTATTTTACTGCTACAATGGCTGCAACGGTTGCTGCATCTGGGGTGGCGGCGATAGGTCCAACAACAACAGAAGCAAGTGCAAGCTTCTCGGACGTTTCTACTACGTATAATTTTTATGATGAAGTAATGAACTTATCAGCGCGGGGAATTATTAACGGATTTGAAGATGGTACTTTTCGTCCAGGTGACAATGTAACCCGTGGACAAGCTGCAAAAATTCTTGCAGGAATATTAGGGTTAGACACGAAAAATGTAAAAAATCCAGGCTTTAAAGATGTTCCAACGAGTCATCCATACTATGGTGCCATTGCTGCACTAGCCAATGCAGGCATTATTAGTGGCTATGAAGATGATACGTATCGATCTGGTGAACCAGTTCAACGTAACCATATGGCAAAAATACTTGCTGGTGCTTTTAAATTAAACCCTTCTTCGGAGTCAACTAATCCATTTACAGATGTACGTAGTGATTATAAAAACTACATTTTAGCTCTTTATGAAAACGGTATAACAACTGGTAAAACAGCAACTACCTTTGACGGAGCCTCCAACGTAACTCGTGGTCAATTAGCGGCGTTTGTGGTCCGTGCTGAGAACGTAAAATCATCCAATCAACAAGAACAACAACTCACTTTAACAATTGAAAATGTTTCAGATAATAACATTCAAACTTCTGTAGGCGAATTAAAAATCGCTTCTTCTTTAAAATCAATCTTCAATTCTAAAAATGCGTCAGCTCTTGCTGGTGCAAATGTAAAAGCTGTAGTTTCTAATGGCGTCATAACTGGAATTTCATCAATTACATTAAATGCTGCTGGTAGTGAAGGAAAATCGGTAGTATTTGATGGTGGAAATGCAACGATTCAAGGGACGGTTACAGTGAACGCTGATTATGTTGCTGTAAATAATGTAACGGTAACTGGTAATGTAACCATTACAAATAAAGTGAACAATGGCTTTTCGGCTGAAGGGCTTGTTACAAATAATGAATTAGTAATCGAAGAGGCAGCAGACCAAGTAGCGTCATTAAATGGCTTTATGGCTGCAACCTCTATAAAAGGTCCAAAAATTGACTTAAAAAAATCAAAAATAAAATCAATTCATGTAAAGCGTAACAACGTATCGTTAGCTTCAGACACAAAACTATCTGAGGTAAAGGTAGCTGCAAAGGTTTCGTCAATTGAAGTGAATGCTAATGCTGAAAAAGTAACAATTAATGTAACAGTTAACTTAGAAGTTAAAGGTACAGCAACGATTGATCAATTAACGATTCAGCAAGCAGTTGAGCTTGTTCTTAATGTAGCTGGACAAGTTAAAGAATTAGTTGCTGGAAATAAAGATGCAAAAGTTGAAGTAGGGGTTAATGTAGCAATTGATAGTTTAGTAATTCCTGCGGGTTCTGATATTGCATCAATCATTAAAAACTATAATAGTGTAAAAGAGAAAATTAAAAATATTAAAGATGATAAAGGTGCTGAAGTAAAGCCTGGCAATAGTTCAGGAGGAAGTTCGGGCGGTGGCTCAGGTGGTTCAGGGGGCACAACTCCTAAAGAAAACTTCAAACTATCAATAATGCATACGAACGATTCCCATGCAAACTTAGATAATATTGCAAAAACTGTAACTGCTGTAAAAGAAGTAAGAACTGAAAAGCCAAATTCACTATTATTAAATGCCGGAGACGTATTCTCTGGAACGCTCTACTTTACTGAATTTAAAGGACAAGCGGATTTGCAATTTATGAATTTAATGAAATACGATGCGATGACATTTGGTAACCATGAGTTTGATTTAGGTTTAGAAGGCCATCAAGCATTGGTAGATTTCATTAAAGGTGCACAGTTCCCATTCGTAAGCTCGAACGTAAATTTTGAAGCGGATGAAAAATTCACAGGTTTATTCTCTGATTTAATTTCTAGTGAACCAGAAAATGGAAAGATATATAACGGAATAATAAAAGAAATCAATGGTGAAAAAGTAGGAATCTTTGGTTTAACAACTGCTGAAACAAAAGATCTTTCAAGCCCAGGTGCCATCACCTTTGAAGATTATATTGAAGAAGCAGAAAAAGCAGTGAAGGCATTTGAAGGTCAAGGTGTAGATAAAATTATTGCCATTACTCATATCGGATATGACGATAACGCTGCAGTAGACAATGATTTAACTTTAGCTAAAGAGGTTGAAGGAATCGACGTCATTGTTGGCGGACATTCACATACAACACTTAAGCAGCCAGTAGTCGTAGCTGAAGATGCAACACCAACTGTTATCGTACAAACAGGAGCTAGCAACAGTAACTTAGGTGTTCTAGACGTAGAGTTTGATCAAAAGGGTGTTGTAACGAAGCATGCCGGTCAACTAATCGCAATCGGTAGTCAGGAAGAAGATGCCGAGGCAAAAGAAATACTTGCACCTTATAAAGAGAAAGTTAATCAATTAGCACAACAAGAGATTGGTATTACAGCAGAAGTAGCATTAGAAAATCCTCGTACAAACGGAGATAACAGTCAACCGAGTGTACGTAAAAATGAAACTGTGCTAGGGAACTTAATTGCAGATGGCATGCTTGCCAAGGCGAGAGAAGTTGTCTCTGGTAAAAACATCATTATGGCATTACAAAATGGTGGAGGAATTCGAGCTGGAATCAATGCTGGACCGATTACAGTAGGTGAAGTTATTACTGTTTTACCATTTAACAATACATTGGCCGTAATGGATGTAACTGGTGCAGAGTTAAAACAAGCATTTGAAATTAGCGTTGGCCAATATCCGTTAGAAAACGGTGGATTTTTACATGTTGCTGGCGGAAAAGTTCAATTTGATTCTTCAAAACCTGCTGGACAACGTGTCGTATCTTTACAATATAAAGATGAACAAGGAAATTATGTAGATGTACAAGATGATGTGATGTACACAGTGGCTACAAACGCCTTCACAGCTCAAGGTGGAGATGGTTATACAGTATTTAAAGCAGCCTATGATGCGGGTCGTGTAACTGACTTAGGTTTATCAGACTGGGAAAACTTTGCGGAGCATTTAAAGGGACTTGAAAAAATTCCGACTGCAACTGAAGGGCGCATTGTAGATGTAAATGGAGCTGTTGTTGAACCAGAACCAAATCCTAATCCCATTACTAGCTTTTATAATTCAAATCCAGAAAATTTATTAGTTTCGCAAATTGCTAGATACGATAGTGAGGTAGGAGCTACTGGTACGGAAATATTAGCATATGACGCAACACGTAACTTAGCATTTGTGACAAATGGAGCTGTTAGTGGCTTCGATATTCTATCATTCTCTAATTTGAAATCTGGAGAATTAACTGAAGTTCCTTCTTCTAAACGAGTTTTATTGTCTGAATTTGAAATTGAAAACGTAGATGATATTACAAGCATTGCATCCCATCCAACAGAAGATTTAATTGCTATCACTGCAGTAAGCAACCCGAAAACTGATGCTGGATACATTGTCTTTGCTACAAAAGATGGACAATATGTAAACCATGTTGAAGTAGGCGCACTACCAGACATGGTAACATTCACACCAGATGGGAAGAAAGCAATTGTCGCAAATGAAGGGGAGCCAGCAGAGGATTATTCTGTTGATCCAGAAGGTTCTATTTCGATTATTGATTTAGAAGATAACTATGAAGTGACAACTTTAACATTTACAGAATCATTATTAGATACTAAAGTTCGATGGGAATCCTATGTCGCTTCTGGCGATTCTGCATTAGTTCAATTAGAACCTGAATATATTACAGTTTCTGATGATAGCACAACAGCATATGTTTCATTACAGGAAAATAATGCAATTGCCACGATCGACTTAGAAAATGGTGTCATTCTTTCAGTAAAAGGCCTTGGTGTAAAGGATCATTCCGTTGAAGGCAATGAAATTGATGCCCACAATAAAGATGGTATTAACATTCAAAAATTACCGCTTCTTTCATACTATATGCCAGATGCAATTAACACATTTACTGTTGGTGGAAAGACTTATATTATTACGCCAAATGAAGGAGATTCTCGTGATTGGGAGGCATATGGTGAGGAAACAGAACTTGAAGAAATCGAAGACAAGATTAAATTAAAGGAGGACAATTATGCAGGCTATACGCAAGATGAGCTAGATGCATTTATGGAAAATGAGCTTAAAAAATTAGAAAAAATTAAGCTTGCGAAGGAAAATGGACTTAATGGAAATGGTGAATATGAAGCACTGTATGCCTTCGGTGGACGCAGCTTCTCAATCTTTGACGCTACAACAATGGACTTAGTATTCGATAGCGGAAGCCAGTTTGAAAAAATTATTGCAGAAAAATTACCACAATACTTTAATGTTGACAACGAGGAAGTAGAAATGGATAACCGCAGTGACAACAAAGGCCCTGAACCAGAAAGTGCCATAGTTGGCGAAGTAAATGGAAAAACTTATGCCTTCATTGGTTTGGAACGATTCAGTGGAATTATGGTGTATGACTTAACAGATGTAACAAGTCCTGATTTCGTAACGTTAATTTCAAGCCGTGATTTCTCACAAGATGTAGCAGGTGATGTTTCTCCAGAAGGATTAGTATTTATCCCAGCTGAAAAAAGCCCAACAGGTAAAGCATTATTGGTGGCAACTCACGAAATTTCGGGTACAGTTGCTGTTTATGAATTAGGACAAGCTGTTCCTGCCCAAGAAATTTCAGAAGATGATTTTTCTGGTACGGTAGAACAACCGAAAGTTTATGAAGGTAACGTGAAAGTAGACATTTCGAATGTAGGTTCACTGCAAAATGCTGAAATTAAAGGAGATTTAATCTTGACTGGTACAATTTCAGACGAAATTACTTTCTCAAATATTACTGTTGAAGGAAATCTTGACCTCTCTGCTTTAGACGGAAATACAACAAACTTCACAGGAATTACTGTAAAAGGCGATACAATTTTGTAATTTTTCTTAAAGAATAAATGTAATTTAAATAACTCACGAAGCCCTTTTTGAAAGGGGCTTTGTGTCCTTAATCTGATTGATTACTATTCTTAAATAATAAGGAGAGAATACAGTGACAACAAATAGGAACTATAAAAAGTCTTTTCATTTATTCATTATTGTAGCTTTAATAGTTAGTTTAATTACACCACTTGATACGGAAAAAGTAAATGCAGCAGAGTTTAAAGAAACTTTCGATGATTTTAGTTACACTGGAACATCTTATACAGACGGAAATTTTGTAGGAGTTAATGGAATTCAATGGTCCTACACCGGAGTGAGGAACCAAGAGACGTACGGTATCGATGGAACGGGAATTATGTTTAGAGATTTAGGGAAGTTTATTCAATCAAACGAAATTGAGGGTGGTATAGGTACATTATCTGTAGATTATAAAACTGCATATACAGGTAAGGGAGCAAGACAAATTGAAGTATTTATAAATGATGAATCAAAAGGGAAATCTCAAGAAATTGATGAAACAAATACATCAGTTAACACATTTACAATCGAAAATATAAATGTTCAAGGTCCTTTTACTATAAAAATTGCAAATGCTGCAAGTAAACAAGTAGTAATTGATAATATTACTTGGACAAGTTATGAAGATTCTACACCTGAAAATGATATCAAAGTTAAACCAGTAACTGTAACTCCTTCAGAAGGCACTGTTGTACCTGGTACGCCTATAACTTTATCAACTGAAACAGAAGGAGCGACAATTTACTATACAATCGATGGAACTGAACCAACAACTTCAAGTGATGTTTACTCAGAACCTATCGTTATTAATGAAAACACAACAATTAAAGCATTTGCAGTAGCGGATGGCCTTGAAAATAGTGGAATTTCAACATTCGAATACACAATCTTAACTACTAAATCAATTTCTGAGGTTAGAACATCAACGATTGGTGACATTGTTAGCACAACTGGTACAGTTACAGCTGTCATCGGAAAAACAACTTTTATTCAAGATGACAATGCAGGTATCGTTCTATATGGTGAAAATTTAGGAGTAGAGTTAGGTGACGTTGTAAGAGCAACAGGGGAACTAGCAGAATTCAGAGGTTTATTAGAAATTAATGTTACTTCAGCTGATATAGAAGTGCTTGATAGTGCAACTGTTCCTGCACCAAAAGTTGTAACTGCTGCTGAACTTGGTGAAGAAAATGAAGGTATGTTAGTTACGGTTAATAATTTAACAATCGGCGAAACAGTTAGTGGTAATTACAAGGCAACGGATGTAGAAGGAAATGAATTCGAAATTCGTCCTTCAGATCTTTCTTGGTTAAAAACAGGTTCAAATTATGAATCGATCACAGGAGTACTTGGACAATATAATAGTTTTTATCAATTAATACCACGTAATGAAGGAGACATTATTGTTGATTCAACTATTGTTCAAGCTGTTGTTGCTAATCCAGGGTCTGGACTAGTAAAAGAAGGTGATAAAGTTACCCTTACTTCTGGAACAAAGGGTGCAAATATTTATTACACAACTGATGGAAGTGAACCGACTTCTGAGAGTACAGAATATACTGAACCAATTACGATTACTGAAAATACTACGATTAAAGCGATTGCTATAAAAGATGGTTTAACTTCGAGTGGTGTATCCGCATTTAATTATACAATTCAAAAAAGCGCCCTTCGAATTCACGATATTCAAGGTGAAGGACATTACTCACCATATAAAGATACAACAGTTACAGATATTGAGGGAATTGTTACTTATATTGTAAATAGTAACGAATTTTATATGCAAGATTTACAACCAGACAATAACCCGAACACTTCTGAAGGGATTTTAGTTTATAAGCAGTCACATGGTCTGAAAAAAGGAGACGTAGTAAGTGTTAGCGGTACCGTAAAGGAATGGTTCCTTGATGGATATGATGATAGATTCCAAACGGACTTACCTGTAACTGAAATTAATGCTACAAACCTTGCGAAAACAGGAACTCAAGCGCTTCCAGAACCAGTTATTATCGGGGAAGACCGTCCAAAAGAAGTAATTGATAATGATGAATTTGCTGAATTTGATCCTGAAGAAGATGCGATTGATTACTGGGAAAGTATTGAAGGCATGCTAGTTCAAGTAGGAAACATAAAAGCAGTTGCACCTCAGGAACATGGTGATTTAATTACTGTTCTTGAAAAAGAGCCAACAAACTCCCTTCATGGTGGTCTATTATACGAAGATGGAAAACCAAATCCACATCGTATCCAATTCCGTATGGAACCAAATGGTACAGCACGTAATTTTGAAGTTGCAACAGGTGATAAATTTAATGGACCAATTACAGGTATTGTTGCTTATTCATATCAAAACTATAAAATTATTGTGAATTTAGATGATATGAAAAATGCTCATGTGAAAGGCACTGCAACACCAGAAGTAACTAAGATTGTGAAAGCAGATAATAAGCTTACAATCGCATCCTACAATCTTGAAAACTTCTCGAATAATACAAATGAAACATCAGCTGACAAAGCTGCTAAATTAGCTAGAGCAATCGGAACTGACATGGGAAGCCCTGATATTGTCGGTGTTACAGAAGTACAAGATAATAACGGGCAACAAGCTGGTGAAACTGCAGCAAACGAAAGTTATGAAAGATTAATTGATGCTATCTTTAAAGAAAGCGGAGTTAAGTACGAATATTTAAATATCGATCCAATTCAAGGTCAGGATGGCGGTGCACCAAACGCAAATATTCGTGTTGGATTCCTATTTAATCCGGAGCGAGTTTCGCTACCTGAGGGACTAACTGCTGGCGATGCGACAACAGCAGTAGGTTATGAAAATGGAAAATTAACACTTAACCCAGGTCGAATTGATCCGACTAATGAAGCGTTTAAATCTAGTCGAAAACCTTTAGCAGCACAATTTATCTTCCAAGGGGAAGAGGTTATTGTTATTGCCAACCATTGGAATTCAAAAACAGGTGATACACCTTTATTTGGTGCAATTCAACCACCTGTTTATGATAGTGAAATTCAACGTAAGAAAATTGCTCAAGTAGTTTACAATTTTGTTAGTGAAATTAAATCAAAAAATCCAAATGCAAATATCGTATCATTAGGAGATTTTAACGATTATCAATTTGCTGATGCCTTAAAAATCCATGAAGGCGAATTGATGACGAACATGATTAACCATGTAGAAACAGCAGACCGTTACACTTATTTATATCAAGGTAACTCTCAAGTATTAGACCATATTCTTGTATCGAATAATTTAGTAAAGGGTACTGAAATTGATATTCTTCATATTAACGCAGATTTTACAGACATGGCTGGCCGTGCAAGCGACCATGATCCAGTAATGGTACAAATTGATTTCAGTAAAACTGGTGAAGAAGAACCAGCTCCACAACCAATTATACCGGAAAAAGTTTATCATTTTACAAATTACAAAACGGATCGATTAATCATTAATAAACCAAGTGTTGAGTTAAACATTGATGCTGAATCAGTGATTAACAATGGGATTTTAGTGAAAAGTAAAATTGCTATTCTTAAAGGAGCTGGTCTAGCAAATACAGTAGTGACCATTATGCCAAATGAAAAAGATGCAATTATTGACTTCGTTGGTAACGAGGTTAAAAATGTAATTATTGATGGGACAAATGTAAAAGAAATTCGCGGTGCTGAAAATATACAATCAATTGAATATATCAACGGTGCATCTGCAGATCAAATTATTATTACTAATTCAGAAGGGGCTCCAATTGGGGACCCTTCTTCTCCTTCTACAAACAATGCACCAGTAGTAGTTAATGCAATTTCTAATAAAACAGTAACTTTAGGTGAAAAAGTAACTGTAGATTTAGCAAGTCACTTTTCTGATCCAGACAATGATGAACTAACATTTACTGCAACAAAAGGGCTGGTAGAGGGGAATACTTTAACTCTTAATTTAGAAGTAGGGTCACATATTGTTGGAGTAACAGCAACAGATGGAGAACTTAGTGTTACTACAAATTTTAGTGTGACAGTTACAAACGTTGAAGATGGGGCTGATTATTATGCTTTGGCTCAAGGGAAAAGTGGTGCTACTTTAAAATCTGCCTTACATGATATTATTTCTGATCAAAAGGTGCTCACATATGCACAAGTATGGGATGCATTAAAAATTACAGACGAAGATCCTAATAATCCAAATAATGTTCTTCTTTTTTACTCAGGAATCTCTCGTTCGAAAAATTTAAATGGGGGCAATGTTGGAAATTGGAATCGAGAACATACATGGGCAAAATCCCATGGTGACTTTGGGACTAGTAATGGGCCTGGAACAGATATTCATCATTTGAGAGCAACGGATGTACAAGTTAACAGTTCTAGAGGAAATTTAGATTTTGATAATGGCGGTAGTCCAATTAATAACTGTTCAGGTTGTTTAAGAGATAGCGATTCATTCGAGCCACCAAATCGTGTAAAAGGTGATGTAGCACGAATTTTATTTTATATGGCAGTACGTTATGAACAAGGTGATAAGGTAGATTTAGAATTAAATGAAAAAGTTAATAACGGAAGTGACCCTTATCATGGCAAACTTTCTGTATTACTCAAATGGCATGAACAAGATCCAGTCGATGAATTAGAAAGAAACCGTAATGAAAAAATTTACGAAATACAAGGCAACCGTAACCCATTTATCGACCATCCAGAATGGGTAAAAGAAATCTGGAACTGATGTACGAACTGATGTACCAGGTACACAAACAATTCTGACAATTTAATACAATTTAGAGGAAGGAAGGCGTCTGAAGCTTTAGTTGCTTTTCTTCCTTATATTTCGAGTTTTTCACATACTTATGAACCATCTTGTAAAATAGGTCTCCTATACATTCCTTGTGTTGTTAAAATTATACATGTGACTATAATATGATAAATGGGGGATGGGAATTGAGAAATTGGATCTTTTCATTTTTATTAATTGGTTGTTTTGTACTTTTAAGTAATGAATACCAAGTTTTAGCTGCAGCTGATACTACGAACGATTCATTCTCTACAGCAACTTCAATAAAGCTTGAGGATGCAACTGTAAAGATGAATGGTGAGTTGTCTAGTGCATCGAATGTAGACTTTTATAAATTCACTCTATCCAATTCAGGGAAAGTGGATATAAGTATCAACCGCAGTACTAACACACAATATCGAGTAACCTTATATAATTCCGTTCAAAGAGAGCTTGATAAATATGAATCAGATTTAGGAACAAATAATGAAGTTAAATTACTATTTTCACAAGGTTTAGTTGCGGGTACTTATTATGTGAAGGTTGAACCTTACAAAGTGGTAGTCGATCAAGAACAATACACATTAGGTTTAAAGTATACTCAAAGTAATTATTACGAAAAAGAACTTAACAATGATCGTAGTACAGCTAATTCAATTTCTATAAACAAAAAGTATTTTGGATATGCTGATACGAACAATGATTATTATTCTTTCAATATCCCTACAAATGGAGAAGTCAAAATAGATTTATCTCAGTCATCTAAAACAATATATGAAGTTTCTTTATAAAGTGGTGCTGGAATAGAACTAGAAACTTATAATAGTAATTTTACATCTAATATAGGTACGATTATCCATACAGGATTACCACAAGGAAATTATTACTTAAGAATTAAAACAAAAGAAGGGGATTTGAAAAATATTCCCTATGAATTTATAGTTAATTATAAAGCGAGTGACTTGTTCGAAATCGAGAACAACGGAACATCATCCTTTGCCAATGAAATTTCATTCGGTCAAATAAAACAAGGTGTTATAAGTTCTAGTGCAGATGTTGATTACTACCGCTTACATGTAACGAAAAATACTAATTTTGATTTATATTTGACAGAACCTAAAAACACGACTTTTAAAGTACAAATAACAAATCAAATTTTTAGTGTCAATGAAGAAATCAGCACTGAATATGGAGAAGGCAAGCTATCAAAAATTCGCAATTTAACATTACCAGAGGGGATATATTTTATAAAAATTCAACCGAATCAAGGTGCAGGTAGAAACGTTCCATATACGCTACAATTAGTAGATACGTCAACTACGGACATTACTTCTTACAAGGATTATCGCCCTGGTGAGTATTGGATCGAATCTTTTTCGTGGGGAATTAATCATAATATTATAACTGGAGATAAACAGTCAAACCGTTTAAATCCAAATAAAAATATTACGGAAGCACAAATGTTAGCGATGGTATTAAGACATGCATTCCCAAATGAAGCCAAAGATTCAACGAGTGGGAATTGGTACAATAATTATTATAAGATTGCTAGCAACAAAAATATTGAAGTAACGAATAAGCCAAACAGTCCATTGCGCCGAGGAAATGTAGCGAAAATACTAGCAAAAGTTTATACTGGTAAAACGCTAACTGAACAAGAATCCGTACAATGGTTATATACTCACGATATTACAACAGGTGTGAATCCATCAAAATCAAAGAACTACAATAACTTTGACCCAGATAGAAAAATTACACGAGCACAAGCGATTACATTCATGTATAGACTTGATTTAAAAGGTATTAAACCACAGCTGAAATAAAATGATTCAAGGAGACTCTTACGATTGTGAGAGTCTCTTTTTTATAGGAAACAATTGAATTAACAAGTATGGACAAAAATTTTTTATTATACGAAATCACAATAATTTAATTAAAATATAAAAATGTCTTGAAAAAGTAATGTAGGAATTTTTGAATTTTTTACATTTTTTGATATATAATTGCATGGTGCGAGTAAGGGAGCAGATTTCATTATACTTACATATAATAGTGCAATACATCAAGCTATTATATTATATGAGGGCATTGGAGGCATCGTAGATATGATGACAGATGATATACAAGAAGAGTTAAAACGCATTTTCGAATATGGTATACATAGAGGCAACGAATCGTCCATCACAGTCCACGAACTAGTCCAAGAACTATCAGAAAAACTAAAAATATTGCTAGAAAAAACCGAATAGTGGCATGTACCTACTAGTGTAATTTCATGTACCAGGTACACAAACAATTCTGAAAACTTAATATAATTTATGGAGGGAACCATTGCATTTTTGCACGGGTTCCCTTTTTAATTATTAAGAAGTTGAGTCTTTAATCATGTCCCGTAATTTTTTCATTAAACGATCGCGGCGTTTCTTAATTGTAGCGAGTGGAATATTTTCAAGTTTTGCTAGCTCCTTATATGAATATTGATAAACATATAGGTTCACGAGTAAGTTGTACTCTGAACGATTTAATTTAGAAAGTAATTCCTCAAGCTGTCCAAAATCGCAATGTGAATTGTTTTTCATCTCGTAATACTGTGCAATATTTACTAACTCGTCTTTCTCGTATGCAATGTTGTGCTCATGATATTGGTTATCTTTACGCATCTCAGTATAAAGAGTCGTTAGCATTGTTTTGTATGCATATGGTGCAAAATTACCTTTTGTCTCGTCAAAATTTTGCCATGCCTTCCAAAGGGCAATGGTCGCACATTGTTGATAATAGTCATAATTTTTATACACATTTGCTTTTTTCAATACATGTGAAATCATCGGTGAAAATTGCTCAAACACTTGTTCAAAAGTATCCATTCAACTCTTCCTTAGAGACAAGCGCGCAAGTCGATATTCCATGGTGCCCTTATCGTACTAGAGAATTTAAATGGAAGCGAACGTACTATTAATTTAATTTCCTTAAGAGAATTGCAAGAATACCCCAAAAAAACAATAACTATATCCTGTGAAATTTTAAAAACAATAACTTTTTATCAACGAAAAATATGAAATGTGATACTTTTAATATTGATATTCTAAATATTGACAATTTTAGAAATTATTTTTAAAATACTATCCGTAATTATGATTTATGTCGGTGTTTAGAATTTATCAATTTGAAAAAATTTTAATTAGGGGGAAGTCTTATGTGTTTGGAAGAAGTGAAAATTTTGAAAGAACACTCAAGTCATGCAATTGCTCCTTATTATAATGGAATTTATTCATCGATAATTCACACTGATCAAGGGAGTTTTCCCTCAAAGGAGCCTGTAAAAAAGATTATAGAACAATACTGTTTAGAATATGGATCTACTTTAAATGGAAGATTACAAGCTTCACGGGAAATGCTTGGATATATCAAAAATCCACCAATTTTGATTTCTGAAAACCTGCGTCGTGTAGCACTTCAAGCTCCTTGTTACAAGACGAAAGAAACTATTTGGATACTTGACTTAAACTTTAAAATTGGAAAATGTAACGGTTGCTGTGAGGTCATCTTTAATGAACAAATTAAGCTTACAATCGATCTATCTGTAAAATCGATGACACAAAGAAAACTGAAGACATACGATCTTTTATTTAAATTTACATAATTATCAGAATTGTTTTTTACCTGGTACAAGTCACTAGTGTTGCACAACAGTAAATATATGTAATTAACTATAAATATTGCCTAAAACAAAAAATGCTCCTATTGTAGTGTAGGTAATGAATAAAATCAGTTCCCTACACTTACAAAGGAGAAACATCGCGTGAAAAGTGTAGACCAAAATTTAGTCTTTCGTCAATATTTATCTTTATTACCGAAAAATAAATTCGATTGTCCTTTAAATAATTATGCTTATAAAAAGATGACTGATGAATCTTTAGTTAAGATTTTTCTTTTAGCCGGCTTATTTCGTTGGGAAAGTCTCCGTGAAATTGAAATCGGCATTCGCTCAAAGGAAAAAATCCAACGTGAATTAAACTTAAAATCGATAAGTGCTTCTCAATTAAGTCGCCGACTTGAAAATTTAGATACGACTCAATTAGCAGAATTACTTGGTCAGGTTACCCAGAAGTACTGGCATCTTAAGTCTAGTAGCTCAAAAGGAATCCATCCAAATGTAGGCCTTTTAAGAATCATCGACTCCTCTCATATTAAGCTACCAAACAACGCAGCTAATTGGACGGCCGTATCGAAAGATTCTAGTGGCGTTAAACTTCATTTGAAAATGGTTGTTGCCTCCCCAGACAGTATCTTTCCAGAGAAAATGATTCCTTCTACAGCGAATGTTTCTGACATCGAT
>JAEXYZ010000032.1 GCA_023405135.1 Bacillota bacterium | reverse complement strand
TAACCAAGTTGTGTCCATACATCTATACTACAATCACTAGAATAATATCAAAACTAATTTGTTTACCATTTAAGAACAAAAATTGTACACATAAATTTAAATTAGACTATATAATTTTCGCTGTTCTTGCATTTTTCGGGATATATTGTTCTTTTGATTACTTTAGTTTACTTGATAACAATCTATAGATGGTTGTTACTTATATTACATTTATGATTATTTATATTTTGTTAAGTCTTATAAAAGTAAAATTCATTTGAAGAAATTCCATATGAAATAATGATTCGGGATAAAAATAATAAGAAAATAAATTAATGAATCGAACGTAAAATAGTGAAACAAAGCTTGTTGATAAGAAGAGTGCTATTCCGGAAAGGAAATGGTGCTCTTTCTTTATGGAACGGTGGGACACCTTTCATGAATGCTGGATTCTATGATAAAGTAAGAATAAGGAAATGTTGTACTTGAAGGAATGAACAGTGGAGGTGCTTTCATTGAACAGAGATAAAGAAACTCCAGAAGAAAAAAGAGAAAGATTGAGACAAGAAGAATTAAAAAGAAACCCTGCTGGAAGTATTCATGGAGGAGGTCTTCAAGATTTAGTTGGGGATTTAGGATGGAAAGGTACAGGAATTCTACTTATTTTAATTATAGTTGGTATTATAATTTATTTAGCGTTTTTCAACTAAAAGTATAAAAATGAAGAAATTAATCGGGCACTTCCTTTAAAAAAGAATGTGCTCTGTGTTTTTATTTAAGGGAAAATTATTTTCCTAAATCGTATTTTAATATAATGGAAATAAATGATGATTATTTTGTATAATGAATATATGGATAAAAGGCAAGCAACGATATGCCACTGCTCGTGACCTTTGAACTATTGAATGTGAGATGACTTTAAGAGCTATGCAGCAATTCAATTTCTGACTGTACCTATTAAAATATGATTCGAATTTGGAACAATAGATTGTAAGAAAACTAGTAAGCGTCAAATAATGTTCGCATTTCCAAGCCGCGATATTTATTTGACGCTTACTTGTTTAATTTTTTAAAAAAGGTTGAACAAAACTTATAAAGAAATGGTTATAGGAGGTTGACCAAAGATGGGGAACGTATTAATCCTTACAGAAAAACCATCCGTCGCAAAAAATATTGCGGATGCTTTAAAAATAAAACATAAAAATGACGGCTATTTTGAAGGCAATGGCTATATTATTACATGGGCTTTTGGACATCTTCTACAACTTTTTGATGCGAAAGATTATGATAACAAAATGACGAAATGGCGTATGGAAAACTTTCCGTTTATCCCACCAAGCTTTCGCTACAAAGTAAAAAGCGATCCTCGAAAACGAGATAAAGAAGATTATGGCGCTCGAAAGCAATTGAAAATTATACATACTCTTATGAAAAGACCTGATGTAACTATGATTATCTCGGCCTGTGACTTTGATCGAGAAGGTCAACTTATTGGGGATACAATTATTTATAACCTTAAAACTCAAAAGCAGGTGTATCGCCTTCTACTAAATGAGTGGACACCAGAAGAAGTTTTAAAAGGTTTACAAACTATACGACCGAATATTGAAATGAGGCCGCTGTTAGATGCAGGAATTGGCCGTCAATGGGCTGATTGGGTAATAGGCATTAATTTAACTTCTGTCGCCACTTTAAAGTATCAAAAGGGCTCTGGGAAGGCTTTAAATATTGGAAGGGTTTTGCTTCCAACGTTAAAAATTATTTATGACCGAGATAAAGAAATTGAACAGTTTGTACCAGAAGATTACTTTAAATTAGCCGCCACGTTCAAAACGAATGATGGGAAAGAATATGAAGGTACTTATATTGAAAATGAAGAAGAAAAATTTAAAAACAAGGCATACCTTGAAGGGATTCAACAAGCTTTAACAAATCAAACTGGAACGATACTTGATAAAAAAGTAGAACGGAAAAAAGAATATCCGCCGTATTTATTTAATCTATCAAACTTACAAGGGTTTATTACAAGTAAATATAAAGGTTGGACTTCAGATAAAGTATTAAAGGTTGCTCAATCTCTTTATGAGAAAAAATATATTACTTATCCCAGAACAGCAAGTGTTGTGCTAGAAGAAAGCTTAGTTGATAAAGCAGCAAAAGTACTTAATAATTTGAAAAAAGGGTTGCCTTATGAACATGAAATTATTTTTGCAAAAAAGAAACGTATTTTTGATAATTCGAAGGTGGAAAGCCATAGTGCCATCACACCAACCTATTTAATACCAAAAGCTTTAACAAAAGATGAAGAGATAGTTTATACTGCGATAAAAAACCGCTTTATTATGCAGTTTATGCCAATTGCAGAGTATGAAGAAACTAAAATTGTTACGACAGTAAATAGTAACGACATCAAAGGGCTGTTTATTGCAAAAGGTAAGGTACAGCTTGTTGAAGGTTGGAAAAAGGTAGAGAAAATTGATTCTAAAGATACGATATTACCTTTTGTAAACATTAGCGAAATTGTTAGTATCGTGGATCATCAATTGACTTCGCATGTAACGAAACCACCTAAGCATCATACAGAAAAAACGTTATTACGAGTAATGGAAACGTGCGGTAAAGGGAAAGAAGATAAAGATAGTGAGGAAATGATGGCGTCGATATTAAGTGGATATAGTATCGGTACGCCGGCTACAAGAGCTGAAACGATCAAAAAATTGAAGGATGTTGGTTACATTACATCTGAAAATAAAAACTTAATTTGTACAGAGCTTGGTAGAAAGCTAGTTGAAACTTTTCCAGTAAAAGAACTTTTCGATTTAGAATTCACTGGTCGATTGGAAAAAACATTATCAGATATTGAGAAGAAGAAAGTTTCAAAGGAAAGCTTTTTAAACTTAATATTTGATTTTACAACAAATGCTGTGAGTACTATTAAAAATGAAAAAGATTTGATTATTCATGAAGTATCAAGAAAAAGAAAAACAAACGAAATTCTTGGAAAATGTCCATTGTGTGGACATGGCATTATCGAAGGGCAAAAAGGGTTTGGTTGCAGCAATTGGAAAAAAGGATGTAAATTTGTCATTTGGAAAAATGATAAATATTTAGCTTCGATGAAAAAGAAGCCAACAAAAACGATGGTGAAAAGCTTGTTAAAAGATGGCAAAGTTTTAGTCAAAGGTCTCACGAGTAATAAGGGAAATAAGTTTGAAGCTTATTTAAAATATGAGAAAAACATTGATAACGACTATTTTAGTTGGAAGATGGAGTTTCCAGAAAAAAAAGGAAACGGGACAAAAGGTAAAGATTTGGTACAGTGAGATTAGAATTTAATCTTTGATGTAAATAATAAGTAAATAATATAAAATGAACATTTATTTTTACTTACTACTTGCAAATATTCTAGACAAGAAGGTTACAATGAAATTGGATAGCCTTAATGAAGGAAGTGAAAACGTTGGATTTTGAAACTGTTATGCAGGAGCTTGAAGCCCTTGGTAAGGAACGAACTAAAAAAATCTATTTATCTAATGGTGCCCATGAGCCACTTTTTGGTGTGGCAACAGGTGCAATGAAACCAATTGCTAAGAAAATAAAAATAAATCAAGATTTAGCTGAACAACTTTATGCGACAGGAAATTACGATGCAATGTATTTTGCAGGCATTATTGCAGACCCAAAAGCGATGACTGAGTCGGATTTTGATCGATGGATTGAAGCTGCGTATTTTTATATGTTGTCTGATTACGTAGTAGCTGTCACTTTATCTGAATCAAATATTGCTCAACAGGTTGCAGATAAATGGATTGCAAGTGGACAAGAGTTGACAATGTCTGCAGGATGGAGTTGCTACTGCTGGCTATTAGGAAATCGTAAAGACCATGAATTTTCTGTAGACAAGATTTCTACTATGCTTGATGTGGTGAAAAAGACAATTCATCAATCACCAGAGCGAACAAAATCTGCAATGAATAATTTTCTATATACCGTGGGGGTTTCCTATTTGCCGCTACACGAAAAAGCAGTTGAAACGGCAAAGGAAGTAGGTATTGTAGAAGTGAAACGAGACAATAAAAAAAGCAGCTTCCTAAATGCATACGAAAGTATCCAAAAAGAAATAGATAAAGGAAGAATTGGTTTCAAACGGAAATATGTAAGATGTTAAAATTATCGGATATAAGTGTTCCTTAGAAACTTTATGGAGAAATAAACCACCAAATTCCAATGAAATGATTAGAATTTGGTGGTTTAAACTATATTATAGTCATTACTCTTTAAAGTAGTCTGGTTTCCAAAATCCAGAGAAAGCAGGATCTGTTTCAATTATTTCTTGGAAGCTATCAGATTTATATGCTTCTATTAAATCTTTTACAAATTGTTTATCTTTATCAGATGTACGTACTGCAACTAAATTTTGATATTCAAATGGTGGATCTTCCAGTAATAGGCTATCTGATAATTTTCGGTTAGAGGCTAATATATAGTTACCGTTAACTAGGGCAAAGTCAACATCTGTAATTGTTCGTGCTAATTGTGCTTGCTCAACCTCTACAAATTTAATTTTAATATTGTACTTTTTAACATCACTTTTACTAACTGTAATTGGGGTGTAATCTTCTTTTAATTCGATTAGATTAGCTACTTCTAAAATACGTAATGCACGTGCTATGTTCGGTGGATCATTAGGAATTGCAAAGGTATATTCTTTATTCGGATCTAAGTTTTCATAGCTATCATATTTATCTGAATAAATCCCCATAGGCGCTGTAGGAACTTTAATAACCTCAGTAAGATCTAAGTTGTTTTCAGAAATAAAGTTTTCAAAATATGCTGTATGTTGGAAGATATCAGCATCTAATTCTCCATTTTGTAAAGCAAAATTAATTTCATTTCCATTTGTAAATTCAACATAGTCAATAGAATAACCCTTTTTATTTAATATTGGTTCAATTCCTTTTTTTACTTGATCACTGTATGGACCAGGTGTAAATCCGATACGAATCTCCTTTGTTTCATCAGCGTTCGTTTGTTCTGCATCATTACTTCCGCACCCAGTTAAAAGGGCAATAGTAAGTAATAATAAAATCATTGATAATAGTTTTTTCATTTTCTCCACTCCATTCTTAAAATAATAAAGGCGCATAGCAAATAAAATTGCTGTGCGCCTCCGGTGATCCGGTTGGTTAATATGAGTTTACCACTTGGATTAATATGGATGTTAACAGGTTTTGAAAACTTATGCAATACATTTTTTCTGAAAATTCCTATAAAATATACTTGACTAATAGGAATTGTTGATTTAATATTTGACACAACAAATTTAAATTAATAGTGACTGGTTCACCAGAACTCTTAATGAAATAAAAAAACGTGTAAAGCTTTAGGCAAAATGCGTTCATTTTATTTTTATTAAGAGTTTTTTATTTTACTTGAAAGGAAGTTTGGATAGATGAGCGACTATGTAGAATCGTTACAAGATGGCAGACTAATTTGGCTTGATGGAAAGAAGCTAAATAATTTTGAAGAACATGTTGCATTCAAAGGAACTTTAAAGACAATTGACATTTTGTTAAAGGACATTGATGAAAATAAAAAAGTAGGTTTTTGGGATGAGTTAGTACATCAAAATATTCATAGAGCATTTTTTATTCCAAGGACAAAAGAAGATTTAGTCAGGAGAAGAGAAGCTTTTGAAAGTTGGTCAACAAAAACCTATGGAGTTATGAGCAGGCTATCAGATTATGCATATTCACTCATAACTGGTTACTATATTGATCGCCATGAATTTAATCAATATGATCCTTTATTCTCTAGTAAAATTGAAAAATATTTTGACTTAGTACGAAAAGAAAGAAGGCTCATTACTACTGCCATAGCTGACCCACAAATAGATCGATCGAAACCATTGGAAAAACGGGATGAAGATGCTTTGTTAAGGGTGATAAAGGAGACAGATGAAGGTGTTATCGTTCGGGGGGCTAAAATGATTGCTACTGGAGCTCCTTATGTCCATGATGTGATCGTAAATACACCATTCGGGGATGATTCAAAGGAAAATCAATATGCAAACTTTTTTATTGTCCCGTTAAATGCAAAAGGATTGCATATCATTTGTCGTGAGAGTTATGCACAAGCTGATGAGAAGAAATATCCAATTTCTTCTAGGTTTGATGAAATGGATGCGGTATTAATTTTTGATGATGTGTTAATTCCTTGGGATCGAGTTTTTATAAGAGGGTCAGCAAAGGGGGCAGTTAAAGCACATCAACATCAGCAATTTAACTCTTTAGCACACCATCAAACGGTTGTACGATTACTGACAAAGTTACGATTTGTAGCAGGTGTTGCAACTGCAATCGCACAATCTATTGGGGCTGACTTCCATCTGCATGTTCAAGAAAAATTAGGAGAACTATATACGCAGATTGATAGTATAGAAGGGTTAATTATCTCTGCTGAATCGAATGGTTATTTACACGAAAATGGCGTGTTTTATCCTGATTCAATCCCTTTACAAGTTGCGCGGAATTTAGGGGCAACCTATTACAGTGAAGCTTTAAATATAGTAAAACAAATTGGTGCAGGTGGTTTTACTCAATTGCCTTCTGAAATGATTGAAAATTTCGACAAAACTTTACATCCTCTACTAGAAAAATATTATAAGGGAGCAAAAGTCGATGCAAAGGTAAAAACAGCTCTCTTTCGAATCGGATGGGAACTTGTTGGAAGTACGCTAGGTGCCCGTCATGATTTATATGAACGTTATTACACTGGTGACCCGGTACGAATAAAAGCATTATTTTTTGAACAATACGATAAAAGAAAATTAGAACAACGTTTATCTCACTATATAGAAAAATTGACGAAGGAGGGAGAAATACATGAAGCAATCATATAAAGATCGTCTAAATGATGGGCGTCAAGTATGGATTGATGGTGAAAGGGTAACGAACATCGTAGAACATCCAGCTTTCAAAGGGACGATTAAGACGATCGATGCGTTGCTATCTTTACAAAAACACGAAAAAAAAGATGAACTAACATATGAGACAGAAAACGGTCAACGAGCCCATTTATCGTTTTTAGTTCCAACAACTCTAGAACATTTAAAACAAAAAAATGGAGCATATCAATTATGGGCTGATGAAACTTTTGGTATTATGAGTCGTTTATCGGAATATTCAAGAGCTTTGTTTACAGGATGGTATGGGAATCGACAAACTATAAATTCTCTTGTTCCAGGTATTTCTGAAAAACTAGAAAAACTTTACCTCCATTCACGCAATCATGATTTGTTATCTACGGTTGTTGCTCAAGATGTTCAAAAAAATCGGTCAAAATCCTTAATTGATATAGACCAAGGTCAATTAAGAATTGTTGGGAAAAATGAGGATGGTGTTATTGTTTCTGGGGCTAAATCCATTGCAACAGCAGCGCCTTATGTAGATGAATTTATTATTTCATCATTTCATAAACGCAGCAATGATGAAGAGGCATTAGCAAATGTTTTCTACATTCCGGCATCATTAGAAGGTTTGCATATTGTATGTCGTCCATCCTTTGCAAGTGATGAAAGGGATAATCAGCCATTAAGTGCTAGATATGATGAGATGGACGCTGTTTTAATATTTGATCATGTGTTCATTCCTTGGGAACATGTGTTAGTTTATGAAGATCCAGAAAATGCGTGGCAATTACAGAAAGATGTTGCTGGTAGCTTATTAAGTCAACATCAAACGGTTGTAAGGCTAGTGAGTAAATTAAAATCTGTTGCATCACTTGGAATAGCAATTGCAAAAACGGCTGGAGCTTCTGAATTTTTACATGTAAAAGGAAAATTGGCCGAATTACTTATACAAATCGAAACAATTCAAGGATTGCTGACAGCCTCTGAAGAAACTGCTCAATTATATAATGGCATTTTACTTCCTAATGGACGTTTTTTAGCAACGGCACGTAACTTAGGAACACGCTATTACCCGAAAAGCATTGAAATTTTACAACAAATTGGAGCGAGTGGATTATTGCAAGTTCCATCGAAGTTAAGTGAATTAGATGGTCCAATTGGGGAGTTGATGAAATCTTATTTTAGTGGAACGACTACAGATGCCTATGAGCGCTCAAAATTAATGAAAATTGCTTGGGATTTAATAGGCAGTCCTTTAGGTGCGAGACATGAGTTATATGAACGGTTTTACTCGGGTGATCCCGTGCGCACATATGCTGCACAATATCAAAATTATTTAGAGAAAAGGTCACTTGTTAATCTTGTGAATCAATTAATTTAAGGGGGAACGAAATATGACAATACATTTTTATTGGTTTGCACCAACAAACGGCGATGATCAATTTTTAGGAGTAAAAAATCCAACATACAAACCGACAGCAGACTATTTAGTGAAAGTAGCTCAAACAGCAGAGGATGCAGGTTTTGAAGGGATATTAGTACCAACTGGAATTCCTTATTTAGATTCATGGATAGTTGGTTCTGCTATTATCCACAATACAAAAAAAATAAAACCATTAGTAGCATTTCGACCAGGCTTTATTTCTCCAACCGTTGCATCAAAATTGGCAGCAACTTTGGATCAGTTTTCTCAAGGGCGATTGTTAGTCAATGTTGTTACGGGCGGTTCAGCTAAAGAACTTGGGCAAGATGGTGATTTTGTCGATCATGAAACTCGTTATAAACGGACAAATGAATTTTTAGATGTAATTAAAAAGTCTTGGTCAGAAGAAACTTTAAATTTTAATGGCGACTTTTTCAATGTAAAAGAAGGTCAATTGATTCCATCATTATATCAGACGGAAGGGATTCCAATATACTTTGGTGGTTCATCTGACAGTGCAAAAGAAATTGCAGCGAAATCAGCCGATGTTTATTTACAATGGGGCGAGCCAGTAAGTCAAATTAAAGAACAAATTGAAGATGTTAAACAGCGAGCGGCAAAATATGATCGAACTTTAGAATTTGGTGTTCGTATTCATATCGTAGTAAGAGAAACTGAGGAAGAGGCATGGAAGGCAGCACATCATATTATTAGTAAAATCGATCAAAACGTTCAAAGGAAAATGAATCATGTTTTTGAAGAAACCGATTCAGTTGCGCAAAAGCGTATGACGGAAATTGCACAAAAAAGTGATCGCTTTGACAAGTACAGCTGGGCAGGAATTGGCAAAATTCGTAAAGGTGCAGGGACAGCAATTGTTGGTACACCTGATCAAGTTAAGGAAGCGTTACAAGACTATATAAATGTCGGTGTTAGTCATTTTGTTTTATCTGGATTTCCACATGTGGAAGAAGCACAACGTTTTGGTCAATTAGTTTTGCCAAAGTTCCAGACACAATTAACGAAATAAAAAGGAGCGGGGATATATGAAATTTGTTATATGGGGAGCAAATTTATCAGGTGGTTTTTTACGATCAAAAGTTGAGCAAACATTTGAAGGCAGTATAGAGTACAATGAAAAACTTGCACAGTTAGCAGACGAAATAGGTGTCGATTCTATTTTATATCCCATTCGCTATGTTGGTAAAATCGGTGGTACAGATACAAAAAGTGGTCAGCTCGATCCGTTAACAGTTATTTCGGCAATGGCGACTAAAACGGAACGAATCCACCTTATTGCAGCAGCTTTACCAGGTTTTATGCATCCTGCTACATTGGCGAAAATCGGTTCTACAATTGATGTTATTTCTAAAGGGAGATTTCATGTGAACTTAGTTAGCGGTTGGTTTAAAGCAGAGCAAGAAATGTTTGGGATTGAATGGATCAAACATGAAGATCGATATAAACGTTCGGAAGAGTATTTAAAAGTATTGAAAGGTTTATGGACTCAAGATGATTTTTCGTTCAACGGTAAGTTTTATCAAATTAAAAATGCAACATTAAACCCAAAGCCAGTACAGAAACCATATCCAGCGATTTATCAAGGAGGTAATTCGTTAGAATCCCAAAAAATAGCAGGAGCATTATCAGATTTTTATTTTATGAATGGTGCACCTATTGAAGAATTAGAAGAGCAAATTCAATCAGTTCGTAAGTTCGCTCATGAACATAATCGAGAAGTAAAATATGCTGTAGCTGCCTTTGTCATTGCACGAGAAACCGAGGAAGAGGCATTAGAAGAATATAAATATATTATTGAAAATGCTGATGAAGCAGCAATTGCCCAGTTTAAGGCAAGCAAAGATACAAAAGGTATGTGGAAAAATTCAAAAACGGTAAGTGACTTTGTCGCCAATAATGAAGGTTTTCGTACAGGTTTAGTGGGGAGTTATGAACAAGTAGCGAAAAAACTAAATCAATTAGAAGAAATTGGGGTTGAAAAAGTATTAGTAGCTTTCAGACAACCTATTAAAGAATTGCCACCATTTTTTGAATATGTTGTTCCAAAAATAAAAGGATCTTCTTTTACAATTAATTCTTAGTATTTTAATGTGATTACTTATAAAAAAGGAGAGCTATTCATATGATTGAATTAAAAAATGTTAGTAAAGTATATAAGACAAAAGGAAATGAGTTCCATGCGGTTCATCCTACAAATTTAAAAATTGCTAAAGGGGAAGTGTTTGGAATTATTGGCTTTAGTGGTGCAGGGAAATCTACTTTACTGCGTACAATAAACCTTATTGAAAAACCAACAACTGGAGAAGTTCTTTTCAATGGTGAAGATTTAGTTCAATTGAAATCAATAAATCTTCAAAAAAGACGCCACTCCATTGGGATGATTTTTCAACATTTTAATTTACTTTTAAATAAAACTGTATATGGAAATATTGAATTTGCTTTAAAGTCTGCTAATGTTCCAAAAGCAGAACGGAAATTGAAAATTGAAAAGGTACTAGATGTAGTAGGGCTGTCTGATAAAATTCATCATTATCCTTCTCAATTAAGTGGAGGACAGAAACAGCGTGTCGCTATTGCTCGTGCTTTAGTTTTAAATCCTGAAGTTTTATTATGTGATGAGCCAACTTCAGCCCTTGATCCGCAAACAACTGATAATATTTTAGCTTTTTTAAAATTAATAAATGAAAAATATGGTGTAACGTTAATTATCGTTACACATGAAATGGAAGTTGTAAATCAACTTTGTGATCGGGTTGCGGTTATGGAAAATGGTGTCATTCAAGAAGAATTAAATCTAAAATCGAATACTGAAGAAGCTACTACAAAAATTGGTCAGTTATTATTAGAAAACCGCCAAAAATTAGGTACCGATCATAAGGTTGTTCCAATTGAAAGAGGTGTTGTAAGTGTTTGATAACATAATCCCATTAATACCAGAAATTTATTTAAGTATAGGGCAAACTTTTCTTATGGTTTCCCTTTCATTAATAGCTGCTATCATTATCGGCACTCCTCTTGGTGTATTCGTTTATGTAACGGAGTCGGGATCAATTCAAGAAAACAGTACATTAAATCGAATTTTAAATTATACAATTAATTTAATTCGATCATTCCCCTTCATTATTTTATTAGTAGTACTCATTCCATTTACACGATTTTTAATTGGAACTACAGTAGGGCCATTAGCTGCATCTGTTTCTTTATCTATTGCTGCTATTCCTTTTTTTGCTCGTTTAGTTGAGCAAGCTTTAAAAGATGTTCCAGCAGGGACAATTGAAGCAGCAGTTGCTTTAGGTGCACCAAAACGTTTAATTATTAAAGATGTTTTATTAAATGAAGCCCGTTCCGGAATTATTTTAGCTTTGACAGTAACTGCCATTAGTTTTATTTCATACTCTGCAGTTGCCGGAATTGTCGGCGGGGGCGGTATTGGAGATTTAGCGATACGCTACGGTTATTATCGATTCCAAACGGACGTCATGATTGCAATGGTTATATTGTTAATTATGATTGTTCAATGTGTGCAATTTATCGGTAATTTCAGTGCGAAAAAATTGGATCGTCGTTATTAGGAGGTGTTTTAATGAATAAACTTGCATTTATAAAGACAAATGGACCTATAGAAATTAACTCTGTAGAATTTGAGAAAATTTTAAGTACGATTAAGGAAGATGCACAATTTCGTTTACATTCAGATGAGCGACTTCATCCAAAGAAGGCGATTCAATTAATAAAAGAAGCAAAGTTAGGAGCATTACGTTTACCAATTGAATTAGGTGGAGCAGGAATTTCAATTCGTGAGCTTTTTGAAGTAATTATTAAATTAGCTGAAGCAGATTCGGATTTAACACATGCATTACGTTCACATTACATTTTTGTAGAGGATGTATTGGCACAAAACAATAGTGAAGAAAAATTGAGAAGACTACAATTTATTGCTAATGGCGATTTAGTTGGAAATGCTACGACTGAAATTTCAAATAAGCCTCAAGGAAGTAAACAATATGAAACGACTTTAGTTCGTGAAGAAAATCATTTTATTTTAAATGGAACAAAGTATTTTACAACGGGAACTTTGTATGCTGATTGGGTATCTGTTATCGCAGCAGGAGAAAATGATGATGTTTATGTAAGTGTCATTCCCACGAATCGTGAAGGTATTGAAGTATTCGATGACTGGGATGGTTTTGGGCAAAAGTTTACGGCTAGTGGAACAACAAAATTTACAAATGTTGTCGTTAAAGAGCATGAAGTGACAAAGCTAGAGAAAGAAAAATTACGTTATGTAACGATTCGACAGTTATTTTTACAAGGTGTCATTGCAGGTATTGCTCAACAAATCGTAAAAGACAGTGTAAATGTATTAAAAGGAAGAAAAAGAACATTTACCCACGCTTCGAATGAATTGCCTACAGAAGATGCGCAGCTATTACAAACGATAGGTGAATTAGATGCATCAGCTTACGCATTAAAAACATTAGTTTTACAAGCAGCAGAAGCGTTAGATAAGGCTTTATTAAGAAAAGAGGATATTGAACAATTCAAATTCTATGAACATGAAGCGGCAATTCGAACTGCGCAAGTAAAAATAATAGGAGAAAAAATAGCATTACAGGCAGCAACACAGTTGTTTGATGTAGGAGGGGCTTCTGCAACAAGAAAATCGTTACAACTAGACCGACATTGGCGTAATATTCGAACAATAGCATCTCATAACCCGTCATCATATAAGGCGAAAGATATTGGAAATTATTTAGTAAACGGTGAAAACCTACCTATTAATGGTTACTATTAATTATCATAAATGAAAAGCCAAATTATCTCGGATCGAAATAAAATTGAAATACTTTAAACAATGTTTCATTACTTCTTATATTAATATGTATATAGTTTTGTTGATAATCATTAAGTGAATAACAGAGCGAAGGTAAATAATATTGAATTTTAATAAATTTGCTATTATTTCTATATTGCGTATAAGGAAACTTGTTATATAATAAAATGACGATATGAGTGTATAAATTAAATTTTAATATTTAAGTATATTTGTAGAAATCGTGTGTATCTTGTGAAAGGATGTACACGGTTTTATTTGATTATTAATATTCCACTAAAATAAGAAAACATGCTACCGAACAAAAAGAACTTACATATAATAAATTGACCTGTAAGTTTTACGCGGATACCGATTATAATTTTCCAACTAGTGGTGGATATTAACAGTAAATTTGTATGTTACTTCTGAAGACTTTTTGATAAAATAATAATGTTTTCTATAAATAGACTTGACGTAAGTAGAGAAAATTTGTACACTGTGAACAATCAAATGTTTTTTCGGAAAATACAATTTTGAATAGTAAGGATCTGATGAAATGATAGTATGTAAATTTGGTGGTACTTCCGTTGCTAACGCAGAGCAAATTAAAAAAGTGGCGAATATTGTAAAATCAAATCCTGATAGAAAGATTGTAGCAGTATCTGCCCCTGGTAAACGTTTTGGCGATGATATAAAAGTAACAGATCTTTTAATCGAATTAGCTGATGCATCATTAAATAATGGTGATGTAGCCGGGAAATTACAAATTGTTGTAAATCGATTTAAAGAAATTACAGATGAACTTGGCTTAGACGATACAATTTGCGATGTTATTAAAAATGATTTACAAGAACGTGTCGCTTCCGATAAATCAAATAAAAATTTATATATAGATAATATTAAGGCTAGTGGTGAAGATAATAATGCAAAATTAATTGCAGAATACTTCAATTCCATTGGTTTACATGCAAAATATGTAAGTCCTAAAGAAAAGTTAATTTTAAGTGATTATCCTGAACGTACATTTGCGCTACCAGAGGCATATGAAAACTTAAAAGACTTAGGAAAAGACGATAAAATTATTGTCTTCCCTGGATTTTTCGGCTATACAAAAGAGGGGATTTTACGTACATTTGACCGTGGTGGCTCTGATATTACTGGCTCTATTTTAGCAGCAGCTGTGAAAGCAGATCTTTATGAAAACTTTACTGATGTAGATTTTGTATTTTCTGCAAATCCAAAAGTTGTAAATAACCCAGTTGGTATTTCAGAACTTACGTATCGTGAAATGCGGGAACTTTCATATTCTGGATTCTCCGTTTTCCATGACGAAGCATTAATGCCAGTTTACAAATTAGGCATTCCTGTCACAGTTAAAAATACAAATAATCCTTCTGCACCTGGAACAAAAATTGTCCCTTCACGCCCTTTAACAGGTCGTCCAGTAACGGGTATATCTGCAGATAGCGGATTTTCAATATTATATGTTTCGAAATATTTAATGAATCGAGAAATTGGATTTGGCCGCAAATTGCTTCAAATTATCGAAGAGGAACATATTTCTTATGAGCATACACCATCTGGTTTAGACGATATTTCTGTTGTTATTCGTTCAAATCAGTTAACAGATGAAGTGGAAGAGCGCATCGTAAAGCGCGTTAAAGAAGAATTACATGCTGATGATGTATATTTCAGACATGGTTTATCGTTAATTGTGATCGTTGGAGAAGGTATGCGTAATAATACAGGTTTAGCTGCACGCGCGGCTTCAGCAATTTCAAGAACTGGTGCAAATATTGAAATGATCAATCAAGGTTCTTCGGAAGTAAGTTTAGTATTTGGTGTACTAAAACAAGCTGAAAATCAAATTTTACGTGCCCTTTACGATGAATTTTTTGCTCCCATAACAGTGTAACATCCAATATAGATAGGCTGTTCTGAAGGTCAATTTCAGAACAGCCTTATTTCGTTTTATGGTAAGCTAAAAAAGTCTCATAATGTTTCTGAACTACAATTTTTTATTACATAGTGTATGTAACATTTGGAAAAGACTTAGGTAATAAATACATAGGTGAATGTATTTCACAAATAGAAGTAACAATAATAACCTCAAATTCTTCACTATTTTTCGTTTTTATAACTACTTCGCTTATTATACCTTGTAAAGTGTCCACGTCTGTAAAGTCTTTAGAATAGAGGGTTTTCAATTGGAATGAAAATGGACACTATTTTCGTTATTTTATAGGATTTATTTGTAAAATAGTGATAGAGAAATAGACTTCTTATGAAAGAAGGTTTTGAAATTAGGGATGGAAAATTAGTTAGAATGGTTGATTCAACAATTGATTATGTTGAAAATGAGGGATTATTATTACAACTATTAAAAAAATATAATTTTAGTTTTTGCACACACTTCTTGAATCGATTTCGACTAAGGCATGTAGTTTTGTAAAATCTCAGGTTGTTGATGAATTGGTAAGTTGGGTAGCTCCGTAAATAACTTCACTAAATAATGATAGAAGTCGATGCCATTCGCTTTTGCAGTTTCTGCTAAACTCAAACAGATCGCATTCGCTCTAGCACCAGCTTCACTGACAGAGAATAACCAATTTTTTCGGCCGATTACATTCGGGCGAATCGCATTTTCAGCTGGATTATTAT
>JAEXYZ010000026.1 GCA_023405135.1 Bacillota bacterium | reverse complement strand
ACGCCGCCAGCGTTCGTCCTGAGCCAGGATCAAACTCTCCATAAAAGAAAAATTTGATAAAAGCTCTAAATTACACTGGCATCATATTTGATGTCCAAATTTGTGTTTCGTTCACTGACGAGGGTCAGTTACTAAAAACTTTATTCATTAACGTTTTGTTGTTCAGTTTTCAAGGTTCATATTTGGAGCGGGTGATGAGAATCGAACTCACGACATCAGCTTGGAAGGCTGAGGTTTTACCATTAAACTACACCCGCATATTTAAAATTTTTATATGGCGCGCCCGGCAGGAGTCGAACCCACAACCTTCTGATCCGTAGTCAGACGCTCTATCCAATTGAGCTACGGGCGCGTATTGTTGGAAATGTAGTGCTATTTGGTGCGGCCGAGAGGACTTGAACCTCCACGGGGTTGCCCCCACTAGGCCCTCAACCTAGCGCGTCTGCCATTCCGCCACGACCGCGTTCAATGAAGACTCTATTAATTGTACACCATCTCGACAGTTTGTCAAGAAAAAACTGGTGAGCCATGAAGGACTTGAACCTTCGACCCTCTGATTAAAAGTCAGATGCTCTACCACTGAGCTAATGGCTCTCAAATAAATGGCTGGGGTACCAGGATTCGAACCTGGGCATGACGGAATCAAAATCCGTTGCCTTACCGCTTGGCTATACCCCAAAAATGGCGGTCCCGACCGGGATCGAACCGGCGATCTCCTGCGTGACAGGCAGGCATGTTAACCGCTACACCACGGGACCTTAGCGACATATTTAAGTTCATTCAAATGGTGACCCGTACGGGATTCGAACCCGTGTTACCGCCGTGAAAGGGCGGTGTCTTAACCACTTGACCAACGGGCCATGGCTCCGAAGGTAGGACTCGAACCTACGACCAACCGGTTAACAGCCGGTTGCTCTACCACTGAGCTACTTCGGAATGTTTTCGACTTATCTTGTCGACTTTTACTATTATAGAGACAGTTATAGATAATGTCAACACTTTACACAACATTTTTTAACTTTTTCTTTATCATCTTATAAACCCTTAATATTTAAAGGGTTTGACACTATTTACGACCACCTATAATCAACAGCTTTTAATAGAATGTGCAAAAATAATAAAATTCATTCAACTATTTTGTAACGTTAATATATAAACATAACTACTATATATTTTGATAATAAACGAATTTCCACTACCCTTTACTATAACCTAATTGAATCATTACATATTATTTATTTCGTTTATTTTCTTTAAGCTCCCCATACATTTACCACATCGATATTTCGCTATGTTCATTTTTCTTTTTCTTATATATTGCTGATTGCATTTAACACACTCATAAATATACAATTTTGTATTATGCACTTTCTTATTCTCTTCTATAGTAGAACAAAAACGTGGTGCACCTACTTTTTTTAATAATGCACGAAAATCAGCATCACGATGTTTATACCCCATTCCTCGAATATGCAAATGATAATGGCACAATTCATGTAAAACAATCCCGCGCAATTCTTCAATCCCGAATATTTCATAAGACTTTCTATTAAATTCAATATTATGACTACGTAATAAATAGCGTCCTCCTGTAGTTCGTAATCTATTATTGAAATAAGCTTTATGTAAAAACGGTTCGTTGAAATACTTTAAAGAAATTTCTTCTACGAAAACTTGAAGTTCTTTATCTGTCATTCTAATCCCTCCATACAACCAACAAATGTAACATAAAAGCAGAGGCCCATAAAGTCATTGGAAATGTTCTCTTTATCCTTCAACAAAGCTTTCGTTGTAGAATTTTGTGAAAATAATATCTTTTCTATAGTAGCTTTCATAGACAAACTGCTTTAGAAAAACACTTTTTAAAGAAATAGTGTCCAGAAATTTTTACTTTCTGGACACTTTAACTCGAACAATTTATTGCTCAATTTGATTTTCAGGTGGGAGCATTGTTAAAGCAATTCTTCCTTTGTCTACCTCAACTTTTTCAACCCAAACAGTTACTATATCACCTAAAGACACCACTTCTAACGGATGTTTAATACGTCGTTTTTGTAATTTGGAAATGTGCACTAAACCATCTTGTTTAACACCAATATCTACAAAAGCACCAAAGTCAACAACATTCCGAACGGTTCCTTGTAATTCCATACCTACTTTTAAATCTTCCATTTTTAAAACATCAGTTTTTAATAATGGCTGTGGGAATGCATCACGCGGATCTCGAGAAGGCTTCATTAATGTATCGACTATATCTTTAACTGTAACTTCTCCAACTTCTAGTTGGCCGCTTAACTCAGATATATTTACCTGTGCAAGGGCTTCCTCACATTTTTTTGACCCGACATCTTTCTTAGTAAGTCCTACTGCGGCTAAAATATCCTCTGCTAATTTATAACTTTCAGGGTGAATACCTGTAGCATCAAGCGGATTTTTCGCCTCTGGAATACGCAAAAATCCAATTGCTTGCTCATATGTTTTCGCTCCTAATCGTGGAATTTTCTTTAATTGTGCACGAGAAGAAAATTTCCCTGTCTCACTACGAACATTAACAATATTTTCAGCAACTGTTTTTGATAAACCAGAAACGTACTGTAGTAAAGAAGCTGAAGCAGTATTCACATCTACCCCTACTTGGTTAACTGCTGTTTCTACAATAAATGTCAATGATTCTGCAAGTTTCTTTTGTGATACGTCATGTTGATATTGTCCCACTCCGACTGCTTTCGGTTCAATTTTTACAAGCTCAGATAATGGATCTTGCAAACGTCTTGCAATTGAAACTGCGCTTCTTTGTTCAACTTGCAAATCTGGAAATTCGTTCCGCGCTATTTCAGATGCGGAATAAACAGAGGCACCAGCTTCATTTACAATAACATAAGCAATATCGCGATCTACTTCTTTCAAAACATCGGCGATAAATTGCTCCGTTTCACGAGAAGCTGTTCCATTTCCAATAGCAATAATACTAATTGGATATTTATTTAATATGGATTTAATAATAGCTTTTGATTTTTCTACATCTGGTTTAGGTGGATGTGGATAAATCGCTGTAACCTCTAACATTTTACCTGTTTCATCGACTACCGCTAACTTACAGCCTGTTCGATATGCCGGGTCTACTCCAAGTACTACTTTTCCACGCATAGGAGGTTGTAGCAAAAGACTTCTTAAGTTTTCTGAGAATATATGAATCGCCTGTGTTTCAGCTTTGTCAGTTAATTCATTGCGAAGCTCTCGTTCAATAGATGGTTGAATCAATCGTTTATAGGCATCTTCAATCGCTTCTTTCACATGCGATATTGAAGGCGAAGAAGAATTCAATGGTAGCCATTCTTTTTCCATCACTTGAAGTACTTGATCAATTGGTACAACTATCGATACCTTCAATATCTCTTCCTTTTCTCCACGATTAATAGCAAGTGTTCTATGGGGAACGATATATTTGACCGGCTCCTCATATTCATAATACATTTCGAAAACTTTCTTTTCGTCTTTTTCAGCATCTTTGACAGATGTAAGGATACGTCCCTCTTTCCAAGAAAGCTTTCTTAATTTATCTCGTACTGCAGCATCATCTGCAAATCTTTCTGCTAAAATATCTTTTGCCCCTGCTAACGCGTCTTCAACAGTGGCCACACCTTTTTCCTCATCAACAAAAGGAAGAGCAATCTCAGCAATGTTTTCTTTATTAAACTTCATTAACTCGTCTGCTAACGGTTCTAGCCCTCGTTCTTTTGCAATTGTAGCTTTCGTGCGACGTTTTTGTTTATATGGGCGATATAAATCTTCTACTCGTTGTAAAACAGTTGCTGCTTGAATAGCCGTTGACAATTCTTCCGTTAATTTACCTTGTTCTTCAATCAATCGAATAACTTCTTCTTTACGTTGTTCGAGTTGTTGTATGTAATGGTATCGATCTTCAATTGATTTAATTTGTACTTCATCTAATGATCCCGTTGCTTCTTTTCTATAACGAGCTATAAATGGGACTGTATTGCCATCTTCTAACAATTTTATAACTGCTTCTGCTTGAGATGGTTTTACTTTTGTATCTGATGCAATCATCTGTAGCATTTTCTTTAGGTCCATCATTCCACTGCCTTTCACTTTTATACGAATTACACTTTTTTGCTAACCATCGTCGCCCAGATTATAGACTCTGGTTTGTGCGTAGGTGCTAGCCAGTTAACCTCTGTTACATGATACGATCACTTTAGTTAACTACTCAAAATTTATTTATAAATCCCGTGACTTTTCTTCAATCAACTCTTTTATAAGAGTATTGAAGATACTTTTATTTTACCATTTGTTTTTCACTTTCTTCTAAATAAGCTATTTCCCCTGGTTAACCTTGTTTAGCCCCATAGTCCCCCCCTGAAGGTTCGTATTGGGAAGCACAAGCCCTTTATTATAAACTCCAAAGAAATCCTTCAATTTCTTAATTTAACATAAAATAATAAGCCTACCCTAATGTATACATCTAGAGTAGACTTGTCCCATTAACTTCAAACTCATTTCTTATTGTTTTTGTTAAAAAGGAGAATTCCCTATACCCCTCCACTTGCCGTAATAACATCTTGGAGTTTTTTTATTGCCTTTCGTTGTATACGGGAAACATGCATTTGAGAGATACCTAGAATATCTCCAACTTCTTTTTGACTTAGTTGTTCTAAAAAGGTCATTTTTATAATTTCTTTTTCTCGGTCAGATAAAATACCCATTGCTTCCGAGACAACAATTCTAAGGTTTGTTTTTTCAAAGCCGTCATCTTCTTTACCGATAATTTCAATTAATGCTACTTTCCCACCGTCTGAATCACCATCGATTGAGTGATCCATTGAAAGCGCTTGATAACTTCTGCTAATTTCCATCGCTTCCAATACATCTTCTTCCTCTACTTCTAAATAACTTGCAATTTCATTTATAGACGGTGAATGTTGTAATTCGACAGTTAAAACTTCAACAGCCGCTTTTATTCTTGGACCAAGCTCTTTTATACGACGAGGGACATGAACATCCCACGTTTTGTCACGTAAGAAACGTTTGATTTCTCCGACAATTGTCGGAACAGCAAATGCTTCAAAACTTCTTCCAAATGACGCATCAAAACGTCGAATCGCCCCTAACAAACCAAGCATACCGACTTGTACAATATCTTCATAATTAGATTTGCCATAAGAATACTTTTTTGCAATCGATTCTACTAAATTTGTATAATGTAAAACTAAATTTGTTAGAGCAACATCATCTTCATATTGTTGATATTGCTCAATCCACAATAAAACTTTCTCTGTGGATGTATTTTTATGTGGTGATTCTTTCGACATTATCGTTCACCTGCTCTCTTGTGACATATTTTGTCATGAAAACAGTTACTCCACCCTCGTTATTCACTCTCACCTCATCCATTAAAGATTCCATTAAGTACAACCCTAGTCCACCTTCACGTAATAGTGCTATATTTTCATCTTCACGATAAGGGCCGATTTTCGATTTAATTTCTTCGAAGGTAAAGCTATTACCATAGTCAGATACCATTATTTCTATTTTATGTTTATACAGTGCACTACCAATGACAATTTCTCCCTCTTCATTGTCTCTATATGCGTGTTGTACAACATTTGTAACGGCTTCACTAACAGCAATTTTCAAATCTTCTATTTGATCGTATGAAAAACCAATTCTAGTTGCTATTCCCGAGATTGTTAGTCTAATAACACTAACGTATTGTGGCTTTGAAGGAATTCTAATTTCAACGTAGTCAAATGCTTTCAATGCTTAGTCCCCCTTGTCGGCCGTTTCAATATCCATTAGCTCACTAAGACCTGTAATCTCGAATAATCTTGTTAATCTACTTGACAAATTTACTAATTTTAAATGGGCATTTTCTTTCATTACTTTCTTATAAAAGGCAACAAACACTCCTAGACCTGTACTATCCATAAATTTCACATTTGATAAATCCAACTCAATAACTAATCCTTGCGAAATACTTATTGAGTTGAATTCATCACGTAATGTCGGTGCAGTGAAAGTGTCAAGCTCACCTTCTATAAACCCTAGTAGTAAATCTCCTTCTCCTCGAAATTGTACATTTACATTCATTGAGGACACCTCCATATAGACCTACCTTTTCCTTCCCTTAACTAAAAATGTTTAAACCTATTAATTTCATTTTTTTAATATTACAAGAGTAAAATCATCATTCAGATCAAAATCTTGCAATTTATTTAGATCTTTGTATAATTCATCACACATTTGTTGGGCAGTTAATCGACTATATGAATACGCAAGCTGTTTAATATACTCTCTTGAATCAAATTCCTCTATTTTCCGAAAATCTGTTACACCATCTGTCATTAGAATGAGAAAATCATCTTTTTCTAATTTAATATCATGCTGTGTATATTTGATTTCAGGTAAAATTCCTAATAGCAGACCTTTAGATTCTAAATTGTAAAAGGAATTTTCCTTCGCATTATAATATAGTGCTGGTTCATGTCCAGCCGATGCCCAAGTAAAAATATCGTTGTTTAAGTTATACCTTCCATAAAATAATGATACAAACATGCTGTCGTCAACGCTTTTTTCAATAATTTTGTTTAACACCTCTAAAACATAGGAAGGATTGCTATTGGCATATTCCAATGTGTCTAAACCATATTTCACCATAGACATACAAAGAGCTGCAGGAACACCTTTTCCTACAACATCTGTCACTGCTACACTTAAAAAATTTTCATCATCGTGTAAAAAATGAACGTAATCACCATTCATTTTCCTTTTTGGAATAGAGACCATCCCTATATCGAGACCTCTAGGAGTTGGAATCGTTGTTTCTAATAATAAACTTTGAATTTTTGCAGCGATGTCCATTTCAATACGGATTTCCTCTTGCTTCATAAGTAACCATTGATGTTCCTTAATTTTCAATCCGAAGTGAACCATTACCTCAATTAAAAAATCGTAGGAATGAGATAGTGATTCTGGAATATTATCATAAATTTCTTCGATTGCTTGTTTGTGAATACCAATTACATCTTCTGGTGTTACGTTTTTTTGTATTAACTGTTTAATTAAATTTTGACCGATATATAAATTGCTTTCATTTTGATTTAATATGTAATCAGATAAAATCTTTTTATATTGAATTTTTAGCTGTTGCAAATAGTACACTTCCTATCTTAGCCATTTCTCAATTCGAACAATTGTACCCATCCCTATTTCAGATTGAATTTCAATTAAATCCATTAGTCTTTTTACAGCACGCAAGCCTGCTCCGTTATTAGCCATAGGAGAATACTCCAAAACTTTCCCTACATCTGGAATTCCAGGACCTTTATCAATAGCAATAATTGCAATACCTTTTTCACTATTTTCATTTTTTCCTATTCTTTTAATAATAATTCTCCCAACACTTGCATATAAAAATATATTTTTTGCCAATTCACTAATTGCCGTTGCAATTCTCGCTTGATCAACTTTATTAAAACCGATAGCTTTCGCTTCATTACGACCAAGTTGACGTGCAGATACAATATCTAATTCTGTAACAATTTGAACCGTCGTCTTGTCTGACATGACTGCACCTCCGCCAAAATAACGAAAATATTGGAAAACTATTTGATATTTTATTATTCTAGTAAATTATGTAATTAAAACTCGTTATATCTAATATATCTTATCGGATATATATACTTCAATTACATAGTTCTTAATATACATAATATTTTCATTATAATGACAAATGAATGTTTAGATATTAAAAAAGCATCTACTTAAAGTTAAGTTAAGTAGATGCTTTTACTATTATGTATTTAAAATTTCATTAACCCCAGACTTATTTCAAGTGCAACGTCAACTTTCTCCATAAGTTCTTCATCTAACTGCGTAATACGATCTGTAAGTCTAGATTTATCTATTGTGCGCAATTGTTCAAGCAAAATTACCGAATTCCGTTCGAATCCATATTTTTTCGCATCGATTTCGACATGTGTTGGTAATTTTGCTTTTTGAATTTGCGCAGTAATTGCAGCGATGATTACAGTCGGACTAAAGCGATTTCCTATATCATTTTGAATGATTAATACGGGCCTAGTACCGCCTTGTTCAGATCCAACAACTGGTGAGAGATCTGCAAAAAAAACGTCCCCTCGTTTCACAATCAAAAATGTCATCCCCCGCTTACGAGACGCTCTACCGTATGCTCCGCTTCATATTCTGCATGCAGACATTCGCTACAAATTGACAGATTTATTTGCGACATTTCTACATAGCCTTTCATTAAAGCTTCCCGTATTTGATTTGGTTGCTTGTGCGTTGATAATCTACGAGACGAAATATAAACAAAACTCTCCTTGTCTCCAGATTTTTGCTCAAGTGTATGATTAAATTCATTTAACATTTCTTGAGGAAGAGTAAGATTTACTTCCTTTTCTTCTTCAACTTTTTTTGCGTACAAAACAAGCACCTCCACAAAAACCGTACCATTCTCACTTCTGTTCTCATTCTATCATCGAAAAGATGAGATGAAAAGAAAAGAATTAAAAAATCTATCAATACTTGTAATTATATCGGTTTTTGTTGGAGATTTTGTCGTATTTTATAATATTGTGTTGTAGATTCTAGGCACCCTTGAAGTGATAATACAAGGAACTTCATAGTTTATTGTATCTACTTTTGATGCCCATTCATCGATTGTTATTTCTTCTTCATTTTGTTTACCAATTAAAGTTACTTTTTCACCTATATTATATGCAGTAGGTAATAATATCATACATTGATCCATACAAATTCGACCAATAATTGGGACTCGTTTGCCATCTACTAATACATGTTGTCCACTATATTTACGTATTAAACCATCAGCATATCCAATTGGTATTGTCCCTATAAAGGACGGTTCTGTAGCTGTAAATGTTGCACCATAACCAATAGACTGACCTGCCAGAATTTGTTTAACTTCGATAAGTTCTGTTTCTAATGAGAAAGCTGTTTGTAATGGAAACGGTAATTTTGTTTTTACATAGGCAGAAGGTGCAAGACCATACATGGAAATACCAAAACGTACTGCATCAAATTGTAGATGTCGATCCTTCATTAGCATTGTCGCAGTATTTGCAGCATGTACAATTCTTGGCTTCACTGATAATTGGCTAATAAACTGTTCAAACATTTTCACTTGTTTATCGAAGTATGTTTCATCTTCTTCGTCTGCTGTTGCAAAGTGAGTAAATACACCATCAACAATTAAATTAGAAGATAAACTAATCGAATGATATAGATGCAATAAGTCTTCTATTGTAGTTACACCTATTCTACCCATGCCAGTATCAATTTTAATATGTAGTTTTAATGGTTTGTTCAAATTTAATGACTGAACATTCTGAACCCAATCGGTAGAAAAGACCGTTAATGTTATATTTTCATTTGCAGCATATGGAGCAAATGAAACAGGTGAATACCCTAAAATTAAAATATCAATATTAGGGAAATGCTTGCGGACATGGAGCGCTTCTTCTGGTGTTGCAACAGCTAACATCGAAGCACCTGCTTCAATTGCCGCGCGAGCTACCTCTACATCTCCATGACCGTAAGCATTTGCTTTAACTACCGCCATTATTTGAACATTTGGTTTTAAATGTTCTTTTAAATGACGGATATTGTTTTGAATGGCTTGTAAATTAATAATAGCTTTTGTTGGACGGAAGTGTTGTATGTTTTGCATTATATATATACCCTCTTTTTTTATTTATAAACTACGATTTTTGGTATTTTTTATATTTTTTTACTATTAATCATATTTCTTATTTCAAACCGCCTGGTGTAACTGAAGCTGCAACTTCCATCATCTCATCTTTTGTTAAATTATTTGATGCGATAAAGAATGATACACCATCACGTTCCCAGCTTATAGAATTATCTGTAATTGCTCCAATTGTAAATCCTAAATCTGCAGGATCCCCCGGTGCAAATACAGGAACTGTTGAGGTTTCATCATAAACAACCGGTTGCTGAACTAGCGTAAACGCTTTTTCACCTTCAAAAGTTAATATAACGCGTTCTAGTCCATCTTCACTAACCGTTTTCTCTTCAGCTAGTTTTACCCAATCTAACATCGGATAATATGTTTGGAATTCTTTACTTTCCATATCGGCACTAGCTGTACTTTTTTCTTCTTCATTATTATTAAATTTTTCAACTGCATATTCACTTTCTTTATGCTTCATGCCTAAATCAATATTTTTAAATGAAATTAATAATTGTTCTTCTTCTGTTTCATTTAAAACTGATACTGTTGTTGGTAACATTGTCTTTTTATCTACAGTAATTTTTTGCTTAGGCATAATGCTCTTATGATTGTTTCTAGTTGCAGCTGTGAAGATATATTTTTTCTCATCTTCTTCCATTTGGACATTCTTATCAGCAAGTAAATCTTCTGCTAATGCACCAATTAGGTAGGCTTGGCTATTTTGTTTTGGCCATTCACTTTGGAACTTGTACGTTTTTCTTAAAGAAGGTGTAACAACAAATACTCCTTCTTTATTTCGAATAATCATTTGAGTTACATCTTCGCCTTGTTGTGTTACCTTTACTCGATAATAGTCTGGTTCAGTATACCACACGTTTACATCATAAACTCTTGGTTCAGCACCTGTTTTGATTTCCATTGTGGCATCTAGCTCGTACCCTTTTACGTCATTCCATTTGTTATTTAGATCCTTTAAAACTTCTTCCGGTGAATCCTCCCCACAAGCAGCAAGCATTAGCACACTTAACAACATGACAATAAAAGCGATTAATTTGTGTCTCAAAACTCCATCCTTTCTTCTACTTTCAGCTCCGATACGTCAAATATATGAGTGGTTGTCTAACTTTATGCTATCACTTTTGGACAACATCGCAAATAATTATAAATCTATGTATTATTGAATTAAGATAACTTGAGCTACTGCATATTCTTTTGAATGTGTGATACTAACATGTCCACTCACTATTTTCCCATCGAAATATAAAGTTGGTTTACCTAAATCATCTTTTAACACTTCAATCTGATGAAACTCACAGCCTTTTCCGATACCAGTACCATTTGCTTTTGAATATGCCTCTTTTGCAGCAAACCTCCCCGCCAAAAATTCAACTTTCCTTTTTTCTGATAGTTGATAAAATATATTCAATTCATGCTCAGATAATATTCGTTCTTGAAATTTTCCTGATCTTTTCATCGCTTTTTCAATTCGATTTATCTCAACAATATCTAATCCGATACCTTTTATCATTTTAATGTTCTCCTTTATTTATTATTCAAATACAATGTATAATGATTTATATAAGAGGTGGATATATGTTTATTCGTAGAGAAAATTTTAAACAATTTATAAAGTTCTATCCTGTTGTTTCTTTTATTATTGGACTTAATTTCATTGTTTATATTTTAACAGTATTACCTGTTTTCGGTGATTTTTTCTTTTACTCAGGTATGAGTGTTAATTATTTAATTAAAGAAGGACAATGGTGGCGTATTATTACTTCTATTTTTATACATGGTGGTTTTTTCCATGTTTTATTTAATATGTTTTCATTATTCCTATTCGGTCCTGAACTTGAAAAAATCGCAGGTAAAGCTCGCTTTTTAACAATTTACTTTTTGGCCGGTATTTTTGGAAATGTTGCAACTTATGTAACACAAGATGGTATGTATGCAAGTGTTGGTGCAAGCGGAGCGATATTTGGTATCTTTGGAGCATTCGCTGGGCTTGTATATTATACACGCAAAACAATGCCACAGCTCAAACAAATTATTATGCCATTAATTATTATAAGTGTCGTTATTACGTTTTTATCCCCTGACGTAAATAGAGCTGGCCATATTGGTGGATTAGTAACAGGCTTCTTGCTCGGACTTTCCTATTTTTCACCAAAGAACATTTTACGTTGGCGGAAAAAGTGAAAATATAACGGGTGTGACAATTAATGATTGTCATACCCGTTTTTATTTTCCCACACATCTAGCTCAAACGTCGTACGTTCAAACCATTTCATGACAACCTCGGCATCTTGTTCTTTTAAATTGGATGCTTTTGCTGTTGCCCCTGCCATCCCCGACATTACTGTGATTTGAATTGAAGCAAGGTTTTTTCTTTTTTGAAATAAACTTTGCTTACATTCAGTTGCTTGTATACGATTTTTTTCAACTATAAAAGTAATCCGACTAAACATCCGATAGACAATAGTTAATTGCTGCCCATTAATTGCAAATCCAGTCGTTTTATATTGCCATAATCTTATTAAAATAACCGGTATAACTAAGAGGATCGACAAAAGACCTAATGGGGAAAAGAAATAAGAACAAATAACAATGATAGGTATTAACCATATGAAATCGATACGGTAAAAAAATGGTCTTGCCTTCTTAGGCGGTCTTGTCAATGTAACCGTCCACTCAAACTGTGGTAGTAATTGTTGTAGTGGTTTATAAGCCTGTTTTTTAGAAATTAAAGGGAATAACGTTATTTGCTTGTCATTTTTCCCAAAGCCACCACTTGCACTCTCAACTACAACCGCTGTGTATCCGAACATTTGTCTGAACGGATTTTCAACAAATTTAATCGCTTGAATTCGATTTAGCGGTATTGTTATACGCTTTTTCTCTAATAATCCCCGGGTAACAATTAAACGCTCATCTTCCTCTATCACTGTAAAATCGTAATAATTAATAAATGTAATTGCTATCGAAACAAGCCATGCCATAAAGAATGCAGCAAAAATAGTAATCGTAACAACAACAAATCCATACTTTACGAATTCTGATAATTCCTCAAAAATCCATTCATACGGTATAAACTCCGATAACTGCGTCAGTACAGCAGCTACCCCAGCAAGCACAACTCCTATACTATTTGAAGTCGTTGCTAAAATGACTAAATCCTTTGATGACATTTTATGAATCACATTGATTTGTTGCTTTTTTTCTTGTTCCTCGATTAAAATTTCATCCTCATGATGAATTGTCTGTTTTACTTTACGTGTCTCATACTCAATTGTATTTGCAGCTTCTTTTGTTATTGCAGTTAATATTGCTTCCGGTTTTCCATCTGTACTTCCGGCTGTTTCAACAATTACTTGAACAAGACCAAAAATACGATGAAAAATACCTTCTTTATAATTCAAGCTTTGAATACGATCGAATGGAATAAAGCGTTTCTTTTTTACAAAAAGACCATAAGTTATTCTTAATTCATTGTCCTCAAACCAATAGACATATGTCCACCATTTAATAATTCCTGAAAATAAATAAATGATTGAAATAAGAGTAAAGATTAAAAGCGGCACTATATTTGCCCAAAATCCTTCTTCTCTTAGATTAAATGAAAGATTAAAACCATTTGCAACAAAAATGATTATGAACGGGATAATTAATTCCTTTAATCCCTTAACAAAATTAATAATTGCTGACACCGGGTGAAGCCTATATTTTTTATCAGACATCATCTTCTGCCACCCTTGCAAGTTCAGAAATACGCGCACGTAAATTATCTGCATCTTGTGTAATAAGCATTGGTATTATATGTGTTGTTGCTGCGGTTGAAATTGAAATATTTGATAAATCATATTTTTTTAGTATTGGACCTTGTGACGTATCAACATGTTGGACTCGAACCATTGGAATTAATGTTGTAGTTACGATAAACAAACCACTTTGTATTTCTATTTCGTGTTCACGAACTTCATAACGCCAGTGATCCCAACGAATTTTTGGAAATAACCAAATTGAAGTTATTGCTACAATTAAGCCTAATGCTATTGCTATGTAAAAAATAAACGATGGCCAATCAAATTGATGTACTAAAAAGCTTAGAATCCCCATTAAAACTACAACGATTAAAGTAGTAATAAAACCATATAGTCTCCATACGGTCAAACCTTTCCTCGGTATTTGAAACATCAACTGTTTTCGCACAATAAGCACCTCTTCTCTCTTCTTTTATACGGACGAAACTAAAAATTGTTTCAACATAGACAAAAAAACATACTTTTAGAACTAATAGTGTTGGGGTTTTACTTAAATCAAGTTTATTAGGTGTGCATTCTAAATACACAAAGTCTCTATATTTCTTGCTGGAAGGCTGCGTTTACCTAATAGAACTTTCTTCATACAGAATAACGGTTCTTTGTCAAATATGGTGGTGTTTAATTCACCAAAATAACATAAATTTAACAAACTCTCTAGAAGTGAGTGTAAAACCTAAGCACTCACTTCCCTTATAATTTGGCGCCATAAAATTTTCTTTCTAAGT
>JAEXYZ010000016.1 GCA_023405135.1 Bacillota bacterium | reverse complement strand
ATTAATACGCCAAAATACCAACGTGTTTTACGTTCGATAAATGTGGCAACACAACCTTTTGCTTGCCCACGTCCCGAAACAACCGTATCGAGTTCCCAGTGCCCAAATATTTCTCGTTTACGTACTTCTTTTGGACGTTTTGAAATAGGCGTCCCAATATTAAAGCGACCTCTTGTTTCACGCGGCTTTTGACGTTTTCCTTTTTGGCGAAGTACAGTAAGTGGAACTTCAAGTAAACCAGCGAGTATTATTCTAGAAGAAATACATCGTTCAGGAGGGCATGCAGCTGCTTGCCACGCACAAATGTATACAATGGGAGCTTTGTTAAAACACGGTTCTGAAGAGCAAAAACAAAAATATTTACCAGGTATAGCCGCTGGTGAAATTCGATTCCAAGCCTTTTCAGTAACAGAGCCACAAGCAGGTTCCAATACTTCTGCAATTGAAACTTTTGCAGAAAAAACAGAAGATGGTTATATCATTAATGGTCATAAAAACTGGACTAGTCGCGTACTTCAAACAGATTTGTTAATGTTATTAGCACGTACGACACCAATTGATCAAGTAGGTGAAAAGAAATCACAAGGGTTAAGTTTGTTTTTAATCGACTTACGTGACATCCGTGAAAAACAACCTGGGGCATTTAAATCAGAAAAGGTGCGTGCAATGTTTAACTACGCAACGAATCAAGTATGGTACGAAAATATGAAAATCCCTTTTGAAAGCTTGATTGGAGAAGAAGGAAAAGGATTTAAATATGTATTAGATGGTATGAATGCTGAGCGTATTTTATTATCTGCTGAAGCTATTGGAGATGCATACTTCTTTATTGATCAAGCAGTTCGTTATGCCAATGAACGTGTCGTGTTTAATCGTCAAATTGGCCAAAATCAAGGTGTTCAATATCCAATTGCTCGTGCATATGCAACTGTAAAAGCTGCGGATGCAATACGTTATGAGGCAGCGCGTAAATTCGATGCAAACGAGAAATGCGGTGAAGAGGCAAATATGGCAAAACTTCTTACATCAGAAGCCAGTTGGGAAGCTGCAAATGTTTGTCTAAATACATTTGGTGGCTACGGGTTTGTCGATAAATATCATATCGAACGTAAATTCCGTGAAACACGTATGTACCAAGTAGCCCCTGTGAACAACAATATGATTCTTGCTTTTCTAGGTCAAAATGTTTTAGGTATGCCTAAATCTTATTAGTTTGAATAGAAAATTATTTCTCCCCCAATTCCGTAATTACAGGAATCGAAATAATTATTCAAAGACTATGAAATTAATAAATTATAAGAGGAAGCCGTACAAGTAGCCCCCGAAACTATTGATACGACTTCCATTACACTTGCAACATTTATCAAATAATCATACTTTCATTTTTTGTCAGAAAACATATCCCATGACAATAACGCAGTTGAAAGATCGATAAAAATCGAACTTTTGACTGCTTTTTATTGTTCGCTACTAGATAAGAACCTACATATAAGTCATCCAGATTATTAAAGTAAAGGTAATTACTAAAATTGCCCCTAATACTATAAGAGAAATACTTTTCAACAATTTATTTTCCTCTGATTTAACTCCACACATGGATGCCCCTAATGCTACTCTAGCAGGATTTGCCATCGTCGAATGAGATGAACTAGCATTTTGAGAAAATACTAGGACATCATTAGATACCCCGACCTGTAAGGCAGTTTGCGATTGTAATTTAATAAACATTGCATTTGAACCTGTATTACTACCTGTAAGAAAACCACCGACAGCACTAATGAAAGGAGAGATAAAAAAAAACTTGTTCCGAATATTAATGCAGCTACATTTGCTAATGTAGCTATCATTCCAGCATTGGCCATCATTTCAGAAATACTTATAAAAGCTGAAGTTGAAATCATAAAGGGAACCCATTGAACAATGGTCCTTTTTAACGCTTGGATGACTAAAATTTTAGGAATTTTAAAGATAAGAACGGCTAGTATACAAGTTACAAATAGCCAAAATCCTGGTGAATAAAGTAATGCTATTGAAAAAGATAGTGATGGAATGTTAACAACACCATAAGCCATTAAAAAATCTCTAAAGGGTGACCATAATCTCGTTAAGAAAATGAGAATGGTTAGGATTAGATACGGACTAATAGCTTTTAGCAAACTAATGGTAGGAACATTTTCTTGTAAGCAAATTGAATGGTTCTTTCGAAACTTTATCAATAAAAAGCCAGTTCCAGTTGTAATTAATGAACTTAATATCTCTGCCAATTCAACACTTACAAAATAATTAAAGAGAGAAATAGAAATCGAAAATGTAGTAGAAAATAAAACTATTTCTTTCCACTTCAATTTTAATCCCTGTATTCCTCCAGCAATGAAAACTGCAATTACGATAAAATAAACAAAAACCGGTATGCTTATAATAGCTGTTCCTATTCCTAATTGTTGAAGTGGTACACTTGCTAGTTCTGCTCCTATAACTGTTCCAGTTGCTAATGCACCCCAAGGAACAGCAAGTAAACTAACGAGACCTAATAACACGGCTTTTACAGGGGAAAATTGTAATGCATAAAAACCGGTGTAACAATCATAAATGCAATACCAAAACCACTTGTTAATTCGAGAAGAGGTGACAAACCAACTACTACAGTTATTACTTGAAGGATACGATCATTCGTTGCTTGGGAAATAGCTGATGCTATCGATTGAATTCCACCGATACAGTTCATTAAATGAAAAAGTAGAATACCAAAAAAGAGAACGTATGCAGCTATAAATGCTATAAGAATACCTTTAAGAGAGGATATTATTATATTTTCTGTGAAAAGATTAAACATTGGATAAAACAAAGTAACGAGCAATGTTAATAAATAACAAAACATCCCCGCACGTAAAGTAGTTTGTTTAAGGAAAAATAAAAAGACGAAAACTCCTAAAATCGGTAAAAGTGCAATAAAATATAGCACAAAAATTCCCCCTTGTATCCTTGTTTTATACATTTCTTCTTAATAAGATTTAATAAAAGTCCACTATATTGAATTATTTTCCACTATAGTGGAATTTGAGGCGGGTAATATGGATTTTGGTTATAACATAAAAAAAGAAAGAAAAAAACAAGGTTTAACGTTAGAAGAATTAGCATCCCGTTCTGGAGTTAGTAAATCAATGTTATCAATGATTGAAAGAGGGGAGAAAAATCCTTCAATTCAAGTAGCTTCCCAAATTGCGGAAGGATTAGAAGTGACCATTTCTTATTTATTAGGTGAACAGCAAAAAAAAGAAGTTTATGTGATTCGTTCTGAAAAACGGTTAATATATAAAGATGAATCTACAGGTGTTGAGAGACACCTTTTATCTCCTTCATTTCCGTCTAAAGGAATTGAGTTTATATTAAATATTATCCCTCCGATGCAAGAAACTGGAGTTTTCCCTACGCATGAAAGTGGTGTTAAAGAATACATTTATGTTGCACAAGGGAAATTACAAATAGAATTAGGAAGCCAACCGGAAAAATATCTATTGGAAAAAGGCGATTCAATCTACTTTGAAGCAGACTTATCCCATCGATTTATAAACCTTTCAAAAGAGGAATGTCATTATTATCTTGTTATTGATTCAAATCGTATTAGTAAATAAACTTTTAAGATGATAGAAATTATAACAAGAAACAAAAAACGGCTTAACCTAAAGAGATTAAAGCCGTTTAATTTTCTATTTATTAATGATACTCACTTACTAGAAGAGCTCATGATTAAATTTCAGTTTTATGTTTAAATTGTTATAAAACTTCTAATTCACATTATTACTTATTTCAATTAATAATTCTTCACAATAAATTTCGGTATTGGGTAAAGTTTTTAAATATGTGATAAGTGCATTTACTAAAAATTCCTTTGGTTTTGGGTGTGTACACTCGTCGGCTAATAGTGAAACCGCTTTTATATACTGTTCTTTTTGGTTAGTAATGATAGAGGAGGAATTAATCTCATGCTCTATTTTTTCTAAAATATTTTGTATTCTCAAACCTTTATTAAGAGGGCTATTAAATTTATTAAGTATTTCAATTACGTCCCAATCAGGACTAATAAGGGGGTTTGGTTTTTTCTCAATTAATCCATGGACGATTATTTCAAAAATCGAGACAATAAACGCCGCACCTTTTTGTAGGTCTACGTTTGGTAAAAACCGGTATGAATGAATAAATTGAAAAATAATACCTTTTAATAAAAAGATTAAATCTCCTTCGTAATTTTTAATCTGTTTACCATAAAGATCTTGAAGGAATTCTCTCAAGTAAAGATTAATTTCTAAGACAATGCTGTTAATTTTCCCTTGTAAGTTTTTTTTCATTAATGCTGGATATAAAGTAGTGGTATCGAAATAAAAAGGCACTTTATCATGAAGCATGTATTCAAGAGCAATTGTAATAAAGTCGGATAGCTTTTGAGAGTGAGATTCATAGTTTGAGCTATGAATTTTCTGTAATAATTTTTCTAAATCGCCAGGCATTTTTTCAAATATTGCTATTAATAAGTCTTCCTTTGAAGGGAAATTTTTATAGAATGAGCCTTTTGAAATACCGCATTCCTTAGCAATTTCATCGACTGAAGTATATTCATATCCTTTTTCACAGAAGAGAGTACTTGCAACTTGTATAATCTTTTCTTTTTTCGACATTTAATCTCCTTTCTAGTATTAAGAAGAAGGGGTGTTCTGAAAAACGTTCAGGAACACCACCTCTGCTATACTATTAATTTTCAGCAAGATTCTTTTTTTGTAATTTTTTTTGTTGACGTTTATTTTTCCATTGGGCAATAACCATATATAAAGATGGAACAACAAATAATGTTAAAACTGTAGAGAACAATACACCAGATACAATTGTAATCGCCATTGGTCTAAATAGAATGTCTCCAATTAATGCTACAGGTAAAAGCCCTAAAACCGCGGCAGCAGCTGTTAATAAAATAGGACGGAAGCGGGCTTCTGTTGCTTTTAAAACAGCTTCTTTTAAATTCATACCTTCTTTTCTTGCATCCTCTATAAACTCGATTAATACAATACCATTTCGAACAACAATACCAGCTAATGCAGTTATACCGATTACGGACATAAAACCGATTGCAGTTCTAGTTAGGAACATACCAATAATCCCACCACTTGCAGCTAGGTAAACAGTTGTTAAGATAATTGCAGGTATTGAAAGGGAATAAAACTGAATAGTAATTAAAATGATTATTATAATAATACATGCGACAAACAGTTTCCCTAAGTCTGTGAAGGATTCCGCCATTTGCTCTGTCTCACCACCGATAGACCACTTATATCCGTCTGGTAAGTTCATGCTTTCTAGCTTTGGCAAGATTTTTTGCATTGCTTCTGTTGCTGTAACACCGTCCATCACGTCAGCTTCTACAGTAATTGAGCGTTCCAAATTATAATGTGAAATTTGTTGAACTGTGAAAGTTGGTTTCAATGATACAAGTTGTGCTAACGGTATTTGTTTACCATTTGCACTTGTCACACTCAATCTTTGGAATAATACAGTTGGATCTTCTTCAGGTTTTTCTAAATAAAGTTTAATATCATAAACTTCATTACCAGTATCAAAACTTGTCACTGTTAAACCTTGACTAATTAGTCGAAGGGTTGTTGTTAAATTAGAATAAGTAACTAGATTTTGATCCATTGCTTCTTTATTCACTTCAAATTCAAGTGAATAGCGGGCAGTACCTGCTGAGTCGGTAATATTCATTGTGCCGTTTGTTTCAGCAATCATATTTTTTACTTCTTCTGTAATGTTACGAAGTGTATCTATATCCCGTCCTGTTAAGCGAATCGAGATTGGGGCACCCGTACTAATACCAGCGGACATGGATGATGTTGTAATGGAAAGACCCGGATATGCTCCTTTAAAGTAATCGTTCCATTCAGATATCGTTCCTTCAATATCAAACTGACCGTCCTCACCTAAAACAGACACTTGTCCAACATTGGCACCTGAGCCTGCACCCATACTATTGAATAATTGAGGAGCAGCACCACCAGCAGCTGAAGATACTTTAGTAACGCCTGGTTGTTCCTTAGCCCAATCTGCCACTTCATTTACAATACGATTCGTTTCTTTAAGGGATGTTCCTGTAGGCATAGTAATGTCAATTGTGAATTGTGCATCTTCCGCCTTTGGGAATAATTCTACCTTAACAAATGGAGCCAATCCATAACCAGCAGTACCAATAAGTAATCCAATTAAAGCAATTTTAAAAGGTTTTTCAACCACTTTTTTCATTAATTTACCAGAGTATAGGTGGTTTAAGCTCTCAATTTGCTTACCTAAGAATCCAGCTGGTTTTGAAAATTCTTTTTGTTTTTTTCTTCGTCCTTCATTCCAGTGACGGAAGATAGGTACGATAGTTAATGACATCACCATCGATGCTAGTAAAGCAACGGTAATAACTAGGGGGATAGGTTTAATGAATTTTCCCATATCCCCTGGTAAGAACATTAGCGGTAAAAAGGCAGAAATTGTAGCTAATGTTGCTGTGATAATGGAAATAATAACTTCTTTTGTACCCTTTACAGCCGCAACAAAAGGCGACTCTTTTAAGACTGACAATCGCCGTTCAATATTTTCATTAACAACGATTGCATCATCGACGAGTAAGGAAAGTACGATGATTATCCCAATAACTGTCATTTGGTTTAAAGTAATGTCAAATAGAGGAAGGAACAATAAACCGATTGCGATTGATAATGGTATGGCTAACATTACAATTGAAGAAGTAACTAAGTTTAATCCCATCATACAAACGATAATTACCGCAACCATTGCAATAATTAATTCTTTAGATAAGTTATGGAACATTTTATCAATCGTATCATTTTGAGCATAAAGTAATTCTAAATGATATTCCTCTGGCAATGTTTCTTCTAACTTTTTCATTTGATCTACAACTACTTCATGAACAGATGGTACATCACTTCCTGTTTTTGCACTAATGCTCATTGAAATAGAAGGTTTACCATTGACGTATGAGTAATATGTACTTTCCGTATGAGCAAGTTCAACTTTTGCAACTTGATCTAAATATACCGGGAAGCCTTCTTGTGTTCTTGTAATAACAATATCTTTAAGTATTTCATAATTTTGAGCGTTTTGAATTCGAAGCTGATAGTTTCGATTTTCATAATCAATATCACCAATTGGTACTAAATCATTTTGTGAACTAATAGCAGATGATATTTGTCCCCATGTTACATTAAACTGTTGCATTTTTTGCGTATCTAATTCAATACGTATTTCTTGATCAGGAAGACCCGATATTGTAACATCCTCAATACCTTCTAATGTACGAATTTGCTCTTTCCATGAATCCATTAGTTGATTTAATTGTTTCAATTGTTCTGGGTCATCTGCAGTAACAGCATAGGAACTAATGAAAGTACTTACTAAATCATCATTAACAATTGGTTGATTTGCATCTACGGGCAGAGAGGCTTGTGCATCTTGTACTTTTGTACGAAGCTCTGTCCATGACTTTTCTGGATCAGCGCTAGGTTCAAGCGTAACAACGATGGAAGACATTCCTTCAGATGAAGTAGATGTAATAGTATCAACTCCATCAAGCTCTTTAATTTTTTGTTCAAGTTCACTAGTCACAGTCTGTTCTACAGTTTCTGGTGTAGCACCAGGATAAGGTGTTGTAACAATTGCTTGGCTTATTACTAGGTCTGGTATTTCTTGTTTTGCTAACCCAAAAAAGCTAAAGACCCCAAATAAACACAATGTTACGAAGAATAGAATGGTGATTTTGCGTTTTTTAACTAAATACTCAATCATTTATCTTTACCCCCGCTAACTTTTAACGGGTCACCATCAAGCAGCAATGTTCCACCACTAACTACTACTTCGTCTCCTTCAACTAAACCACTTATGATATGGATTTTGTTATTTACCATATCTCCTGTTTCGACCTCAGTTTTTACTGCAACACCATTTTCATTTTTGAAAACATAAGGTTTTACGCCGTTACTTATAACAGCTTCAATTGGAATAAGAATTCCTTTATTATCACTTTCAATTCGATTTGCTTTCACAATTTGTCCAGGAAGCCATTCAGAATTTGTATTTGGAATAACGACTTCAACACTTACTGTTCCAGTACCATCATTAGTTTCAGGATAAATGATGTTTACCTTCCCTGTTTTTACTTCGTCATATAACGTGACACTTACTTCATCACCAACTTTCCATTCCTTAATTTCACTGTCAGGAACAGGTAGAAGTACTTTTAATTGACTTGTATCACCAATTGTTAAAACCGGTGTACCTGGAGATACATAATCACCATTAGAAACGAGCTTATTTAAAACAACACCTGTCATTGGTGCTTTTAGAATAGTTTTTGCTAAAGTTTCTTCTGCTTGCTGTTTGCTAATTAGAGCTTGATTATAGACAGCTTCAGCCTGTTCTTTAGATGCGATTGCTTGTGCTTTACCAGCATCTGCTTGGCTAATTCCTGTATTTGCTTGAGTTTTATTCGCTTTTGCAGATTCAACAGAGGCTTTAGATTGTTTTATTTGCGCATCTGTTGCACCTTCTTCAAGTAATGAATATGATTCTTTTGCAGATTCATAAGTTGTTTTAGCATTTGATAGGGCTAATTCAGCACTTTCATATTCTTGTTTTGAAATTAAACCTCCATCTAATAAAGCCTTCATTCGTTCTGCATTTGTTTTTGCATTTTCAAAAGCTTTTTGTGCATTATCCACTGCAAGTTTTGCCTGCGCTCTTTCTTGCTTACGAGCACCAGCTAGGACTGCATCAAGACTTGCTTGTGCACTATTAATTTGCGCGTTTGCTGCAGCTAGACTCGCTTTAGCAGAATCAATAGAAGCACTAGAAGATTTAACTGCAGCCTCAGCAGCTGTAACGGAAGCTTTTGCTTGTGAAACTGTGTTATTAGCTTGATCGATCTGTAATTGGTAGTCAGTGTCGATTAAGTTTGCTAAAGCAGAACCATCCGAAATTTTATCACCAATTTCAACTCCAACGTTTTCAACAATACCTGCTAACTGAAAAGTTAAATCCACTTCCTCATATGGTTGTAGGGTACCTGATAGACTAGAAATTGCATCCAAAGATTGCTTAGTTGCAGTTACAACTTTAACACTAATTGCTTCTCTCTCAGTTGTTCCTTGCGTTGCATCGGCAGCAGAACATGCTGAAATAAGAAGACTTGCACAAAGTACTGATAATAACAATGACCATCTTTTTTTCACTTTTTTTCTCTCCTGTCCTTACTTTTAAAATATGTATCTATTTATTTGTTAAGGTATACAAACTGATAGTAAAAACCGACTAGTTTTTTAAAGGAGAGACAAGAATTTCTCCCTAAAAACTGATGGGTTCAAATTAAACTAACCAGTTCTCTTTTGGAGTATAATATCCATTTTTTCCACTGTCAATTAATAGATAAGAGTTTTATAGATTGATAGAAAAATAAATATAAATAAATAAAATTTTAGGAATAGAGGGGCTTGAAAAGGAATTTAAACTCTTCGATTCATGATAGGATAAAGCAAATAATTTGCTTTTAAGTGAAATTTTTTGAAAGTGAATCTCGTTCTACTAATTGAATAAGGAGGGTTGGTATGGAAGATGATATTCGATACGTTCAACAAGTGTTAGCAGGGGATAAACAGGCATATAGGCACATTATTAATACATATAAGAATGCACTGTATGCCACAATTTTACGAATGACAAAAAATCCCCAAATGGCACAGGATTTATTACAGGAAGCATTTATAAAAGTGTACGAGCAGCTAGAGAAATTTGATCAAAAAGGACCCTTTAAAAGCTGGTTATACCGCGTGGCGATTAATCATTGCTTAGATCAATTTCGTAAAAAAAGTATTCAGCTTGAAGAAGCTAGAGAATCACGTTTAATAAACAATGCAACTCCAGAAATTGTCTTTTTAAAAAGGGAAAAAAGTAGAGAACTTGAGCGGCTCATTGCTACATTACCAGAAGATGAACGCCTAATCTTATTGTTAAGATATGCAAATGACTTAAGTTACGTTGAAATTTGCGATACGTTAAGAATTTCATTAGCGGATGTTAGAAATAAATTGCATCGTGCTAAGAAAAAACTGCGTAAATACGCACAAGAAGGAGGTTATTTTCATGATTTGTCCGAAAGAGGATGAATTGTTAGCATATGTTGATGAATTTTTAAATGAAGAAGAATCAAAACAAATTGAAAAGCATATAAGCTCATGTCCATATTGCCAGCAACAACTTGAAGTGATGAAGAGTGAAAAAGTTTTTTTAGAGGAAACATTAAAAACGCCAGTATTACCAGATGATTTTGCTGAGGAAATTGTGGCACAAGTCAAACCGTATAAGAAAAAAAGCAAACATCACTGGAAATGGGGGCTTGGTACCGCAGCAAGTTTGCTATTAGCAGGTGGAATATTGTTATCTGTAAACCCGATATTTGCTGAATTAGTCGGGGGCATTTTTACAAGTGATCATGTTGATAAAGGATTACAAATGGCAATCGATACAGATATTGCAACGCCAGTAGATATTGCAGTAACAGATGCTGGCATAACTTTGCATGTGGAGCATTTAATTGCAGATACTTCACGTATCGCGCTGTCTTACACCGTGACAAATAGTAAAGGAAAAAGATTAGATCCATATATTGAAGAAGATTCAAAGAAAAATATCGTAACTTTATTAAATGAAAATAATGAAGAAGTAGAGCTTTCAAGTAGGAGCTGGGGTAATACGGATGACTATGGTATTTATGAATTTTCTTTAATTAACCTTGAGAATTTTTCAAAAGGAACGATTCAAATAGATGCAACAGAGCTTGGTGGAAAAAGTGGGCACTGGTTCGTGGAAATACCGGTTGATTTAACTGCAGCCTATGAAAATCAAAAATCAGTTGAAATAGGTAAAACGATTGAAGTAGAAGATATAGAAGTGACATTAAATGAAGTGAATTTTGCAACATCAACGACAGATATTTCTTACAGTACGCAACTAACTGGTAAGGCGAAACAAGAGTTGCAACAAGCTATTGAAAATAAAGAAAAGCAATTTGGTGAGGAAATTGTGAATACATTTTTCCCATATCACCCAACTATCGGATATCGAATTGAAGATGCAAAAGGTGAGATTTTAGGCTATTACAATATTTATGGTAGAGAAGACCGAGGTCATTCGGTAGATTTAAATATGATTGGCGGAACAGGTACATGGGAAGGAGAAGCCAAGGATATGAAGAATATGACTTGGGTTGATTCCTTCGTACCTGATCAGGAGCATCCGGATTTGTATTTTGTATTAGATTCAGTATATAAAACAAAAACATCCGATTTTTCTGTAACCTTTAAACCAAATGAATTGCCATATACATTTGAATATAATGGCTATGAGTTAACGATTAATGCAGTCGAGCGCAAAGTGGATTATTCACTAGAAAAATCATTGCTGCCAATTAAGCGACAAGTATCGGTTGAAATAAAAATGTCAGGTTATGCTGAACAAAAGGCACCAGAGTTAGCAGTGTGGGCGATTGAGGACGAATCTGGTAAAAGCTATTTTACACTTCCTAGTGGAGGTACGTTAGATGAAACGGACGATAAAAAACGCTTTAAACATGAGTTACAGCTAATAACTTATGAAATGAAAGAAGTACCTGATGAAATAACTTTGTATCTAATTGCAGAAAGAGAAGCAATTGAACTTAAAGACGAATGGCGAGTGCCATTGTTTAATAAATAACAATCTGTTATAGAGCATGGTAAGAGCCGTTGTGCCTGCTGTTAACGCATTTAGGGGACGTCTGAATAGGCGCCCCCTTTGTACATGACGCTTCACTTTCGATACATATAAATTATGGTGACTTTTTGACGTGACCACTACAGGAGCAAAATAACGTTTTTTTGCAACTAATTTCCTGTACTCTCTAGCAATTTGCATTTCTGTATCATTCGGTTTGTTCTTTGGAGGGCTCAACAGTAATACTAATAATAGCACCAAAGTTTTCCGTATTTAGCACGTTTTTTGCAAATTGAACGAGAATTTTAAACGATAACCATTCATAATTTTGCTTCGGTGTTTGAAGAGCTCTCTATATATTTTCTACCCCACCATGCTGTGTTGAAGTTGTAGTGAATACTCTTTCCATTCTACTTCCTCTTCCAATCATCGGATTCGCATTTTATAATAGGGTTGATATTACTTACTCTATAAGGAGCCTTATAAATTTGATATTAGTAATAGATAACTACGATTCGTTTACATTTAATTTAGTTCAATATATTAAAAATATTGGTGAGGAAGTTGCAGTCATTCGTAATGATCAATTGACATTAGAGGACATCGCGAGGATGAAGGCGGATTTTATTTTAATTTCTCCTGGTCCAGGTAACCCTAATACAGCGGGAATTTCCTTAGAGGTAGTGAAAAGGTTTTACAGTGAAGTTCCTATTTTAGGAGTTTGCCTCGGTCATCAAATTATTGCTCAAGCATTTGGCGGAATTGTTAAAAAAGCAACGAAACCAATGCACGGGAAACTATCACTTATTAATCATGATCAAAGGAATATTTTTGAAAATATTCCATCTCCGCTACAGGTAACGCGCTATCATTCATTGGTGGTGGATGAAGAAACTCTACCTAGCTGCTTAGAAATAAGCGCAAAAAGTGAAGCTGGGGAAATTATGGCTATACGACATAAGCAATATAAAATTGAAGGTGTCCAATTTCACCCAGAGGCAATTTTGACGGAACGCGGTCAACAAATGATACGAAATTTCTTTAAAAAATAATGTAAGAAAGGGGAGAATTCAAAATGGAGCAACCTTTTTTATCTTTTGAGTTTGCGAATAGTTCTGGGGAAATTAGACCTTTAACATTTCGCAACCCAATTAAGCAAATCGTTGCAAATACGATAGAGGAAGTGTTGCCATGCTTTCAACTAATAGAAGAAGCGATTCAACACGGTTATTATGTAGCTGGTTTTTTATCTTATGAGAGTGCACCTGCTTTCGATGCGGCTTATAAAGTGAATGAAGGACATAATATGCCATTGCTTTGGTTTGGGGTATTTTCTGAACCACAACAATTATCACTTAATAGTTCAGCCTCCTATACTCTCTCAAATTGGTCTTCATCAGTTACTATGGATGAGTATAATGCTGCCATCCAATCTATAAAGGATTTAATTGAAAGTGGAGATACATATCAAACAAATTATACGATTCGACTTACTTCACAGTTTAAAGGTGACGACATTGCACTATTTGAACGTTTAAAGAGAGCACAATCATCAAATTACTGCGCCTATTTAAATACGGATGATTTTAGTATTTTATCAGCATCTCCTGAGCTGTTTTTTCATTTGGAAGGAAATCAAATTACCACTCGTCCAATGAAAGGGACAATAAAGCGCGGAAAAACCTCAAAAGAAGATGAGGAAAAAGCAACTGCACTTTATCATTCAGAAAAAAACCGTGCTGAGAATGTAATGATTGTAGATTTACTACGAAATGACTTAAGTGTTATAGCTAAGCCAGGGACAGTTAAGGTTCAAAAATTGTTTGATATTGAGCGTTATCCAACGGTTCATCAAATGACTTCAACTATTACAGCGGAAGTAAATGAAAATATTAAGCTAGTTGATGTTTTTAAAGCTCTTTTCCCTTGCGGATCAATTACAGGAGCACCAAAAATTAGTACAATGGAAGTTATAAATAATTTAGAAACTACTCCACGTGAAGTTTATTGTGGTGCGATTGGCTATATTACGCCAAGTAAAGAAGCTATTTTTAATGTACCGATAAGAACTGTTGTTATTAATAAAGAAACGAACCATGCTACTTATGGTGTTGGTGGTGGTATTACATGGGATTCTACAGTTGAAGATGAGTTCCATGAAATCGTAGCAAAGGCAAGTCTCCTAGAAGAGAATCGACCAGAATTTGAATTGTTGGAGAGTATTTTACTAAGTGATGGAGATTATTTTCTACTAGATGAGCACTTGAATAGATTGCTACATTCAGCGAAATATTTCAGCTTTGTATTTAATGAAGAGAAAATTTCAAAAACATTGCTTCACTTTGCTGAAGAAAATTATCAAGGGGATTATAAAATTCGTTTCCTATTAGAAAGAAACGGGGAAATATTAATTGATGCACAGCCTATAACAAAACTAAACAAACCACTAGTGGTCACGTTGGCAGATTATCCTATAAATAAAAGCAACCTATTCTTATATCATAAAACAACAAATAGAGAAGTTTATACTGAATTCCAAAGAAAATTTCCCCATGTTTTCGATATACTATTATGGAATGAGGAAGAAGAGTTAACAGAGTTTACGAATGGGAATGTTGTTTTAGAAATCGACAGTATATTGTGGACACCTCCGATTGAAAGTGGTTTACTTGCAGGTACTTTCAGAGAAAGATTACTTAAAGAAGGGAAAATTCGAGAACGGACATTAACGAAGAATGACTTAAATAGATGCACAAACATATGGCTAATTAATAGTGTGAGAAAATGGGTTAATGTTCAGTTGACATAATGAAGACTAATAACAGAGTTTGATTGGAGCTGTTCAGAATGAATGTTTCTGACAGCTTCTCTATTTCGAGAATTTCTACGGTTCATTTGTAGTCTCGTTGTGTAGAAAGGAATGCTCTTGTGGTTTGTTGGAAAGGATATATCCTAAAGTATCTTTTGGAGAGTTCTTTCCTTTAAGTGAGGAAGTAGTTTCAATTAAATTGTATAATTTAATGAAAAAATGTTGTATTTTAAAAAATATATTGATATAATAAACCTTGTTCTCTTATTTCTAAAGTATAGAGAAGTTAAAAAACATATTGATTTTCAAAACGGGAAATGTTATACTATAAAAGTTGTTGTTAGAAACTTTTTAAAAATAAGATTGACAATAACTTTGTTAAAATGATAGTATATAAAAGTTGACTTTGAAAATAAATTGTTGACTAAACACTTAAATGTGTGTTATAGTAATTAAGTCGCTGTCGAGCGAATTTAATATGAACCTTGAAAACTGAACAACAAAACGTTAATGAATAAAGTTTTTAGTAACTGACCCTCGTCAGTGAACGAAACAAAATTTTGGACATCAAATATGATGCCAGTGCAATTTAGAGCTTTTATCAAATTTTTCTTTTATGGAGAGTTTGATCCTGGCTCAGGACGAACGCTGGCGGCGTGCCTAATACATGCAAGTCGAGCGAACTGATGAGAAGCTTGCTTCTCTGATGTTAGCGGCGGACGGGTGAGTAACACGTGGGCAACCTACCCTATAGTTGGGGATAACTCCGGGAAACCGGAGCTAATACCGAATGATTCATTTCAACTCATGTTGAAATGCTGAAAGATGGTTTACGCTATCGCTATAGGATGGGCCCGCGGCGCATTAGCTAGTTGGTGAGGTA
>JAEXYZ010000087.1 GCA_023405135.1 Bacillota bacterium | reverse complement strand
CTTCAATTTGTCTGCGTTGATGTTCGTTAAAAATTATTTTACTCATAGTGTTCTCCCGTTCCTAAATCGTATGGTTAGTATAACGGGGTTTTCTAGTGATGAAAATAGAAAAACCCCGAATAGGTCCACTTTTTTTAAAGTGTCCACTATTCGGGGTTCAGTTCAATTTTTTTCTGGACACCCTTTTTTTAGGTTCTGAAATATCTTTCTTACGTAAGAAAAACGTTATGATTCAAGAGAAGTTCTTTTATTTAAAAAATGCCTCTGTTGTTTTCACTGTTGCATAAGTGCCATTTAATGCGGCCATAAATGCATAATGAACATGATCAGCGGGAATGATTTTATCTTCAATTTGTAATGTTGTTGTTGCACAAGCATCTTCAATCACTTGGCATGTATATCCGTGTTCGACTGCTGAACGTACTGTTGCATCAATACACATATGTGACATCATACCGCAAACGACTAGTTCTTTAACCCCTTGCTCTTGTAGTTTTTCATGTAAGTTTGTATTGAAGAAGCTATTCGGCATATGTTTTTCTATGACTGTCTCGCCTTCTAATGGGCGTACTGACTCATGAATTTCGACACCTTCTGTATTTGGATGGAAAAAAGGAGCCACTTCACCTTCTGTGATATGCTGTACATGAAAGATTGGTGCACCTGTTTGTCTAAAGTGTGTTAGCAGTTTCGCAGCTTTTTGTGCTGCTTGCTCAGGGTTTGTTAAAGTCATCTTTCCATTTGGAAAATAATCATTTTGGATATCAATTACTAATAAAGCAGTTGTCATTTTCTTCACCTCTTAAAATTTTGTATAGTATAAGGATATACATATTTGAATGAATTTTCGATGGTCTCATGAAATACTATCAGTCAAAACTTTTTCACTGTGAAAGGAGTTACTATGCAAATTGATTCAGTTGATGTTCAAATTCTACAATTATTAAATAAAAACGCTCGGATACAATGGAAAGAAATTGGTGAAAAAATCCATATGACAGGACAGGCGGTAGGCAATCGTATCAAAAAAATGGAAGATAACGGCATCATCAAAGCATATTCAATTGTGATTGATGAATTGAAGATGGGGGTTTCTTTTACAGCTTTTGTTATCTTTTTCATGAATGCAAATACGCATGATGATTTATTGAAATTTATCGCTACTCGTAATGAAATTAGCGAAGCACATCGTGTTTCAGGAGATGCATGTTATCATCTGAAAATAATGGTTCGTTCACAAGAAGCTTTAAATCACCTTTTGAATGATTTATTGAAATATGGAAACTATCAGCTTTATTTGTCTATTAAGGAAGTAAAAAAGCATTATAATGCGTCATTAGTGTCTGATGAATAACGTTTTGTAGTCATCATGTATCAATAGAAAGGCAGTTACTAAATTAAGTATAAAAAAGCCCTAGCTTGGTAGGTACTGACCATCATTTTGAGACAATAAGAAAACACCTACTTTACAGTTAGTTGACGGTATTTTACCGGCGATTGGCTGTTTAGTTTCGTTTGAATACGGATATTGTTATAAAAATTTATATAGTTTTCGACGATTTGGATCACATGCGCATTCGTTGTGCGATTGATTCCGTCGAGATAGAACGTTTCAGACTTTAGCGAGGAGTGAAACGTTTCAATTGGAGAATTATCAGCGGGCGTGCCTTTACGAGACATGCTCATGGTAATTCTTTTTTCTTTTACTGCCTTTTGATAGTCATAGGACGTATATACAGAACCTTGATCGCTATGCAGGATACAGCCTTCAGGTAATTCTGGTAGCTGATTTAATGTATCTAAAACAACTCTGTATCTTGAGTAAATCCGATTGTACGCGCTACAATCTCGCCATTAAAGACATCTAGAATACTTGAAAGATACATCATTGATTGACCAAAAGGCAAGTAGGTAATATCTGTTACTAACTTTTCAAATGGTGCTTCCGCTGTAAATTCACGATTTAATAAATTCGGTGCGACGTATGCTGGTTGTCCAGTACTTTTACGTTTCTTCACTTTTACTCGACACTGCCAATTATATTTTTGCATTACTTTTTGTACTGTATTTTCACTTATCGGTTCTCCATAAATGCTTGTGATTTTTCGGTATCCGTATCGATATTTATGAAGTTTACACAACTCACCAATTCTCTTATCCCGAATATCTTTCTTTGTTTCAACGTTATTATTCTTTTTCCAACGATAATAAGATGATCTACCTACCCCCAAGTGGTCACAGATTTCACCAATTGTCATGACTTCTTTTAGTTCTTCTACCAATTGCACAACTATTCTTGGCACCACTTCCTTTCCAATTCTGCGTACTTTTTTAAAACTTCAATTTGTTGCTTTAAATAACGATTCTCAGCCTTTAATTTAGCTGTTTCATTTTCATATTCTGGTCCTTTACCAAAGGTATATTGCTTTCCAACTGGCTGTTCAAGGCGATGAAGTTCTCCATTTCGATACCACTTCATCCACGTTTTTAGTTGTGTATAATTTCGAATATTCAATTCTTCTAAAACTTGATTAACAGGTATTCCTGCTAACCTCATTTCGATTGCTTTCATTTTAATTTCTACTGGATAACTAACTCTTGTTCCCATAGAAAAAACACCTCCACGTTGGATTTATAGGTTTAATACCCGTTTTTCAACGAAAGGTGTTTTTATTTGTCTCATTTTTAGGACCGCCGAAAATATAGCAGCATTCTACAATTATTTTAATAATGCTTTTGAAAATTAAATCCAGTTTCATTTAAATGGTAAATTGAATAAATAGATAATTTCTATCAGACCTGTCTCAAAGTAAGAATGCAAATTTAATTAAACTATAAAGTGATTCATATACAATAGTAATTTATCTGAAACTAAGCTAGTCCTAAGCAGGTTTTCTTATAACAAATTAGAGTTCAATTTTAAATAATGGCAAATTTAGTATAAATGTCAACTATATAATGTACACTTTCGCTCGTTTTAGAATGTACACTTTTGATTTTAATATATTTTGTTTTCCCCCTATCCAACTGGGGATGGGGGAAGTGTCTTTCAAAAGGGAGTTATTCCAAACTGATCTTGTAATTCTTTTTTTTCCTTTTTAAGCTACTTCGCTTTTCAGCTCATTTAACTCCGTATGAGGATAAAAACTTGATCGCTGACGT
>JAEXYZ010000004.1 GCA_023405135.1 Bacillota bacterium | reverse complement strand
TTTAATGACTTAACCAAGTTGTGTCCATACATCTATACTACAATCATCATTTAATAATTCATTTAATTTATGCTGAATATCGTCTTTATAAAAGTTTTTAGTTTTTATTACCCTTGTTTTATCTATTTCTGTTGATTTAGAAACTCTAAATTTATCAATAATTCCTTTATAATTAAAAATTTTGAATGGTATACTTGCTGAGATTTGCGATTTTCTATTATTTCCTTGCTCATATAGTGACTGTTTATCAGTAATTTCCTCATGCACTATATTATAATAAATTGTATTTTCTAGTAACTTTATTTGTTTCTTTAATTTCTTTTTTGTTTCTTCATCAATATTTTCAATTTCCAAATTTAATGTTTCTATATATGAAAATATATCTCTAAAAAATCTATCCTTAGTATTGGTCATATTTATTTAAAAAAATAAATAGTTACTTTCTCCTCTTGTCTTAACCCTATTCACATAATAATTAATAGCAGTAGATTTACCAACTCCCCTATCTCCAGATATTATAGTTAATCCCGGAACACCTTTATTGATAATATTTTCTATTCTTCCTGTAATATTGAAATACTTTGGAGAAATTAAAATATGTTCAAGATCCTCATTATTTAATGGATTTAAAACCAAATTAGTTTCCAAAATTATGACCTCCAAAAAAACTATTTCTTAATTTGATATTTAGAAAATATCTTGTAAATGGAATTATATATGTCATATACCTAATATGCATAATAAAAGAAATAAACATATTTCTTTTCCCTCAATAATTCAATTCATTTATAATAAAATAATTTTCACGATACTCTGCTAGATCAATATTATAACTTTATAATACTTAATCATCATTGTATCACCTAACTGTTTCTGTAAGAATTTATTAACTGTATATTCGTATAATGAGCGATGTATATTGGGACTAATGAAAAAATTATTTATGTGCTTTTAAAATAATACCGACCTTAAATGATTAATAACTATGACTCTCAAAACGAAAATCACAGCAAAAAATATCCGAAAAACACAAAAAGACTAAAACTCATTTTATACCAATGGTTTTGGTCTTTCTGTAAATGTGATGATTCCTATGTATGGAGACGGCGGGGCTATACCATGTCGTCATAAAAATACAGTTATATCAAGGGTTTATAGCCATTCAAACCATTTTGATCATGGTTTTGACCTTAAACGCGAAATTTACGGGGACATTTTACACTTTAACAAGTGGTTCTGCTACAATATCCTTTAATCATGAATAAAGGACAGTGATCAAATGCTACTAAAAGAAATAGAAAATCTTTAAAACACAATTATTAACCATTTGAAAAAGCCTTTTAAAAATATTCTTTATTCTTTTCTATAAATATCTCTCTTGCATCTTTGATAATTTTATTTTGGACAGGAAATGTTATGGTATAAATTGTTATCATGAGGGAAAGTATTGCCACACCATTAAACAAAGTAATATACTCCTCTTGTTTTTTTACCCATAAAGTGAATTCTTGAAATACACTTTGTTGTTCAATATTAAAATGCATAATTAATAGTAGCATTCCAAAAAATACAAACACTAAATATATGAAAAAATTTATTACTGACATACTATAGTACAATTTCTGCTTATCTAAATCTATATATTTAGATAACTTTTTTAGACTCAATAAATCTACCTGTCTTTTTTCAATATCCCCTTCATATGGGAACATTTTTTTTACACCCAACATAAAAGTAAAATTCAAAAAATAATAAAAGAGGATTCCGCTGATATACAAATAGGCAAAGAAAGCCAAAATTAAACCGTAACTTAATATAATTGGATTATTGATTAGAATAACTATAGAAATGTCAATATAAGAAAAGAGTAATAAAGATAATAAAATTAAATAGTTAGTTGGGTATTTTCTTATTCGCTTTTCCCTTCTCCACAAAAGTAATAGGTATAAAACAGCACATATAAAAATAAGAAGTATGAAATATAGAAAGACCATGCTGAACATATTGTTAAATAGCCTTATCATTAAAGGTCCGAACAAGAACACACTTGCAAATATAATTATTTCTTTAAAGTTCAATTTACCAATTTCAGATAATACATATGCCCGCTTCACTCTAATACCTTCTTTCTAATATAATTTATCTCTGTCTAACTGAATGACTTTTAAAAAATCAGCGAAAGCTTTCCCTCAATAAGTTGTTATAGTTTTTTCTTAAATATATAACTACGTAGTTCAATAATTAGTTGTGAATAGGCTACATTAGTTGGACATTTTTTATAGAGGTAAAAAGCTATTTCAAAGCTCTTTAATGAAGAAGAGCTTTATATGGAGTAGTCGGCTAATAGCCTCGTTTGGTTAAACCAGCCTTATTTAACTTGCTTCTGGTGCAATGAATCATAGAGGCTCCATGTCTAAGCCCCTTGTACCTCCATTAAACTATAAGAGCATCCTTAAAAAAGTTATCCAAAAGTGTTGACATTTCAGTATATTACTTTAAACGGCTACGAAAAAACTATACAACTATTAGATAATTATTAACTAATAGTTATGTAATACGGCAACAGTAGCCTGTTACCGAAAATGATTAGAGTTCTTTTAATTCGCTGATAAGCTCGGCAATTTGCTGGATGTCGGAAACTATCGTAGAGCGCTCCCATTTTAATAATAGCACCGTTTCGACGAGTTCGACTAAGATTTCCTTCTTTGAAGTTGTTAAGATTTCGTCATTGTGTTCAACCGTATGATTGAAAAAGAGCTCACTTATTGTTGATGGCCCACCTTCATGTGCATTCAATTCTGAGCCTACAAGAGCTGACACTTCGACACCGAGTGCTTCACTAATTTTTACGATTTTTGTAAAACCTGGTGAACGTCGAGTTGATTTTTCCAATCGGTTAAGATAACTTGCCGAAATCCCCGTTTTCTCAGATAACTCGTGTAATGTTAGCCCTTTACTTTTCCTTTACTTTTCCTTAACTTCTTCAGCATTTTACCGAAATTGTCCGAAATCAGCATTTCATCTTTTTCCATTAAAATTCATCTCCTTTTGATTCATTCCATAAGGAACACCATTTTTATGATCTTGTGATCCTTAATATGATAGATTCGAAGGAAGAGTTATAACTAAAAAATATATTTATCCGAAGTGTAACTTGCGATGGCAGTTCGGACATACAGCTATAGTATTTTCAACAGTATCTTCACCGCCGTCAGCTAACCTTACTTTATGGTGCACCTCTAAATAAGGTGTCCCATCAGATGCTCTATTAAATGGTGCTGAGGCATTACATTCTTCACATATTCCATTTGCTCGAATTAAAACTTCTGCTATTACATCCGCATTTCTTTTAAATTCTTTTGTTTTTACTACGATCTGCTCTGGATAAACTGATGCTCTATTTTCTAAACGTGCTATCCTTTTATTTTGTTCTTCAGCTATAGACTTTTTAACAGATTCGTACAGTTCCTCTTCAGTATGTATTTCTTTATTCAACTGATTTAACTCATGTAAAATTGCATCAAAATGCACCTTTTGTAACTCAAACAATGTCCCTCTATGAATCTTCACGATCTGACAATCTTTTAATTCCTCTATTTCTTTTAAAAATTGCAAAGTAGCAACGTTATCGAATTCCCTTATTTTTTGGAATTCGATTTGAATCTCTCCATCCTCTTCACATTTATCAACTACTTTACAAAGAGTCGTGATTGCTTTTACAGCTCCTGTTTCATAAGCTAATGCTAAATCGCTTACAGCTATGTTTTGAAAACTACTTACAACTTGACGTCTTGAACCATCTGCATTTAAGTTTGAATATACTTGACTTTTACCAATTTTAATGTCAGAAAATGTCCAATCATAGTCACTCGCATTTACATTTAACCAATAATACATTCGTCTATATTCATCCAATACAAAATATTGTCCACGCCCCACTCTTCTAAAATACTTTTTATAGTTTGGACTATGCTTATTTTCAGTAGCATTAGATAATATTACCTTCATATGATTTTCGCTTGCTTCTATGTTTTTTGCACTGCAATAATTTTTGACTTTTTCAACCGTAATTGGTTCACTTATTTCTCCAGCACGAACTGCATCAACAATCATCGCACCTAATCCTCTTTCACCATGCTTAACCATTACTCTCAACTCCAGTTAGCTATTTTATTTCTATACTGTTATTCCCCTAACAAATACAATATCCTCCACTACAAAGTATATTGAAAAGTTTCACTCTTGATTGTAAATTATAATTGAAATTTCCAATAGGCAAAATTTTATCGTCAAATTAACTAACTTGGAGGTAGCTTAAATGAAAACATTTCCGTCTATTGCTGAGTTTATTAATTATTACAACGAAATACAAACGATCCCATCAACCATTTCGATAACTATTAACGACGCAGTGCACGAATTTAAAAGGACTTCTCACCATAACAAAGACAATATCTCAAAAAGCATGGTAGACAATTATACATTAGTTGAAACCGAAAACTGCGGATTAAGCATCGAATTGCATGTGAACTACTACCGCTATTTTGAAGCAAAAGCAATTGTAGAAGCGTATATGGCGTTCTTTCATGATGAAGATGTCCTTTATCTACACCCTCTATATTTTTATAATCACTTTGTCACAGACGCTGAATTCGCCCCATACATAGATGCAATATCCAACTCATTAGAGAAATGGACAGGATTAAAATGGGTGAATGTAAATGAAGCGCCAAATGCATTTGCAGACATTAGAAATGAAGCATACTGTAACATCCAGAAAGATTTATTTTACTTGCTTCCTACTTTAATTAATTCCTCAACAGATATTGAGTTGGACTCGCACACTTTGGATACCTTAAAGGAAGCACGTAAAAAGAAATGTTTAATAGATGACCATGGACAGAGTCGTTATTTTAAAAAGCCCTTTGAAGTGCCTGAGTTTTGGTGAAATTCTAAGCAAATATTCAATATTGTACAAATACAACAAAAGCTGGGCATTATACTCCCAGCTTTTGTTGTATTTGTCGATATTACATTTGAATGTCTTGCACGTGAAGCTGAATATTTGAACCATACTTAGCAAATAATACGCGCTGAGGACGTAGCAAATCCTTTAGGAGTTCAAATTAACCGTGGTTATTGTAATGCTAATTAAAGATAACTAAATACACTTACTTCTCTTTTTTAACTTTTTGATATTCTTCAAATAATTCACGTGTTTGATTTATTTCATTGAGGCTCCTACTATATAAAAATCATTTATTAAAGACCGTTTATACTGAAAAACTTAATATTTATCCACTGAGTAATTGAACCAATTTATACTACCTAAATTTACTTAAACAAGTGAATATCTTTTTTCTCTTCGAATGAAGGCATCATTTCCTCCCTCTAAGATACTACACACCTCACTTTTGATTTGTTCATTTTCTAATGCACCAGATATATAAGTTATTTTCGGTTTATTATCGGCGTTAATATTGTCTTCAAATTTAGCAATAATCACCTGTTCACTATCGGTATTTACAACTAAGTTTGGATTATGAGTAGCTATAATAATTTGTCTTTTCTTTTTAATTTCTCTGAAATCTTCCACTAAATCTTCAAAAACTGACTTATTGTCTAAGTTATCTTCAGGTTGATCAATTAATAATGGTTTTGTTCTATTATCTAATCTTAAAAATACTTTCATCAGCACTAAACCTTTGATTGTAGTATAGATGTATGGACACAACTTGGTTAAGTCATTAAAATTGAACTAATGAAAGGTCGTGTCCGTATTATGAGTCAAAAAAAATATAATCAAGAATTCAAACAAACTGTAGTTGAGC
>JAEXYZ010000089.1 GCA_023405135.1 Bacillota bacterium | reverse complement strand
TCTTTTAACACCATATTTACTTCTGGATTATTGTAAAGGGACGGCTCGCCATGAGTAATTTCTAACTTATACTGTCCTCCAAAAGCTTCCACAATTGAAAATGCTTTTTCTAATCGTTGTTCTAAATTTTTCCGTACAGAAGGGGTATAGCTACGAAGCGTTCCTTGCAAATAAACCTCTGTTGGAATGATATTACTAGCAGATCCACCTTTTACTTCGCCAATGCTAATTACAGCTGCATCTAGCGGAGAGATATTCCGAGCTACAATGCCATGTATTGCTTGTAAAACTGGTCCAAGCATCCAAATCGGGTCTGTTCCTAGATGGGGGTATGCACCATGACCTCCAGAACCGTGAATCGTTGCTTCGAAAACATCTACATTTGCCATGCTATATCCATCATGTATGCGTACAAATCCTACTTCATGTTCTGGATCCATATGTAGTGCGATAATACAATCAACATCTTTCAGTGCACCTGCTTCGATTAAATAAGGAGCACCTGTTTTACCGTTTACATCTGTATTTTCCTCAGCGGGTTGGAAAATGAATTTTACTGTTCCTTTTAGTTCTGCTTCATTCCATAGATTACCTAGGATGGTTGCAACAGCTAAGCCTATTGCTGTGTGGGCATCATGTCCACACGCGTGCATGATGCCCTTATTGTTTGAAGGAAAAGAATGGGACGTCTCTTCAACGATGGGTAGTGCGTCCATATCAGCTCGAATTGCAACTGTTGGCCCTTCACCGTTCGTTAAAGTACCAATTACTGCTGTATCAACGCCAACACCCTTTTCCACTTTCATCCCATCTATGTTCGAAAGCTTTTGATAAACAAATTCCGAAGTTTCATATTCTGCAAAACTTAGTTCAGGATTAGCATGAATATGTCTACGCCAATTAATGATTTCATTGTTTAACTGTTTCACATGAGAAAGGATATCTAGGTTCATCATTTCACCTTCTTATTTGCCAACAGGAATATAGTTTTGTTTTAAAACTGCAAATGCTTGTTCTAGATCATTAATTAAATCCTCTGTATCTTCAATACCTGCTGATATACGGACTAAACCTTCTGGAATACCCATTGCAGCTCGCTCTTCTGGAGTACATTCAACATGGCTAGTCGTTCTTGCAGGACCATATGTTGTTTCTACTGCTCCTAGGTTTGCTGCACGATTTGCATATACTAAATTTGGTAGTAGAATTCTTACTGCATCCATGCCACCTTTTAAAGAGAAGCTAAGCATTCCGCCGAATCCTCTCATTTGCTTTTTCGCGATGTCATGGTTGACATGTGTTTCTAGACCTGGATAAAATACATCTTCTACTAGTTCTTGTTGTTGTAAATATTGAGCAATTGCCAATGCATTTTTTGCTTGTTGCTCAACACGTAGCTTTAATGTTTTCATACCTCTCAATAACAGGTATGCAGCCCAAGGATCTAATGTTGCACCGTTAATTTCACGGTAGTGATAAATTTGTTCCACTAATTCTTTAGAACCACAAACTACCCCACCAAGAGCATCAGCGTGACCACCTAAAAATTTTGTAGCACTATGAAGAACAAGGTCTGCTCCAAGTTGTAAAGGATTTTGATTGATCGGTGTTGCAAAAGTATTGTCCACTACAACAATAGCCCCTGCTTCTTTCCCTTTTTTTGCCATTCTTTCAATATCAGTAATTTTTACCGTCGGATTCGTCGGTGTTTCTAAATATAAAATTTTACATCCTTGTTCAAGCTCTTTTTCAATTGCATCGTGATCACCAGTTTCACAAAGAGCTACTTCAATATTCATTTTTGGTAAAAATTCTAAGAAAATTTTATTCGTACCGCCGTAAGTATCTTTTATCGAAATTACACGGTCACCAGGTTTTAAAAATGTATAAAGTGTGTTACTAATTGCTGCCATCCCTGTTGAAAAGCTTGTTGCAGCTTCAGCACCTTCTAAAATTTTCACTTTATCTTCAAATGCTTGAACAGTTGGGTTCGTGTTACGCCCGTAAATATGACCTTGTTTTTTTCCAACCGCAACATCTAACCATTCATCCATATCGTCATAGTTGTAAGCTACACTTACTACTACAGGAACTTGTGTTGCTCCGTGTACTAATACCTCTTTTTCTCCTGCCCAAACCGCTTTTGTTCCAACATTAATGTTTTCTTTTGTCATTAGTTTTCCCTCCGTTTATACTAGAAGCTTTATTTTCTATTAATTAATTGCTCGTAAGCAAATCTTGCAATTACCGTATCTTGTACTCCTGTACCAGTTAAATCACAAATCGTAATTTGCTGATCATTTTCACGACCAGCTTTTGTTCCTGATACAATTTCACCAATTTCAAAAATGGATGATAGCTCGTTAAGTACCCCTTGCTCCTTTGCATGATGTAATTCACCTAATCGGAAACATTGAGATTTCACATCACAAACTACAAGATCTGCTTTACCGAAAATATTGGCATTAAGTTCTTGTTTATGCTCTGCATCAGAGCCCATTGCAGTAATATGAAGGCCAGGGTGTACCCAATCGGCTAATATTAAGGCTTCTGTTGAAGACGTTGTTGTTACAACTACTTCACTCTCTTTCACAACCTCTTCTGCACTTTTCGCAACAATTACTTTTTTACCTAATTTCGCTTCCATGTCGCTTGCATATTTTTTTGCAGCCTCTTCATTTCGACCGTAAACAGTAATTGTTTGAAAATCTCTAACTAGCGAAAGTGCTTCAATTTGGTAACGAGCTTGTGTTCCTGTACCGATTACACCTACTCGATCGACTTTCTCTTTTGCGAGATATTTAGAAGCAATCGCGCCTGCCGCAGCAGTTCTTACATCTGTTAAGTAGCCGTTATCAAGCAATAACGATTGTGTTAATCCCGTTTTTGTATTAAACAGAATCATCATGCCACTTAAACTTGGTAGACCAAGGGATGGATTATTAAAAAATCCTGATGAAATTTTTAAAGCAAATGAATCCAAGCCTTTAATATAAGCTGTTTTCACATCAATCTCTCCATTATTTTCAGGAATATCAATTCTCATAATTGGAGGTAATGTTACCTTTCCAGCAGCAAGTGCCGTAAATCCTTCTTCCACTATTTCTATGGCTTTCTGATTCACTTTCACAAATTGTCGAATCTCTTTTTCTTGAAATATGTTCATAGCACTTCACCAATTAATAAACTTTAGTTGAATTTTTAACAAATAGTTGACGTGGGAAGTTTGCAAATACTTCAATTCCACTTTCTGTTACACGGAAGGATTCACTAAGCTCCACACCATATTCATCTAACCAAATACCAGGAATACAGTGGAATGTCATATTTGGTTGTAGAATTGTTTTATCCCCAGGTCGTAAGCTAGCTGTATGCTCGCCCCAATCCGGTGGGTAATTTAAGCCCATTGAATAACCGATACGTGATTCTTTTTCGAATCCACTTTTCGCAATTGTTTTTCTCCAAACTTCCTCAATTTCTTCACAAGTCACACCTGGCTTGATTGACTCTAACGTTGTATTTAAACCTTCAATTACAACATCTGCTAAATATTTCACTTTCGGATCTGGCTCTCCAATAAATACCGTGCGTGACAATGGAGAATGATAACGATTATAACAACCAGCTAATTCTAAAATAACTGGGATGCCTGTTTTATATTTTTCATCAGTCCATGTTAAATGAGGAGTTGAAGTTCTTTCACCCGATGGTAGAAGAGGCATAATAGCCGGATAGTCACCACCAAATTCAACAGTACCGCTAATTTGTGCATGCATAATTTTTGCCACAACATCACATTCACGAACGCCTTCTTCAATTGCATCAATTCCTGTTTGCATTGCATTTTCTACAATTCTTGCAGCTCTACGAATATATTCAATTTCATTATCTGATTTAATAATTCGAACGTAATTTACTAAAGACGTAGCATCTACAAATGATGCTTGTGGAAGTCCAGCTTGTAATGAAGTAAAGCATTTTGCTGTAAAGTAATACGTATCCATTTCTAAACCAATCGTACAATTTGTTTTGCCAATTTCTTTTAAAATGTTGCAAACAAAATCCATTGGATGTCTTTCGGTAGATTGAACGTAATGATCTTGATAAGGAATGATGTGGTTTTCCTCTAACCAAGTTGTAACTTTTGCACCGTTCGCATCTTGGCCACGACCGATCCAAAATGGTACTTCTTCGTCTAATAAAACTATTAGACATTGATGTACGTAAAATGACCAACCATCATAACCAGTTAAATAATTCATGTTTGCTGGATCTGTTACTAATAAAACATCAATCCCACGCTCAGCCATTTTTTCTTTTGTTTTTCTTAAACGTTCTTTATATTCGGATATTTCAAATACTGCCATACTACTGACCTCCTTTAGTAATATAAAATCACTATTAATGTAATGATTTATTACATTGATTATAGTTTTTTTATTATTCAGAAAACAATCTGTCATTTTGTATGAAATTTTTAGACAAATTTACACAATATTAATATTTAATTCATTATTCATAAAATAGTTTTAATTTTCATATAATTGTATGTTAGAATATTTAACAAAATATTAGATAAAGGAGAACAGATTAATATGATAGAGTTTTCATCAGAGCAACAAATAGAACAAAAAACAATAACATTACAAAATGTATGGGAAGCGAAATATACTATTTCCTCTATTATTAATAAAACACCATTAATATACTCCAATGCCCTTTCTAAATTTTGTGGCGCAGAAATCTATTTAAAATACGAGCATTTACACGAAAGTGGTGCTTTTAAAATGCGAGGGGCTGTAAATGCTATAAATCGTCTATCAGATGAAGAAAAGGCTCGTGGTGTGACTACGTTTTCTACCGGTAATCATGGCTTTGCCGTTGCATTAGCTGCAAAGAAATTAGGCATTCGCTCTGTTATTTGTGTGTCAAAACATGTTCCAAAAGCTAAAATTGAAAAAATCCAAAGCTTAGGCGCTGAATTAGAGATTTACGGAGATGGTCAAGATGACGCAGAGCAACGGTGCTATCAATTAGTAAAAGAACAAGGTTTAACGGTAATCCCACCTTTTGATCATCCTTTCGTTATTGCAGGTCAAGGAACAATTGCTTTAGAAATTTTAGAAGATTTACCTTCAGTAAATTGTGTTATCGGTGGATTATCAGGAGGCGGATTATTGTCTGGCATTGGACTAGTAATGAAATCAACAAATCAAGACATTCAAGTTTTAGGTGTATCAATGGAAAAAGGTGCAGCGATGTATGAAAGCTTAAAAGCAGGAAAACCGGTATCTGTTCTTGAAGAACCTACATTAGCTGATAGTTTACTAGGAGGGATCGGAGAGGATAATCGTTATACCTTTGATATGGTGAGAAATTATGTTGATGACTCCATACTCGTACCAGAAGAAACAATAAAAAAAGGAATGGCGTTTCTATATAAAGAACACCATATCGTAGTTGAAGGTGCAGCAGCAGTTGCTGTTGGAGCAATT
>JAEXYZ010000078.1 GCA_023405135.1 Bacillota bacterium | reverse complement strand
TAATTTGTTTGGTTTGGAGCCAAAAATGAAGTTCCCGATTGTCTTCTTTCATTTCCCATAATTCTACGTGTTTATCTTTAATTCCTAACAGTTCCATGATAAAATTAGTTTGCATCCATACTCTCTCAAGTCCTTTTTTGGCCAAATTAAAGGTAACAGATAGAGAGTATTGGATGTTATTTTTTTGCTTTTTTTAGAAAGTTGTCACACTCTTGTGAGTACTGACCACACCACCACATTTATTATAGAGCCTATATTTTTATAGTTCGGGCTTACTAAATAATTATAGGGACTGCCCAGAAATAAAATTTCTAGATAGCCCCTTGTATAAATAAAATGTATTGAAATTCATTTAAAACCCTAATATTGCTTTTATAACAGAAGTAGTTTCTCCACCCTTGTATATGATGTAAAGCAATAAATATACTGCAACTCCTGTAATCGCTACAAAAAACCAGATGATACTTGTAATTGGACCGATTTTACGATGAATATTTAGCTTAGTTTTTAATCCAGTTACTATACTTACTATTCCAAATACAGCTCCTACAGTCGCTAAAATAATGTGGAAAATTAAAAAGAATGTATAATATCCTTTTACTTCTTCCGGGCCACCAAAAGCAGTATTGCCGATAAAAATCGTTCTAGAAGCATATATTATAAAGAAAATTAACGCAGAAACTCCTGCAGCAATCATTACTTTTCTATGTGCATCAATTTTTCTTTTAAAAATTAGCCCCCATCCGATTGCCACTAACACAGCACTAATTACTATGAATGAAGTACTAATCGTAGGTAGAATAGGTACACCCATTTAACATTCTCCTATCTTTATTTATATATCTTTTCTTACTGTAATACGTAAGTGAATTTAAATTAATATTGTTCACTTTGCTTTTTTGATTGGAAATCTCTTAAAGCCTTTTCTGTAATAGCATCTTCGTCAGTATGTTCTTCTTTCCACCATTCACGAAAAACTCTAAATAATACTACTGCAAAAATAATTTCTTGAATAATTTTCATAAGAACCCCACCTAATTGTTGATCACCAATAGGGCTCATATTATTAAACAATTCAGGGCCTGATAACGTTAAACCTGATAATGTAGAGGCTGGAACACATAGCTCCATTGCTTTTAACCATGTCTCTCCGTCTGTATATGTTGCATACATTGGCTCTGGGTTAAATATAATCAATGCACAAGCTGGTGTAATTAAAACTGCATTGGCGATAATATAACCAATTTTATAAAGATTTTTCATTTTTGGTTGACCTTCCACTTTGTTTACTAAAGGCCAATTCATGAAGAAAGCTGCTAAGAATAAGAAAAATGTAAATACTCCATGCAAAGTTTCATTTAATTTAATCGCATCAAATAGGACAGGAATATGGTATAAAGAAAACATCATTGCAAAAACAAAAGCAGCAACTACAGGTTGTGTGAAAATTTTAAATATGCTTCGGACAACCGGTGCTTCAACTACTACTTTCCAAACCCACCACGGAATACCTTTGATTAACAAGATAGGTATTAACAATAATAAAAATGCCATTTGCACCATATGATAAGAGAACATAATGTGTGACATTAAATCTATAGGCGATCCTTTGATGATATAAAGACATATCATCGTTAATAGGAAGTAAATTGCTTCACTCTTTTTTAAAGGTTCACTTAATTTAAAATCTTTTCTCCAAAAAACCGTCACTAAAAAGTAAACAACTGTTAAAAATAAAATTACTCCGATTAAATAAGGACTCCATAATGCTTGAAATCCAAATATACTTAACGGCATACTCTTGCGCTCCTTTAAATTTCAATAGTCTTATTATAGAACGCTTACATCGTAACATCAATGAACGAACTATGACAAATATAAGTATTTTAAGTTTTACACTGAGTTTTACAATTGAAACCCTTTCTGTATAGTTGATTTCCGTTCCAAATGTGTTTGCGACGAGTAATCGCAGGAGCAGGTAGTTTTTGCGACGAGTAATCGCAGGAGCAGGCGGACGCGCATCCAAGGCGTGGCTTGAGCCTCCTCCGCTTCGCTCGTCCGGGGTCTCAAGGCTCACACTTTTCCCGCAGGAGTCGCCGCCTTCCACTACAATCAACACAATACTATTTTAAATTAAGAAAATACTACTCAATTTTTAACAATTTGTATATGCAAATTTTATTAACTCTATATGAATCTTTTTTAAAAACGTATTTAAACTGTCTAAAAAAAACACGCTTCTGAAAGTTCAGAAGCGTGTAATATTGCATTTTACCACCAAATGATAGTTAAGAATGCTAAGAAGAATGTAAATGCGATTATAGCACCAGTCCATACAAATAGTTGAATTACTCCGATATGGTGACCTTTTTTATCATCCATATGCATGAAAGAATATAATTGTAAAACAACTTGAATCCCTGCAAATAATAAAACTATTGGTTTAATAAAGAATGGTGAAAAATCTGCTACTACTACAGTAAATGCAAGAAATGTTAAGAAAATCATAATCGCAAAATTAACTACTTGCTTACGCATATGCACAGCATTATGATGACGGTCATATTGATACTGTGCTTGAGATTTTGCTTGAACTTCAGTATCGTGTCCCATATTATCCTAACACCCCCATTAAGTATACTACAGTAAAGATAAACACCCATACTACGTCGATAAAGTGCCAATAAATTGACGCTGCATAGTATTTTGGAGCATTGTATAAGTTTAATCCACGTCTTGCGTTACGAACGATTAAACATGTAATCCAAACTAAACCGATTACAACGTGAAGTCCGTGCGTACCTACTAAAGTAAAGAACGCTGAAGAGAACGCAGATTGAGTATATCCAAATCCGATGTGTACATAGTGATAAAACTCATAAATTTCAAGACCTAAGAATCCAAGACCTAAAAGAACAGTAATAATCAACCAAGTTTGAACACCTTTGAAATTATAGTTTTTCATATGATACATCGCAAATACAGAAGTTAATGAAGAAGTTAAAAGTAACATCGTCATAACAAATGCTAATGGTAATTCAAAAAGCTCAGCTGCTGAGAATTCCATACCAGCAGGACCTTTATCTTTTAAAGAAAGGTAAGTAGCAAATACACTAGCGAAAAGGACAATATCGCTACAAATGAAAATCCAAATACCAACGAACTTATTTTTACCTTCCATCGATGCTTGTTCAGGATGGTCTGGCCAAGTTTGTGGGGTGAATTTAGTTTGTTCCATTATTTGTTACCCCCTTTTCCATAAAGTTCTTCTTCTGTTGCTAGAACCTCTTCAACATGTACATGGAAACCAAGATCGTCTTTTAAAGAACGAGTAATCATCGCACCTGCAGTAATACCTAAACCAATTACTATTACAGGAATTGACCAAGATACACCGTCTGGATGATATAGTGCACCGAATGCTGCTACGAACATACCGATTGAAATAAATAAAGGTAAAATTGAGTTGTTTGGCATATGGATATCACCAAGTGGTTCTGCATATGTCATACCTTCTTCATTACCTTCTTGTTTTTCTAACCAATAAGGATCGTATCCACGAACAAGTGGAGTTTGTTTAAAGTTATAGAATGGAACTGGTGTTTTGATAGCCCATTCAAGTGAACGTCCATCGCCCCAATAGTCACGGCAATTTAGTGGCTTAGACTTCATAGTAATAAGAATGTTTAATACTAATAAAATAACACCAACACCCATCATTAATGCACCGATTGATGAGATAAAGTTAAATAAATCCCAACCTTGATTTGCTTGGTATGTGAATACACGACGTGGCATACCCATTAAACCTAAGAAGTGTTGGATAAAGAATGTTAAATGGAATCCGATAAAGAATACCCAGAAAGTCCATTTACCTAATTTTTCACTTAAAGCACGGTTAAACATAATTGGCCAATAGAAATGGAATGAACCAAAAATTGCTGTTACGATACCACCTACGATAACGTAGTGGAAGTGGGCAACGATAAAGTAAGAATCATGTAATTGGTAGTCAAGTGGTGCAGTTGCCTGCATTACACCTGTTACCCCACCAGCTACGAATGATGGAATGAAACCAAGTGCATAAAGCATTGGTACTGTAACTTTAATCGAACCGCCCCAAATTGTAAGTATCCAGTTAAATACTTTCATACCTGTTGGCACACCAATTGCCATTGTAGCTACGGCAAAAATAGCGTTTGCAGTTGGCCCAAGACCTGTTGTAAACATGTGGTGAGCCCATACCATGAATCCCAAGAAACCGATTAAAATTGTTGCGAATACCATTGAAGAGTATCCGAATAAACGTTTACGAGCAAATACAGGAATAATCTCAGAGAATAAACCGAATGCAGGTAAAACTAAGATATAAACTTCAGGGTGACCAAAAATCCAGAATAAATGCTCCCAAATAATTGTGTTACCACCCATTGTATGATCGAAGAAGTTTGCTCCGAACATACGGTCAACTAACATTAAGAATAAACCTACTGTTAGTGGAGGGAATGCGAATAAAATTAATGCACTTGAAATTAAAGTAGTCCAAGTAAATAATGGCATACGCATAAATGTCATACCAGGTGCACGCATCGTAATAATTGTTACGATAAAGTTAATACCAGAGATTAACGTACCCGCACCAGAAATTTGTAAACCTAAAACATAGAAATCAATACCATGACCTGGTGAATATAAAGATAATGACGCATAAGAAGTCCAACCAGCATCAGGTGCTCCACCCATAAAGAATGAAAGGTGTAAAAATACTGCTCCTAAAAAGAACAACCAAAATCCTAAAGAGTTTAGGAATGGGAATGCAACGTCACGTGCTCCAATTTGTAGAGGCACAATAGCGTTCATAAAAGCGAATAACAATGGTGTAGCTGCTAAGAACAGCATCGTTGTACCATGCATTGTTAGTAATTCATTGAAAAAACCTGCTGAAACGAAATTGTTATTTGGTACCATTAATTGAATACGCATTAATAACGCTTCGAAACCAGCGATAGCGAAGAACAGTGTACCAGCAACTAAATATAATACTGCCAGTTTTTTATGGTCTACAGTTGTTAAATAGTCCCATACTGTTGCTCCAAAGCCCTTTTTCTTTGCGACTGCGACAGAGCTCACAACTTTAACCTCCTTCAAGTGTTTCTATCCTACTTCAATTAATCTTCAACTGATAAAGTCATAATGTAATCAGCAACTGCACTAATTTCTTCTGGAGATAACTCCCCGTACTTACCAGTCATTAAGTTACCTGGCTTGTATTCCTCAGGATTTGAAACCCATTTTTCAATATTTTCTTTGCTGTGTTCTAAAACACCAGCAACACGATTACGGTCAGCAAAAGTTGCTAAGTTAGGACCCATTGCACCACTAGCACCAACACCAGAAACTGCGTGACATCCTAAACAGCTATTCGCAAATGTTGCTTCACCTAAATCTGCAGATTCAGTATTTGCAGTTTTGCCTTCAGTTGCTTGCATTGAAGCTACCCAATTGTCAAACGCTTCACGACTTAAAGTTTTAACTTTGAAATCCATTAAAGCATGTGAAGGACCACAAAGTTCAGCACATTTACCATAGAATACGCCATCTTTAAGATCAGATGATTCTTTTTCAAATTCTAAATAAAATTTGTTAACGTTTTCTACGTTTGTATCCATTTTCCCACCAACTGATGGAATCCAGAATGAGTGCTTAACATCTGCTGCTTTTAAGTTAAAGTAAACTTTTTCACCAGTAGGAACTACAAGCTCTTGAGCTGTAACAATACCTTGTTCTGGGTATTCAAATTCCCACCAATATAATTTTGCAGTAACATTTACAGTTAATGCTGTTTTGTTCCCTTCTTCATCTACTTCATCCATTGCTTTTACATTAGCAAATTTATAAGTAGCAGTAAGAGTTGGAACAGCTAAAATTAATAATAATACAATTGGTATTACTGTCCAAATTACTTCTAGAGTATGACTACCCTCTACTTGTTTTGGCATGAAATCCTCGCCTTGTTTAGAACGGCGGAACTTAGCAAAAGCGTATAAATAAAGAACTGAAACTACTATTACTACTAAAGCCATTATTGAGATGGAGAATAATAGTAAGTTAAATTGTTCCCTTCCCACTGCACCTGCTGGTTTAAGTGTTGTAATATACTCTTCACCACATGCAGAAAGAAAAACTGTCATCACCGCTAACAGCGAGAAAAGACGCCATTTTTTAAGCCCTTTCATCATAGCTTAATTAAACCCCTCTTTCTTTGTTGTATTTTCATGTGTAACCAGGACTTTGGTTTTTAGTTATATATGAATCCTTTTTAAAAGAAGAATTCCAAAATTAGATAAACACAGAAAAGATAATAATTGCTACAAACATTATCGTCATATGATTCAAGGAATAAATAAACATTTTGTTTGCCCATTTTATATCTTCTTTTGTGTTAAAACCTTGAACTGCTAATAGCAGCCATCCTACATTCAATAGTGTAGCCAAAATTAAAAAGCCTGTACCAAGTTTGGCTAAAAGTAATGGTAACGGTAAAAGCAACAAGATCCATAAAACAATAGATATTTTTGTTCGCTTAAAACCTTTCACTACAGGTAGCATTGGTATATTTGCCGCTCGATATTCTTCATTACGTCTCATGGCAAGTGAATAAAAGTGTGGCGGCTGCCATGCGAACATAATCAAGAATAGCGCAAACGCTTCTAAACTAAGTGATGGATCAATAGCAGACCAACCAATTATTGGCGGTATAGCACCGGAAATACTCCCAACTATTGTATTGCTTACAAACTTTCTTTTAGACCACAATGAATATAGAACTACATAAGCTAAGATTCCAACAAGTCCCCACATGCCGGCAGATGGTGTTGCCGTAAATAACAAAATTTCACCTACAATTAAAAATGAAAGAGATATTGTCAAAACGTCACGTTGCTTAAATCTACCAGTTACTGTAGGCCTCGACTTCGTTCTTTTCATAATTGGATCGATATCTTGATCGATGTAGTTATTCATGGCAGCTGAGCCACCGATGATTAATCCAGCACCGAGCAATGTACATATTATCAAATCGATTTGCTGTAAAAAGTGTCCATTAGTAACTTGAAACGCTAGCCACATTCCAGTTAATGTTGTCACTAAATTCGAATTAACAATCCCAATCTTTATAAGTGCAAGAAAGTCTTTAATAAACGGAGTCGTCTTCGGCTTACCTTCTCCTGTAGCGGTTATCGCTCGACCGTTTGACATTTTGCCCCCCCCTTTCATTTTTGTAAGGCATATTCCGCTAACAATTACTATATCGAAATTTGTCCGCGATTTCTAGACATTACGCAAAATTTCGATTAAGTTTGCTAAAATGCTTACAGTGCTAGCAAATAGTGAAAATAACAGTTATATAGTAATGCATTTTCATGTAATATTTGTGAAAGTAAAAGCACGAATTTATGAACAATTTGTGAAAAGCATATACCTTTAACAAACGTTATTTCGTTTGAAGTTGTCTTTTCGTTATTTATTCGCTATCATCATAAAAGCAGAGACGCTTTTTGTAAGCGTGGTTTATAGACAAAGTAGGTGGCTTATAACGATGCAATATAAATATAGTAAATTATTAAAGTGGATTGCTTTTGCTACAACCCTCGGTATGTTACTTATCCTATTAGGAGGAGCACTGGTTACAAAAACCGATAGTGGTTTAGGCTGTGGTCGAAATTGGCCAGATTGTAACGGTTCTCTTATACCAAAAGAAATTACACCAGAAGTATTAATAGAATTTTCTCATCGTTTTGTAACTGGTGCTGTTTCAATTCTAGTTCTTATTTTAGTTATTTGGACTTGGCGAGCACTTGGGCATATTCGCGAAGTTAAATTTTTAGGCTTTTTAGCAATCTTTTTCTTAGTGGCCCAAGCATTAATTGGTGCAGCACAAGTTTTATGGGGACAAGGTGATTTTATCCTCGCACTCCATTTTGGTATTTCTTTAATTTCATTTGCTGCAGTATTACTACTTTCAATGATTGTTTTTGAAGTAGATACAAAATTCGATGCTGATAAAGTATTTGTTGGCAAACGACTAAAATGGCATACAATTGGTGTGACGTTATATTCATATATTGTAGTTTATACAGGTGCATTAGTCCGCCATACAGAATCTAGTTTAGTTTGTCTTGATTGGCCGTTTTGTAATAATGAACAACCCTTTGCAATGCCTGACAATATGTATGTTTGGGTGCAAATGTCACATCGGTTAGCAGTTCTTTTAATTTTTGTTTGGATTACATACATTACAATACACGCTATAAAAAATTATAAAGATCAGCGTGTTATTTATTGGGGATGGATTATTTCCTTTATTATAGTTGTGTTGCAAATAACAGCAGGAATGCTCATCATCTTTACTCGACTTAACTTAATTGTATCTTTATTACATTCATTATTTATTTCTTTATTATTCGGCTTATTCTGTTACATGATTTTACTTATCGCACGTAGCAAACATAATGAAAAAAATAGAAACTAAAAGTGTAGCGGAAAACCGCTACACTTTTTAATTTCTAATAAATTATTCTAATTCAATTAGTAAGTCCCCTGTTGAGATTGCATCTCCCGCTTGGGCATACACTTCTTTTACGATACCATCTTTCGGTGCTTGCACTGTCGTTTCCATTTTCATCGCTTCTGTTATTAGTAAATGGTCGCCGCGCTTAACTGGGCTACCTTTTGAAACGACAACTTTTAATACTGTACCAGGCATTGTAGCTCCGATTTGATTCGGATTACTTGGATCTGCCTTTAATGCAATACTGCCATCTACTTCAACTGTTAAGTCTTGAATCACTAGTTCTCGTGACTGTCCATTTAGCTCAAAATACATGACGCGTGTTCCATCGTGTTGAGGCTCACCAATTTCAATTAATTTAACAATTAAAGTTTTACCTTTTTCTATCTCTACTTCAATTTCTTCACCTAATTTTAAACCATATAAAAACGTTGGTGTATCTAATACAGATATATCACCAAATAAATCTGTAGCTGTTAAATAATCTTCAAACACTTTTGGATATAATGCGTAAGCTAAAACATCTTGCTTCGATACATGACGACCAAATTTCTTTTCGAGTGTTTGTGTAAGCTCTTCAAAATTAATTGGCTCTAATAATTCACCAGGTCTTACTGTAATTGCTTTTCTATCTTTTAAAATAACCTTTTGAAGCTCTTCTGGGAACCCTCCATGTACTTGACCTAAATAACCTTGGAAAAATTCAACAACAGAATCAGGGAAATCAATTGTTAAACCTCGTGTGAAAATGTTCTCCTCATTTAAATCATTTTGTACCATAAATAATGCCATATCACCTACTACTTTTGAAGAAGGTGTTACTTTAACAATATCTCCAAACAACAAGTTTACACGAGAATACATTTTTTTCACTTCATCCCAGCGATCACCAAGACCTACTGCCTTTGCTTGCTGTTGAAGGTTACTATATTGTCCACCTGGCATTTCATGAACATAAATTTCTGAATGTGGACTTTTCATACCACTTTCAAAATCACTGTAAAACGAACGAACATCTTCCCAATAGTAAGATAGCTGTTCTAACGATTCAATATTTGCACGAACTTGACGATTACTTCCTTGCATTGCGTAATATAAAGAATTTGCACTTGGCTGAGACGTTAAGCCTGACATTGAGCCAAGAGCAGTATCAATAATATCTACACCTGCTTCAATTGCTTTTGCATACGTATAAATTCCATTGCCACTTGTATCATGGGTATGAAGATGAATTGGAAGATCCGTAGTCTCTTTTAATTCGGAAATTAAACGATATGAAGCTTCTGGTTTAAGTAAACCTGCCATATCTTTAATCGCTAAAATATGAGCACCTGCTGCTTCTAGTTCTTTAGCCATTTCCTTATAATATTGAACAGAGTATTTTGCCCGAGATTCATCGAAAATATCTCCTGTGTAACAAATAGCAGCTTCTGCGATTTTTCCAGTTTGACGTACTTCATCAATTGCAACTTCCATTCCTTTAATCCAGTTTAAACTATCGAAAATTCTGAACACATCGATACCAGCAGCAGCAGATTCTCTAATGAATTCACGAATTAAATTATCTGGATAGTTTTTATATCCTACTGCATTAGCTCCACGCAATAACATTTGGAATAAAACATTTGGCATTTGTTCTCGAAGCTTTTCTAAACGTGCCCATGGGTCCTCTTTTAAGAAGCGATACGACACATCAAATGTCGCTCCCCCCCATAGCTCGAAGGAGAAGAAATCATGCAACATTCTCGCATTATAATCTGCTATTTGGAACATGTCTTGTGAACGAACACGTGTAGCAAGTAACGATTGATGCGCATCACGGAAAGTCGTATCTGTTAACAATACTTCTTTTTGTTCTTTAACCCACTTGACTAACCCTTCTGCTCCAAGTTCATCTAAAATTTGTTTCGTACCGTTTGGAATAGATGTTGTCATAATATCTATTTTCGGTTTATTTGGTTGAACTAAAATTGGTTTTGTTCGCTTTTCAATTCCTGGGAAACCATTTAACGTGACATTACCAATATAATTTAATAATTTTGTTCCTCTATCTTTTCTTTCAGGGAAATCAAATAATTCAGGTGTTGTATCAATAAAGCTTGTATCAAATACACCACTAATAAATTTTTCATGCAACACTACATTTTCTAAAAACGGAATATTCGTTTTTACACCACGAATACGGAATTCCCGTAAATTACGGTGCATTTTTGCGGATGCTTCTTTAAATGTCATACCCCAAGTCGAAATTTTTACGAGTAATGAATCATAAAAAGGTGTTACAACAGCTCCTTGGAAACCATTTCCTGCGTCTAAACGAACCCCAAAACCACCGCTTGAACGATATACCATTAGCTTTCCTGTATCTGGCATAAAATCATTTGCAGGATCTTCCGTTGTCACTCGCGACTGAATTGCATAGCCAAATAAAGGAATTTCATTTTGCGCAGGGATACCAATTTCCTCTGAATGAATTTGATGCCCCTCTGCAATTTTTATTTGTGCATGGACAATATCAATCCCTGTAATCATTTCTGTAATTGTATGTTCAACCTGAATTCTAGGATTTACTTCAATAAAATAAAAATCATTATCGGCAACTAAAAACTCGACAGTCCCTGCGTTTATGTACTGTACATTCGCCATTAATTTTACTGCTGCTTCACATATACGATTTCTTAAATCTGCTGAAATAGAATTCGATGGTGCAATTTCAACAACTTTTTGATGTCGTCTTTGAATTGAACAGTCACGTTCATAAAGATGTACAATATTACCTGCTGTGTCACCTAATATTTGAACTTCGATATGTTTCGGTTTAATAATCGCCTTTTCAACATATACATCATCAGAACCAAAAGCAGCTTTTGCTTCTGACTTTGCTCGTTCAAAAGCAGATGCTAGCTCTTCTTTTGACTGTACGAGACGCATACCTCGTCCACCGCCACCAAGTGCAGCTTTGATCATTAATGGATAACCATATTTTTCACCAAATTCAATTACTTCTTCAATAGATTTCACTGGTCCATCTGTTCCAGGAATAACCGGAATGTTTGCTTGAATAGCCTGCTCTCTTGCTTTAACTTTGTCACCAAACATGTCTAAATGCTTAGATGTTGGACCGATAAAAATAATTCCTTCTTCTTCACAACGTCTTGCAAATTCGACATTTTCAGATAAAAAACCATAGCCTGGGTGAATTGCATCAACCTCAGCATGCTTCGCAATTTCAATAATGCCTTCAATATCTAAATAAGCATCTATTGGTTTTTTTCCTGCACCGACGAGGTAAGATTCATCCGACTTATAGCGGTGATGTGATCCACTATCTTCCCTAGAATATATCGCAACCGTTTTCAATTTAAGTTCATTACATGCTCGAAAAATTCTAATTGCGATTTCTCCACGATTTGCTACTAAAATCTTATTAATTTTTTGCATACAAATTCTCCCTTACCCCTTCTTTTTTTCTAGCTTTACATACATGGAAATATTAATTAATATTCCCATCGCAAAAGATAGCAATAATATAGATGTACCGCCATAGCTTATAAAAGGAAGCGTTACACCGGTTAACGGGATTAACCCCGATAATCCCCCTAAATTAACAAACGTTTGTACAGCAATCCAGCTAGCAATCCCAGCAGCAATCATTCGCGCAAGTGGATCCTTTGCCTTTAATGCAATCACCATTGAGCGAAATACAATAAATCCAAGTCCACCTAATACAATAATCACACCAAAAATACCCAATTCTTCCGCAATAATTGCCATTATAAAATCGGTATGAGGCTCTGGTAAATAACCTAGCTTTTGAATGGATTGACCAATACCTACCCCTTCTAGGCCACCAGAACCTATTGCAATATAGCCATTAATAATTTGATAGCTAGAACCACTTTCATATTCAAAAGGATTTAAAAACGATTGAATACGACCGATCCGACTACCAGTTAAAATTTCATCTCCTTTAATTAAAAGGAGTAAACCTATTATTGCCGAACCGAAACCAGCAAGAACAGCAAAAAATTTTATAAACTTTTTAAATTGAATTCCACTTGCTGCAACTACAGATATAGCAATACCAGATATGATTAACATTGCTCCTAAATCCGTTTCATTTGCAACACAGAAAATAACTACTAACCATACTAAAATAGGGTAAATAATATTATTAGGACCTAAGTTTTCCATCGGATTATTTAAACTTTTTCTATAAAAGGCACCTGAAAAATATAAGATTATAAATAGTTTTGCAAATTCAGATGGTTGAAACTGCATTATGCCTAAATTAATCCAACTTCTTGATCCAGTTTCTTGTTCCCCAATTCCAAAATTCCAAACCCAAAATAGTAAAACCATCATAATTGTTAGAAGGACTACCATGAGTTTCTTATTACTATAATGCTTATAGGGGAAAAAAGCACCAATAATAAATGCCAAACCCGCTACTACTAAATTTCGAAATTGTTTCATATAAAAATAATCAGGATTTTGCTCTTCATAAACTATCGCAACCATCATACTCGCACTATAAATCATAACAAGTCCAAATATACATAAAAATACATACGTAAAAAATAATGGATAATCAAAATTTCTTACATAATGAGCTAAATATTTTCTCATATTTCCAATACCTCTTCTTAGAAAAAAAACTCAAATCGCAAAAAGCGTTTGAGTTTTTTATTATTTGTTTGTGTATGCTTCATGCAGTAAAGAAAGTTCTTTTTCTAATGTATCAAGAATTTCTTTACCTCGTTCACGATCAACCAATCCTAGCTTTACAGCAAAATCAATTTCACGTGATAAGCCAAACATTTGTGTATCTAATACTTCTTCATATAAAGGACATGATGGCATTGTTAAATGATCCATTTGAACTTTTATTAAACGTGCAATTTTATCTGCATCCTTAAGCAGCAATTCCAAAGCTTGTTCCTGGAAGGAAGCTTGACGTTTCGTATCCATGAGGACGCCCCCATCATTTGATATTTCTTCTATTCTATCTTAATAAAGTTTATCTTTAAGCTGTTAAAAATGCAAGTCCAATAGCAAGAAAATACAACAATTGATTTATAATTCTTTATTAATTACCGTTACAAGCGTTATACTGTACATGACATATAGATTAGGGGGAACCATCATTATGGAAAATATTATACCAATTAAAGGTGCCGTTAAATATAAGATTACATTAGATCCAACTGTTTGGATATTCGACGATCGTAGACTAGATTTAAATACTTATTTCACAAATCGTCAAGAGGAAGAGGATGAAGAGACTGTTTATTTAAAAAATGCTGGCGCGCATTGGTCTCGTGAAATTATGGAAGGTGCTGTTTTCCCACCAACATTAAAAACAGAAAGAAAATTTGATCGTCAAGGAATGAAAACAGGAACATTCGGCATGGAAATTAAATATTTTTTAAACAATGCTGAAATTGATCACAGCGCGACTACTGTTGTGTTTGAATTAAAAGATGGCAGTGAGCATGCATTTCCTATAGATGAAGCATATACTTTAATTTTCAAGTATAGCCAAGATGGTAAACCAATTACTGATGGCGGTCCTGTCCATATTATTTTTTCCGACGGGTCAAACATCGATAATCCAATTAAAAACGTATCAGCCATTCGCGTTGAATAGAACGGAGGAAATCTGATGCGAGTCAAATGTGTCATTTGTGATTCAATTAATAATCTTAACGATGACTTACCGTTAGCAAAAAAATTGCGTAACCGTCCAATTCATACGTACATGTGCGAACAATGCCATGAACGAATTGCAATTAATACAGAAGCAAGACTAGCGACAGGCAACTTCCGCCTATTCCGCACCTCCTCACCGATTGATGAGGAGTTCTAATTAAATAATTAGAATCCCGACAAATTGAGGGATAATCCCGACATTTTTGAAGTTAATCCCGACAATTTTCGAATTATTCCCGACAAACTTGACGTAAATCCCGACAAATCATTCATATTTAAAAGTACAATTCAGCTAAATTTCTGAATTGTACTTTTTAGTTTCAGCTATTCACTTTTAATCAACCACTTCTCCAACATTTCCACTAACTGATACATAATCGTTGCAAAAATCGCAATGATGAGCAACGACATAAGCACAAGATTAAAATTAAAAACTTGGAACCCGTAAATGATTAAATAACCTAGCCCTTTAGAAGAAACTAAGAATTCTCCAACTATAACCCCTACCCAAGCTAAACCAACGTTTACTTTTAATGTAGAAATAATAGTTGGGAATGACGCTGGTAAAATAGCCTCTTTAAACATTTGGAAACGGGTTGCATTAAATGTTTGTAAAACTTTTAAATAATTTGTATCAACATTTCTAAACGATGTATAAATAACAATCGTTGAAATGATGACCGAAATAATTGCCCCCATCGTAATGATTGAATTCATTCCTGGACCCATTGCAACAATTAGTATTGGTCCTAAGGCAACCTTAGGCATTGCATTTAAAACCACTAAGTAAGGATCCAGCACTTTCGAAAGCATTGGTGACCACCATAAAATCGCTGCTAATATTGTCCCAAGCAACGTACCGATAATAAACCCAAGTACTGTTTCAAAAAGTGTATAACCTATGTGAACAAATAATGTACCGTCCGATACATTTTTAATAAATAATGAATAGATTTTTGAAGGAGAACTAAATATTAATGGATCTATCCATCTAAATTTTGAGGCAATTTCCCAAAGAGAGAAAAAAGCAATGATAATTAGCAATTGATAAAAACGAATCCATCGTTTTTCTTTAACAAGGGATTGTTTAAATTGTTCATGTAGATTATTGATGTTCAAGGCCTTCAAGCTCCTTCCAAATAATTTGGAAAAGAGAGGAATAGCTTGAATGGGAACGAGCTTCAAAAGGGGTAAGCCTTCTTAATTCCTCTGGTACTTCAAACGTTTGATACAATCTTCCAGGGCGAGGCGAGAAAAGAAATATTCTATCGCTCATCGCAATTGCCTCACCTAAATCATGAGTTACAAGAATAGCAGTTTTTCCATACTCTTTTAACATAATCGAAACTAAATCTTCTAGTTTTAATTTCGATAAGTAATCTAACGCGGAAAATGGTTCATCCAATAATAGTATTTTCGGATCAACCGCTAATGTTCTAGCTAAAGCCACTCGTTGGCGCATACCGCCTGATAATTCTCTAGGATATTTTTTTTCAACAGATGGCAATCCTACATCGTTTAATAACTTTAATGCAACAGATTGAAAGCTCTCTTTTTCTTTATTTAAAAGCTTTAAGCCTAGTGTTATATTTTCTTCAATCGTCTTCCAAGGAAATAGATAATCCTGTTGAAGCATATAGCCGATTGATAAGTCAGCATTATTAAATACGTCTTGATTTTCAATTTTCACTTCACCTGAAGTTGGTTTAAATAATCCGGCAATAATAGATAGAAGCGTCGTTTTGCCACAGCCGCTAGGACCGATAAATGAAACAAATTCACCTTTATTGATTGTTAAGTTAATATTTTGTAATGCCTCTGTTGCAGCCTCTTTTGAAAAATACGTATGGTGAACATTGCTAACAGTTAAGAAATCCATTTACTCCGTAACCTTCTCTGCAAACGACGTATCTACTAATTCATTATAATCCATACGTTTTGGTAGTTCTCCTGCTTCTTCCATAATATCCTGTAAATTATTCCATTCTGCTTCATCTAAAATTGGGTCCTTTGCAAAGGATTCTTGTGATCGATAACGTTCAACTACAGTGGCAATTAACTCAACATCTGTATCCTCAAAGAATGGCTGAATGGCTTCCGCTACTTCTTGTGCTGAGCTTTCATAAACAAAGTCTTGAGCTTTTTTAATCGCTCTTGTAAATTTCTCAATTACTTCTGGATTTTCATTCATATAGCTGTCTTTTGCCATAAATGCTGTATATGGTAAATGGCCAGATTCTGTTCCGAAAGACGCAACAATATAACCAACACCTTCCTGTTCAAATACACTTGCTGTTGGTTCAAATAATTGTACAAAGTCACCTGTACCTGAAGCGAAAGCTGTTGAAATATTTGCAAAATCAATATTTTGAATTAATTCTAAATCGGCATGGGGGTCAATTCCATGTTTTTTTAATACAAATTCCCCGGCCATTTGTGGCATACCACCTTTACGCTGCCCAAGGAAGGTCGTACCTTTTAACATATCCCAAGAGAAATTGTCGATTTTTTCTCTCGATACTAAAAACGTTCCATCCGTTTGTGTTAATTGTGCAAAGTTTTTTATCGGGTCATTTGCACCTTGAGCAGAAACATAAATTGATGTTTCTGAACCAACAAGGGCAATATCAATTCCATCAGATAAAAGAGCTGTCATCGTTTTATCACCACCAGCTATGGTTGATAATTCGACATTTAGTCCTTCTTCTTCAAAAAAGCCCTTAGAAATTGCTACATATTGAGGTGCGTAGAAAATGGAGCGAGTAACTTCACCAATTTTGACATTTTGAAGCTCTTCTTTATCACCACAAGCGGCAAGAAGAAGTCCTCCAAAACATGCAAACAGTACAAAAAGACTAAACTTCACCCATTTATTCAATGCTCCAAACCTCCTCTATCTCTTCATTCTTATTCTTGAGTAGATTATGCGCATAATGAAAAATGTGTGAATACCCAGAAAGATCACGTAATTTACTAGTAGAATTGGAAGTACTTATAAGAATTCTTACATAGTATTAGTGATATGAGCAGGCTAAGCACACAAGCCGCAGAGCCACGTGGTGTCTCCACGACTTGTCTTTGTGCTATGTGTTAGGCCCGCTCATAGTTAGTTAATGCTACTAATTCTACTAAAATAATTCGCAGCTTACAGTTGTAGGCTGCGTCTTCTAATACTTAAACAACTACTGGAAATTAAGCTTAGCTAGCTTATTATTCTGCATTTGGATATTGAGACAGACTTGCAACAAAAAAGCCGATCTCAATTGAGACCGACTCTTAAAATTAACTTGCTCTTCTTTCTTCTCGCTTTTCACGCCATAATCGAGTTTTATAAACGATTAATATTAGCGCAGCAACAATTAATCCTTCAATCATTGGCAAGAACAACGCTAGGAATGTCAGAACAATACATCCTAAAAATAGGAAAATGTAAATAATAATATTTTTTACTAATGTTAAATCATTTTTAGCAAAACCAAGTTTATAAACGATTGCAGATAAAATAAATACTAATACAAATACTATATATCCGGCCATTTGATAGCTTGGTAAATTTTCATATAAATATCGAGTTATGCCTGCCATCCGTCCGAAAACAAAGGCATCTTCACTAGTATTTGCAGGTGCAGATTGAACAAAATTTAATACAGTATATAAGTTCATCTTTTACAACACCTCTCATTTCCTAAATGAACAGAAAATTATTTATTGTTCAGCAAATTTTTTCTTTTTCGCCTGTTTTTCACGTTCATTTTTATCTAAAATTTGCTTACGTAAACGAATTGATTCTGGTGTAACTTCTAAGTACTCATCATCGTTTAAGAATTCTAACGCTTCTTCCAGCGTCATAATTTTTGGTTTTTTAATAACATTCGTTGCGTCTTTTGTTGCTGAACGAACGTTTGTTTTTTGTTTCATTTTCGTAATATTTACTGTGATATCGTTGTCGCGTGTATTTTCACCAACAATCATACCTTCGTAAATTTCAGTACCTGGTTCAACAAATAGTGTACCACGGTCTTCTACTTGCATCATACCATAAGTTGTTGCTTTTCCTGTTTCCATAGATACTAATGCACCTTGGTGACGTCCACCAACACGTCCTGGTACAACTGGTTGGTAAGAATCAAATGTATGATTAATAATACCGAAACCTTTTGTTAAAGACATGAATTCAGTTGTATAACCAATTAGTCCACGTGCAGGAACCATGAAAATAAGACGTACTTGTCCATTTCCTTCATTCACCATATCTAACATTTCACCTTTACGGTTACCAAGTGATTCAATAACTGAACCTACATTTTCTTCAGGCACATCAATTTGCACTCGTTCAACTGGCTCGCATTTCACACCATCGATTTCACGAATGATTACTTGTGGTTTTGATACTTGTAATTCGAAACCTTCACGACGCATGTTTTCAATTAAAATTGATAGATGAAGTTCCCCACGTCCTGAAACGATCCAAGCATCCGGAGAATCTGTATCTTCAACGCGAAGTGATACGTCCGTTTGTAATTGTGAACGTAAACGCTCCTCTAATTTACGTGATGTTACCCACTTACCTTCACGTCCTGCAAACGGTGAGTTATTTACTAGGAAAGTCATTTGTAAAGTAGGTTCATCAATACGCATTGGCGGTAGTGCCTCAAGATGATCTTGTGGACAAACTGTTTCACCAACATTGATTTCTTCCATACCAGAAACGGCGATTAAATCACCAGCGTAAGCTTCTTGAATTTCTTCACGCTTTAATCCGAAGAATCCAAAGATTTTTGTAACACGGAAGTTTTTCACTGTGCCATCAAGCTTCATTAATGATACAGACTGTCCAACATGAATTCTTCCGCGGAATACACGACCGATACCGATACGTCCTACAAAGTCATTATAATCAAGTAATGCTACTTGGAATTGTAAAGGTTCTTCACGAGTATCAATAGGTGCAGGAATTGATTCAATAATTTGTTCGAATAAACATTGCATTGTTTCTTCTTGGTTTGCAGGGTCTGGATCAAGAGATGCAGTACCATTTACACCTGAAGCAAAAACAACTGGGAATTCTAATTGATCTTCATCAGCACCTAATTCGATTAATAAATCAACAACTTCATCAACAACTTCAAGAGGACGAGCTGAATCTTTATCCACTTTGTTTACTACTACGATTGGTGTTAATTTTTGTTCTAAAGCTTTTTTCAATACAAAACGAGTTTGAGGCATACAACCTTCATACGCATCGACAACTAGTAAAACGCCATCAACCATTTTTAAAATACGTTCTACTTCTCCACCGAAATCCGCGTGTCCAGGCGTATCAAGGATGTTAATACGAGTACCGTTGTAGTTAACTGCTGTATTTTTAGCAAGAATCGTAATACCACGTTCACGCTCAAGGTCATTTGAATCCATTGCACGTTCTTCTACATGTTCATTCGTACGGAAAGTACCCGATTGTTTTAATAATTGGTCTACTAATGTCGTTTTCCCATGGTCAACGTGTGCGATAATTGCGATATTGCGTAAATCTTCACGTAACTTTGTCATTATTCCACTCCACATTCTTTTTTCATATGATTAACTGTGTTATTATAGCACAAGAAGAGGTTATTGTCTTTTTCATAATTTAACAATTCGACAATAATTTATTAATAATTGCTTTTTTATAAATAAGTAAGGAGGCACAATCCGCATGAATAAAGCAAAAATCGTCATGTTTATTTTTGCAGTTGCTGCAATTTTATCGATGGTTTCTATCGGTTATGCAATAGCAGCTAAAACGTTACTTGGCATCATCTTTGGCATTATTGCATTATGCGTTATTATGATGATGGGGTTCAAAATGAAGCGCAAGTTTCGAGAACAGGGTTTATTATAAGAAAGGCAACAGCTTTTCTTTTAATTATATTTCCTCAAGTAAATATAAAAATGCATATAAATATGCCAAAACATCTAAATGATGTATCTCTAGCAAATGTTTAACAACGTTGTAAAAGTCCAAGCATACAATCAATAAACATTTACAATTTGGAGTTACATAATTCGCCTAGTGTAATGGTTACTTATCAGACATTATAAAAATCCGCTTGTAGCTTCCAGAACTAGTCTTTTAGCTACAGCGGATTTTTTATTTTTCTTCAATATAATTATCCAAAATTAATTGATGGATGGAAGGGTTTGCAATGATAAACGTATCTTGGGACAAAAAATCAAAATACTCTCCGTTTAAGTTTGTAGCAATTGCTCCTACTTCCTTTGCGATTACTGTACCTCCTCCAATATCCCAAGGAGCTAATCTCATGGATATATAAGCATCTAATTTACCGCTTACAACAAAGGCAATTTCCATTGCTGCTGAACCATACGAGCGAGTTCCTCTAACTGTATTCACTAAATCAATTATTTTTTCATGATTTATTTTTTTATTTGGTGTAACCCAACTAGCATTTATTCCAATTACCGCTTCCTCTATTTTCAATGGCTGCAATCTTCTTAGGGGAGAATCGTTATACCAAGCACCCTGTCCCTCTATTCCATAAAATAAATCTTCCCGCATGACATCAAATATGTATCCAAGTTTTCCAACTCCATCTACAAAAAAACCGATTGTAATCATGAAATGTCGATGTTGTTTTACGAAATTCATTGTTCCATCTATTGGATCAATAATCCATACAGGACCTTCAAGAGAGTGTATTTCTTCCCCCATCCCCTCTTCTCCCATTATTTTATGAGTAGGATCAAAGGCTTTAATTTTTTCTATAAAAAACAGTTCAGTTTCTCTATCAATATTAGTTACTAAATCATTCGCTCCTGATTTTGTTTCAATAACTAAATCGTATGAGAATGCATCCCGTATTCTTTTTCCAGCCTCAAGAATCATTTCCTTTGCAAACTGATCAATTTGCTTAATATCCATAAAACCCCCACCTTCTGTAACTAGACATCAAAAATCCCTTTGTTCTCATTTTATAACAAAAATCACTTGCTGTCCGATAATGGAGCAAGTGATTTTTAAAATATTATGAAATTTTCAAACATAAGCGTGGAGACCGTCTAATTCATCCTGAATCTCTTTCAGACGTTTTTTACACTTTTCCATTTCTTTTTCATCTTTCTCCTGCATCGCTGAATACAATGAGGCTAGTTCATAATCAAGCTCTAATCTTAAAATTTGTTCATATTGCTTTTCAATATCAACTTTACGTATAATTTTAATCATCTGTTTCATATTAAATCACTTCCCTTTCATTTTTAAAAAAAATTAATGTCTCATGAAATGGTTTGTTACAAAATTTTTCCCCAAAAAATGATAAAATAAACATTAAATCAAAGATGGGGGCTATAAAAATGGACAAAGTTAAATGGACTAACAAAGACTTCGATGTGTTTGAAATAGAAGGTTTAGAACAACGAATGGATGCACTTTCAGCAGTTGTTCGCCCAAAATTTCAAGTACTAGGTGAAAAGTTTTCAAGTTTTTTTAGTGCGAGAACTGGTGACGAATTTTTTCCACATGTCGCTAAGCATGCTAGAAGAACAATCAATCCTCCTAAAGATTCATGGGTAGCGTTTGCTCCATATAAACGTGGGTATAAATCGCTTCCTCATTTTCAAGTTGGACTTTGGAATACACATTTATTCATAATTGTTGCAATAATTTATGAAGCACCTCAGAAGTCTCAAATGGCAACACGTTTATTAGAAAATATTGATGCTTTTAATCAATTGCCAGATGATTTCATTCTTTCTGGTGATCATATGTCACAAGACGCAATTTCTTTAAAAATAGGGCGTGAAGAAATGCTTGAAAAGTTGCTCATCCGATTACGAGATGTTAAAAAAGGTGAATTTTTAGTTGGACGTCACATTTCTCGTGAAGAAGCTGTTAAACTTACATCGGATCAATTTTTGCAACTTACTGAAGAAACATTTGAAGCTCTATTGCCCATATACAATATTATTACCGGTAAATAAAGTAAAACTCCAATCAGTGACAATGTTCTCATTAACACTAATTGTTAGTTAAACTATTCTAGCCATATGGAAGTTGTTGCACCACTTTTTCTAACTTGTTGTTCTAAATGTAAAGGTGGTAGCCTACTTCCTGTAAAAGTAAGATAAATTGGGCTGTTTTGTAAAGAAGGGATAAGTTTTAACCTGCTTTACTTTTTTTGTGTTGTATAATTAATATGCACAAAATACAACCAAACATTACATATTTCTACTGTTAATTTGTTGTTTTCTAAAATTTTTATTTAATAATCATTATTGACAGCTGAAAAATGTTGTTATATCAACGTTTTAATAAAAAAGGGATACTCCGATTGTTATCAATCAGGAGCATCCCTTTTTATTAACTAGGTTATTATTTGCGATTTAAATTAACTTGAACAATTTGTCCGTCTTCTAATTCTTTCATTTGTTTAACCGCTTGATAGCTAACATAGCCACTAGCTTCCTCAAATTCTCGGAAGACGCTTTTTTCCTCAGCCTGAGAAGGTACAATTTGTTTAAAACGTCTATATCTTGCTAACAAATCATCTCGTTTAATCCCTTTTTCATAAGCTTGCTCTACACCTTCAAAAAACTTAATAACATCAATAATTTCCTGTGTAGACCAATCTGGTAAAATCGGATATGAATATTCCATGTTAAACCCTACCTTTTTAATTAGTGACCCCATTTTAATCTTATTTCCTCAGCTTGTGCAACCATACGATTGAATAATTCATTAACAGTCGGTACATCATTTATCATTCCCGCTACTTGTCCAGCCCATCCATAACCATTTAAATCATCACCGTCATAAATGAATTTTTTATTTGCCTCTCCACTAATATAGTCTTTTAAAGACTCATATGTAGGAGAGACTTTTTCAACCTCTAAAATTTTATCAGTAAATTCATTTCTTAGAACTCTAGCAGGTGCTCCAATTGAACGCTTAATAATGGTTGTATCAGCCTCACTACTCTTTAACAACGCTTCTATATATGCTGTGGAAGCATGAATACATTCTTTCGTTGCAATAAACCGTGTCCCCATTTCGATTCCTTCTGCTCCTAATGCGTGTGCCGCCATCCACCCGCGACCGTCCCCAATACCTCCTGAAGCAATTACTGGGATCGATACACTATCAACAACTTGAGGTACAAGTACCATTGTTCCGACATCATCACGACCTAAATGACCTCCACCTTCTTGACCTACAACCATTACAGCATCAGCCCCAAGTTGTTCAGCCTTCTGTGCCTGTCTTCTAGCTGCTACTAAAACTAGTTTTTTTATGGAAGTACCTTTTAGCAAATCAAACAGAGGGGCTGGGTTACCACCTGTCATTGAAATTACAGGAACATTTTCCTCTATTGCAACTTTGACCATTTCTTCATATCCTTGTCCGTGGTTTCCAATCGCAAAATTTACTCCGAATGGTCGATCTGTCTTTTCACGAACTTTGTATATTTCTTCACGTAATCGTTCAGGTGATTTTAAACTCATTGCTGTAATCTGACCTAAGCCTCCAGCATTTGATACTGCTGCAGCTAATTCTGAATACGCTAAGTAAGCTAATCCTCCTTGAATAATTGGATATTTAATGTCTAACAATTTTGTAACTCTAGTATTCCAATTCATAATTTTCCCCCTCTAATTTACAATCTATTAATACTTTCGGTATCCTTATAAAATTTCCTTCATTTTTAGGTAGTCACAAAGTGTAATAGGTGCTATAATTCTTTTTGTTTTCAAAATTTAATAAAGTGAGGTGGTACCTGCGTTGTCACAATTAGAGACTCCATTGTTCGACGTATTACTTAAACACCGAAATAGACATCCAATTCAATTCCATATTCCGGGTCATAAAAAAGGACAGGGAATGGATCCTGCATTTCGTGAGTTCGTCGGCGACAACGTTTTATCAATTGATTTAATTAATATTGCTCCACTAGATGATTTACATTCACCAAAAGGCGCAATCAAAGAGGCACAAAGATTAGCTGCTGAAGCTTTTGGTGCTGACCATACATTTTTTTCCGTTCAAGGTACTAGTGGCGCGATTATGGCGATGATTTTAGCCGTCGTCGGTCCAGGTGATAAAATTTTGGTACCACGGAATGTTCATAAATCAACTATGTCTGCCATTGTTTTAGCTGGTGCTATTCCTATCTTTATTCATCCTGAGGTTGATGCAGAATATGGAATTGCACACGGAATTTCAGCAGAGTCTGTTGAAAAAGCTTTAAAAACATATCCGGATGCAAAAGCAATGCTTGTTATAAATCCAACTTATTTTGGTTTTGCTGCAGATTTAAAACGTATTGTCGATATTGTTCATGCTCACAATATTCCTGTAATTGTTGATGAGGCTCATGGTGTTCATATTAAATTCCATGATGAGATGCCTATTTCAGCAATGGAAGCAGGGGCAGATATGGCAGCAACAAGCGTCCATAAACTTGGCGGATCAATGACGCAAAGCTCTGTTTTAAATGTTCGTGAAGGGCTTGTATCTGTTAATCGCGTTCAATCCGTACTGTCTATGTTAACAACAACTTCAACATCATATCCGATATTAGCTTCTTTAGACTGTGCAAGACGTCAATTGGCAATACATGGATATGATTTAATCGATAATGCAATTCGACTTGCAAAAGATGCGAGAAAAAGAATTAATAAAATTCCACATTTAAAAGTTGCAGGAAGTGAAAAACTTCATTCATCTGCAACATTTGATATGGATCCTACAAAAATCCTTATTAGTGTAAAAGATTTAGGAATTACAGGTCATCAAGCTGAAGAATGGCTACGCCAAAATGCCAATATTGAAGTTGAATTATCTGACCTATATAACATCCTATGTCTCGTTACATTAGGAGATACAAAAAAGGAAATTAATTTACTTGTAAATGCTCTACAAAGAATGTCTCAAGCATTTGATTCTGATGCTTTTGTAAAAGAAACTTATGTTAACGTTCCTGACATTCCAGCGCTCGCAATGTCTCCAAGAGATGCTTTTTATGCAAGTACTGAAGTTATTCCATTTGAAGAATCTGCTGGTTATATTTGTGCAGAATTCATTATGGTATACCCCCCAGGTATCCCAATTTTTATTCCCGGGGAAATAATAACGGAAGATAATATTGAATATATTAAAATGAACATTGATGCAGGACTACCTGTACAAGGTCCTGAAGATCGTTCATTAAAAACTGTTCGAGTAATCAAAGAACGAAAACCAATTTTTTAATCATGTACCAGGTACACAAACAATTCTGACAATTTACTACAATTTAAAAAGCATTCTAGTTGAGTTTAAAACTAGAATGCTTTTTTATTTTTTAGAAAAATATATAGACAAATAGCGGGCAAAGTATTGCACCCATGACTGCACTTACCCCCATAGAAAGTGAGCCAATCGACAAATCTTCTTCACCAAAATCCTTAAGTTTGGAAATTCCGACACCATGACTTGCGCTTCCCATTGAAATACCTCGGCTTATTGGTGAGTTAATTTTACCAATTTTATAAACTAATGGACCGAATAAAGCACCTACGAAACCTGCAATCATTACTAATACCGCTGTTAACGGAGGTATGCCGTTAATAGTTTCACTAATTTGCATTGCGACAGGTGTTGTAATGGATTTTGGCAGTGCAGTTAAAATTAAAGAATTTTCAAACTTAAAAATCTTAAGCATTGCAAAAATGGTTATTAAACCACTAAGCATTGCGACAAAAATACCAAGTAAAATGGTATATTTATACTTAAAAATTAACTTCCGTTGATTATATAAAGGGTACGCAAGACCAACTACAGCAGGACCTAATAATTGCTGTAACCACATTCCTCCTTCCATATAGTCTGCATAAGGTACACTAAACAAAAGTAAGAAAATAATTAAAACTATCGTAGTAGTTAATATCGGTAATAAAAAGGAATAGTTATATTTTTTATGTAATTTACTTAACAATATAAACAAAATTACTGTACTAATGATGTAGATTACTGCTTTCAATTACATTCCCCTCCTTATTCTCTCTTTTTTCTTTCATCTCCAATTCTTTCCGTTCTATTTTTTGGCTTAAAATTCCCGCAATATAAATTGTCAGTAGTGTACTAATAATGACAGATGCTATTAAAATAAGTCCATTCATCGATAAAAGTTGTGGATAATCTATAATACCAATCATTGCCGGTATGAAAAATAACGTCATAGAGCCAAGTAGAAAGCCTGCTCCATCTCTAATGTACTCTATTTTAACCCATTTCAATTGTAGGCAGCCTACTAATATAAGCAATCCAACAATGCTTGCTGGCAATGGTAAATGTGTTATTTGAACTAAAAAAACACCTGCATAATAAAAGAAATATAAAATACCGATTTGAGCAATAATTCGGATGATTCTCATAATCTAGCAAAAGACTAAATCTTTTGCCATCTCACCTCCTTAATAAACGCTATTGTACGCCTCTGGAAAATAACTGTCTATATCTCTTTAAAAAAATAAATAAAAAAACTACTTAGTAAATTTATGCTCTTTTACTAAGTAGTCCTTATATTAATTACATCTAACTTCATCACAAACTATTCTTCTTCATTCACAATTACTTTCCGTCCAGTTAACTTTAATATAATCGGCACTAATATCCAAACAATCGCAATAATTAAAAATACTAAAGATAACGGCTTCGTTACAAAAATACTCCAATCACCATTTGATATAGTTAATGCACGGCGCATATTATTTTCAATCATAGGGCCCAATACCAACGCAAGTACTAATGGTGCCACCGGATAATCGTTTTTTGATAATAGGTAGCCGAATAAACCACATGCAAGTAATAAATATAAATCAAAGGTTGTATACTGCACTGCATAAACTCCAAAAAACGAAATAGCAATGATGATAGGCAATAAATACTTTTTAGGAGTTTGAATGATTTTTGCAAACACCTTTACTAATGGCATGTTTAAAATTAATAACACTAAGTTCCCGATAAACATACTTGCGATTAATCCCCAAGCAATTTCAGGATGATTATCAAATAATAATGGACCTGGCTGAACATTGTACATGATGAGAGCACCCATTAAAATAGCTGTTGTTCCAGAACCGGGAATACCTAATGTTAATAGTGGAATCATTGCACCACCTGAAGCTGCATTATTTGCCGATTCTGGACCTGCAACGCCAGCAATATTCCCTTTTCCAAATGAGTCTGGGTTTTTACTAAACTTTTTTTCTGTTATATAAGAGAAAAATGAAGCTAACGTAGCCCCTGCCCCTGGTAATACGCCAATAAAAAATCCTAGAAAAGATCCACGAGTTATCGGTTTTGCACTATCCTTTAAATCTTGCTTCGTTGGTAATATACGTTTAATCTTCGCAATTGGCTCTGCATCTGTTTCACGTTCCAAAACAGTTTTGAAAACTTCCCCTAGTGCAAATAACCCAACTGCTATTGTTAAAAATTCTAAACCACCATACAGCACTGGAATATCATATGTAAAACGGGCAATCCCAGATACCGCATCGATTCCTATTGTACCGAGCATTAAACCGAAAACAGTCATAATTAATGCCTTCGTAACAGAATTACCAGCAAGTCCACTTACAGCTGCTAACCCGAGAAGCATTAAAGAGAAGTATTCCGCAGGGCCAAATTTTAAAGCAACATTAGACAAAGGCTCCGCTAATAATACAAGACCGATTAATGAAATAATACCTGCAACGAATGAACCGATTGCTGCAATCGATAAAGCAGCACCTGCACGTCCTTGTTGAGCCATTTGATATCCGTCTAATGCAGTTACGACTGAAGAGGATTCTCCAGGAGTGTTTAATAAAATTGAAGTTGTAGAACCACCGTACATGGCTCCGTAGTATACCCCAGCTAATAAAATGATTGAACTTGCAGCAGCAGCTTCAGTTGGCATACTTGATGTTAATGTTGCAGTAACTGGAATGAGTAAAGCTACACCACTCATCGGTCCAATACCTGGCAACACTCCAACGGCTGTTCCAATAATGACACCTACTAATGCAAACAATATATTTTGCCATTGTAATGCAACAGCAAAGCCATTTAATAGAAATTGAATTGTATCCATTTATTAGACACCCCCTCAGTTTAAAATAATGAAAATTTCGGTAAAGCCCCTCCAAGCAATTGGACGTACAGAACATATACTCCAAAAGAGAAAAGAGCGGAAATAATTAATGTGGAAATAATTTTCCCTCTTTCCATAACTTGAAATGCGATTACTAAAAAAATAAAGGTTGAAATTACATATCCAATTATTTCTAATAAAAAAATATAAATAAGAGCGGAAATAAAAATAATTCCAAACTTTTTATAATCTAATGTCATTTTTTCCTTGCTATTAGAACTTTGTTTAAATGTTTCATATAGTAAACGTAAACTTAATAAACCTAATACAATTCCTAAAATTAAAGGATATATTTTTGGTCCAACCGCTGATCCATATGCACTTCCAGATATTTGTAAGCTCTCTGTAATAAATAAAATACTTATTAACAGGAAAATTACCCCTGATATTTTATCGAAAGATTTCGTCATCAGTTTGTACACCTCCGTTAGTTAGAAAAGTGCAAGCGCGCTTGAACACCCGATTCGATAAGCTTTTCACCTTTTGAATAAAGAACAATTAAAAAAATTGTATACTACTTATTCAATTAAAAAGGGCAACTTAATTCGTTACCCTTTTTATGCCATTATTTATGCATATCAAGTGCATTTAATAGTTCACTAATAACAGCTTCTTGTTCTTCTAAAAATGCAGTAAACTCTTCTGCATTACGATATTCATGTTGCCAACCATTTCTCTCCAATTCAGCTTTCCATTCATCTGTTTCAACCATTTCAGATAATTTTGTTGTCCAATATTCAAATGCCTCATTAGACATATTTTTTGGTCCAAATAAACCGCGCCAAATAGTGAACTCTGCATCAAGTCCAAGCTCTTGGAATGTAGGAACATCTTCCAATACAACAGTTAAACGCTCTGTAGAACTTACAGCTAATACTTTTACATCCCCCGATTTAACATATTCGCCAATCGCTGATGCATCTGTAGCAATCACATCTGCATTGCCTCCTAATAATGCAGCTACTGCCTCGCCACCACCGTCATATGAAACATATTTCACTTGTTTTGGATCAATTCCATATGCATAAGCAGGTAAAACCCCTACTAAATGGTCCATTGAACCAGGAGCTGATCCGCCTGCTAATGTAATAGAAGTTGGATCTGCTTTAATAGCATCTAAAAGATCAGTTAAACTGCTGTACGGTGAATCCGCTTTCACAACAATTGCACCATAATCTCGAGTCAATTGTGCAAGTGGTTTTGTGTCTTTATAACCGTATGGACTATTACCTTCAGCTTTTAAATTATTAATAATAATTGGTGGTGATTTTGCCATTAACATATAATCATTATCTGCCTCTTTAGTAGCGTATTCAGCCATAAATACAGCTCCACCGCCACCAGCACGATTTTCTACTGTAATTGATTTTTCTACTAAGCCAGTTTCTGACATAATTTTCGCCACAGATCGAGCTGTTAAATCCCAGCCTCCACCTGCCCCTGATGGCGCAACAATCGTTATATTACTTTCTGGATAACTGGATGATTTGCCCCCATCTGCACTAGTTTCTGCTGTATCACTATTACATGCAGCTAACATAATTGTAAGAACTAGCATTAGACTAAGAATAAATAATTTCTGTTTCATAAGCTTCCCCCTTTGTTATACATCTTTCTACAATTTTGATGTATAACAATAAGTTAATGAAAGCGCATACTAATTACAATAAAAGTAAAATAAAAGATATTAATTTCCATTAGTTTATATTTTGTTCATTTTGTTCATAACTAAAAAGCTAAAAAAAGAATGGCTAGTTTAGTAACTAACCATTCTTTTTATTTACATTACTATTTTAAAAGAAGATACCGTCTTTCAGGTCTGCCAACCGTTCCGTATATTAAATCTGTAGTTACTTTATTTTCAGCAACTAAATGTTCTAAGTACCGTCTTGCTGTTGAACGACTCATTCCTAGCTCTTTACCTAATGTTTCAGCTGTCGTACCTTCTGGATAATTACTTAAATAATCATAAACCTTGTTTCTTGTAATTGCGTCAATCCCTTTTGGTGTTAATTCGTTCATTTGCAATTCTTTTGAGGAAGCCCAAATTTCTTTAATCTCATGCTCTTCAAGATGTGTTTTTTTTTCAAGCAGCTTTCTTTTTGCGCGGTAGGATTCAAGGCTTTCCTTAAATTTTTCAAATGTTAGGG
>JAEXYZ010000100.1 GCA_023405135.1 Bacillota bacterium | reverse complement strand
GTTTTTTTCGGGCGCTTGGCTGCTGTTTTGGGCGCATACCGTTTTTTTCGGGCGCTTGGCTGCTGTTTCGGGCGCATACATTTTTTTCGGGCGCTTAGCTGCTTTTTCGGGCACATACCTTTTTATTATCAACTATTAGCTAACTTACTTCCAAGTTAATCACCCATTCAATTAAAAAAAGCCCCTCCAAACAAGGAGGGCACTGAAAAAGTTGATTTGTCATGAAATTCGTTGTACAAATCGACTTTTTTTATTATTAAAATCACTATGAGAAAATCGTTTCCTTTAGCTTTTCAGAGACATTCAAACTAGGGGAATTTTCTCGTCAAAAATATTATCATTATCCGATGCGTGAACGTAAGTAAGCATTGATGAAATCATCTAAATCTCCGTCCATTACACCTTGGACATTTCCTGTTTCAAAATTCGTACGGTGATCTTTTACCATTGAATATGGATGGAATACATAAGAACGGATTTGAGAGCCCCAACCAATTTCTTTTTGTTCTCCACGAATCGCATCAAGTTCAGCCTGTTGTTTTTCAATTTCTAGTTGATATAATTTTGCCTTTAACATGCTCATCGCTTTTTCACGGTTTTTAATTTGTGAACGCTCTGCTTGGCATGATACAACAACACCTGTTGGAATATGTGTAATACGAACAGCTGAGTCCGTTGTATTGATATGCTGTCCACCAGCACCAGTAGCTCGATACGTATCGATTTTCAAATCTTCCGAACGTACTTCAATCTCGATTTCGTTGTTAAACTCTGGCATAACTTCACATGACACGAAGGAAGTATGACGACGACCAGCTGAATCAAAAGGAGAAATTCGCACTAAGCGATGTACCCCTTTTTCTGCCTTTAAGTAGCCATATGCATTGTGCCCTTGAATCAATAATGTTACAGATTTAATACCTGCTTCGTCACCAGGCAAGTAATCCATTGTCTCAACTTTAAAGCCGTGTTTCTCAGCCCAGCGTGTGTACATACGTAGCAGCATAGAACCCCAGTCTTGTGATTCTGTTCCACCAGCACCTGGATGCAACTCTAAAATCGCATTGTTTTTATCATATGGTTCACTTAATAACATTTGAAGCTCAAAGGCAGCCATTTTCCGCTCAAATTCTTCTAGTTCATTGCCAAGTTCCTCTTGCAATTCATCATCCGGCTCTTCCTTTAAAAGTTCAAGAGTCATTTCTAAATTTTCCTGTGTCGTCACAAGATCATTAAATTCATTAACGACCGCTTTTAAACCATTTGCTTCATTAATTACTGTTTGGGCACCATTTTGATCATTCCAAAAGTCTGGCATTAACATTAATTCATCAAGCTCTTGAATGCGTGCCTCTTTATTTTCTAAGTCAAAGAGACCCCCTAAAGTCCGCCAATTTAGAGGCTGTATTTTCCAACGTATTCCTTACATCTGCTAATTCAATCATATAAAAATCCTCCGTACTATTTATTAAATTGAGAGAACCGCACCACCTTAAAGATGACTACGGTTCAATGCTCATTTTATACAACATATGCCGGACATGCTTTCGCCATCCATTTTGAAAATTTTATTGCTCTGCTCCATGGCAGTTTTTAAATTTCTTACCACTACCACAAGGACATGGATCGTTACGTCCAATATCTTCAGCTTTACGAACAGGTTGCTTTTTCTTTGGTGCAGCCTCTTCTTTCGGATTGACAGCTTGTCCTTTGGCAACTTCTTCACGTTCTAAGTTATTGCGGATTTGAGCCTTCATTGCATATTTCGTTACATCTTCCCGAATAGCAGCAATCATCTCTTCAAACATCGCAAAGCCTTCTTGTTCGTATTCACGTAATGGATCAGTTTGTCCGTATGCACGAAGGTGAATCCCTTGACGCAATTGATCCATAGCATCGATGTGGTCAATCCATTTCGTATCAATAGAACGTAGTAAAATAACTTTTTCAAACTCACGCATACGTTCTGGCGTTAATTGTTCTTCTTTTTCATCATAACGTTTTTGAACTTCTGAGTAGATGAATTGAATCATTTCTTCAGGTGATTTACCTTCAAGATCACTCGCTTTAATAGCTCCCTCTTCTAAAAGGTTCGCTTGAATATAATCTTCAAGAGCTTTCAAGTTCCAATCTTTTTGGTCGCCTTGAGTATGAATACCAACAATTGTTTCAATAGATTCTTGGATCATATTTTCAACTAGGGCACGCATATTTTCAGTTTCAAGCACATCACGACGTTCTTTATAAATGACTTCACGTTGTTGACGAAGTACATCATCATATTGTAATAAACGTTTACGTGCATCAAAGTTATTTCCTTCTACACGTTTTTGTGCAGATTCTACAGCTTTCGATACCATACTTGATTGAATTGGTTGAGAATCATCCATACCAAGTCTAGTCATCATCGCCTTCATTTTATCAGAACCGAAGCGACGCATTAAATCATCTTCAAGGGATAAATAAAATTGCGTTACACCTGGATCCCCTTGACGACCAGAACGACCGCGCAGCTGGTTATCGATACGACGAGATTCATGACGTTCTGTACCAATAACAGCTAAACCACCAAGCTCTAATACACCTTCACCTAGCTTAATATCAGTACCACGACCAGCCATGTTTGTGGCAATTGTCACGGCACCTTTATTCCCAGCGTTTGCGATAATTTCCGCTTCACGTTCATGGTTTTTCGCGTTTAATACGTTATGAGGAATTTTATGTTTATCAAGTAATTTCGAAATAATTTCAGAAGTTTCAATTGCAACTGTACCTACTAAAACAGGTTGTCCTGCTTTATGGCGTTCTGCAATATCCGCCGCAACAGCGTTAAATTTACCGTTCATCGTCGCAAAAATTAAATCTGGTTTATCATCACGGGCGATTGGTTTGTTTGTTGGGATGACAACAACTTGCATATTGTAAATGTTACGGAACTCTTCTTCTTCCGTTTTTGCAGTACCTGTCATACCAGACAGTTTTTCATACATACGGAAATAGTTTTGGAATGTAATTGTTGCCATTGTCATCGATTCATTTTGAATTTCAACGCCTTCTTTTGCCTCTATCGCTTGGTGAAGTCCATCAGAATAACGACGACCTTTCATTAAACGACCAGTAAAGCCGTCAACGATTATAATTTCACCGTCTTGCACAACATAATCAACATCGCGATGCATTGAAACATGTGCTTTTAATGATTGATTGATTGCATGAAGTAGACGAACGTGTGTTAAATCAAATAAGTTATCAATACCGAAAGCTCTTTCTGCTTTTCCGATTCCATTTTCAGTTAATGTAACACCTTTTGTCGTTTCATCATATGTGTAATCTTCTTCAGCTTTTAACATACGAACAAAGGCATTTGATTGAACATAAAGTTTTGCTGTTTTTCCAGATTGTCCTGAAATGATCAGTGGTGTACGTGCTTCGTCGATTAGAATAGAGTCAACCTCGTCAATAACAGCATAATGTAATGGACGTTGAACTCGTTCTTCTTTGTAAAGCACCATGTTATCACGCAAATAGTCAAAACCTAATTCGTTATTTGTACTGTATGTAATATCAGCAGCATACGCTTCACGTTTTTCATCTTTTGTAAGGCTGTTTAAATTTAAGCCAACAGATAATCCAAGGAAATTGTAAAGTTGCCCCATTTCGTTCGCATCACGGCTAGCCAAGTATTCATTGACTGTAACAACATGCACACCTTTACCTGTCAATGCATTTAAGTATACCGCCATAGTGGAAGTTAACGTTTTCCCTTCCCCTGTTTTCATTTCTGCGATATTACCTTCATTTAATGTAGCAGCACCCATAATTTGTACGCGGAATGGATACATGCCAAGAACACGACGAGATGCTTCTCGACAAACAGCAAACGCTTCTGGAAGTAATTGATCTAACGTTTCCCCATTTTGATAGCGTTCTTTAAACTCGGTCGTTTTTTCTTTTAAATCCTCATCAGAAAGTTGTTCCATTTGAGAAGCAAGAGCTTCAACTTTATCAGCAATTTTATTTAATTTTTTAATTTCTTTTTTATTTAAGTCAAAAATTTTATTTAATATGTTTGCCATGAATTATTTTCACTTCCCGTATAGTCTCAATTTTCATTTTATCATTACCACTATACTAGGTGCAAATGACCATCCCTGTTTTCATTTTTTTCTGTACGGTTTTTGTTTTTTTATGTACCAGGTACATATACAATTCTGAAAATTTTTTTATTAGATTAAATTTGTACGAAATGGGTATATGATAGTGGATGTGAGCTTGTTAAAAGAAAAGGAGTGTATAAGCAGATGGCAGTTGAAGTATATTTAGTTTTCAACGGGAATTGTCGTGAGGCAGTAGAGTTTTATTCGAAAGTATTTAAAACGGAAGCACCCAATATTTCAACATTTGGCGACTCGCCACAGGATCCCAGTTTTACAATGCCGGAAGAAGCAAAAAATTTAATAATGCATGCAAATTTAAATATTGCTGGTAGCAGAGTAATGTTTTCCGATACTTGGCCAGGCTCTCCCTATGTTGTAGGAAACAATGTAACTGTAGCTCTTGTGAGTGAAGATGAAGCTCTTCTTCGTTCTGCCTTTGAAGGATTAAAAGAAGGTGGAACTGTTAAAATGGAGCTTCAAGAAACGTTTTGGAGCAAAGCATTTGGAATGGTGCAGGACAAATTCGGTGTTGAATGGCAAATTAGTTTGGAAAGTGGAGAGCAAGTCTAATTAACATTAAAGCCTATAGCCAAAACTTATTACAAGGCTACAGGCTTTATTTTTATTAAAACTAACAAATCCATATTAATAAATGTGTTTCTTAAATCTATGAATTAATAAAATAATAATAGAATAAATATTTCAACTAGTTTTGGCTATTCGCAATGATTGCGCCAATCATATAAGTCAACATATGACCAATATAAATTACAGTAATAAACCAAAAAGCAATTAATGAATGGAATACGGCAAGGGATAAAAACCAAGCAATAAAAATAATAGCCAGTGAGCCTATCCAGCTGTATGAACGAGCCAAATGATCATTATAAATAAATCGTTCATCATACTGCTTTTTCTTTTTCATTATTTTTCTTGGAATAAAAAAACTACTAATAACAATCATAAAAGACCTACCCAAAAAATCAAAGCAACCCAAATATTATCCATTTATCTTCCCCTCCTCAAAAATAAAGACATCTTCAATCTGGCATTTGAAAGTGCGTGCAATTTTAAATGCAAGTATAAGTGATGGATTATATCGCCCTTTTTCTAACGAAATAATTGTTTGTCTAGATACCTCAAGCATTTCCGCAAGTTCATCTTGTGTTAAATCATATATAAGTCGCAATTCCTTAATGCGATTTTGCAAATCCTACACCCCACATTCCAATGTAAAGCACCCTTTACGTAAAGGTTACTTTACATCAAACCAATTGTCAAGTAACCTTTACATCTTCATAATAAAACGTTTCCTTCAAAGCTCACATATATTGACTAGAACATAAATTGGGAATATGGCATGAAATATGGCGGAGGGTTGCTACATGGGAAATGAAAGCTCAAAACTGACTTCTTATGTTTTATTAGCTGTTTTAATTATAATTTGGGGTGCAAGCTGGCCTATTTATAAATTTGCCGTTTCTTTTATGCCGCCACTTTTATTTGCAGGTGTACGGGCATTTTTAGGAGGGCTTATTTTATTATTGATCGCTTGGAAAAAACGACATTTACTAAATTTCAAAAAGAATTGGGTCTATTATGCAATTTCAGCCGTTTTAAATATCGTCTTATATTTAGGAATTCAAACAGTTGGCCTTATTTATTTACCAGGTGGACTGTTTTCTGTACTTGTCTATTTTCAACCTGTTCTTCTCGGACTTCTTGCATGGTATTTTCTAGCAGAACAAATGACCATTTCAAAAATAACTGGTCTCATTATCGGTTTTATAGGCATTATCTTCGTTAGTGTAGATGGATTAATTATTCATCTCTCTACAATCGGGATAATATTAGCTCTAGCTACTGCACTAAGTTGGGCAATTGGTGTCATCTACGTTAAAAAAAAACGTCATAACGTTAACTCCTACTGGATGGTCGTTATGCAGCTTATAATCGGCGGAGCGATATTGTTAATTGGTGGCTTAGTAACCGAGGATATTAATAGTATTGTTTGGAATAAAGGACTAATTTTTAGTTTAATATGGGGAACAACAGCTGGCATGTCGGTAGCTCAAGTCATTTATTATAAACTAATGAACGAAGGTGAAGCGAGCAAAGTTGGAGCATTTACATTTCTTGTTCCAATACTATCCGTTTTCATTAGTGCATGGTTTTTAAATGAGAGTATCACAATGAATTTATTTTTCGGTATGATTTTAGTTGGTATTAGTATTTATTTAGTAAATACGCAACGTAAGCAACCTATGTTACGAGTTAAAGAACAATCGTCTAGCTAATAAAAAAATACACACAAATGTTGATAAATATAACAGCATTTGTGTGATTTCGTTCCTTATTAGATAAGCCCTATTTTAATATGCTACAAATTAGCAAAGATCCCTACAATTACTGCAATTAAACCAATTATCATATAAAACCACCAAGTATCTGTAAAGTCATCTTTAGTTTCTCGCATGGACCTGTTTCACTTCCTTAAACTTTGGTTTGCCATTCCACGAAAAATTTGTCCATATGCGTAAAAGTAATTCTAAAGGGCCACGATTAAATTTCTTTAAGTAAAATGAACTTATTATACATTGGAAACTATAAACTATTAGTCCAAGTAAAACTCCCATCGTCACACCGCTTTTACCAAACATTCCTAATCCATACCCGTAAAAGATAAATGTACAAATAACAGTTTGCAAAATATAATTTGATAGCGATAACTTCCCTACATTTTCAAAAATAAAACGAACCCGTGCAAAAATATTTGTCTGATATATTAAAGCAAAGAGGCTTATATACCCGATTGATAATATAATTGAGCCACCTTGCAAGAAAATGCCAGCCCAATCATTTTCCATTTGCCCAAGTGCCTTCCCAATTAGTCCAATAGGTACGAATAAAGATCCAATCATATACCATTTTCGTTCCTTTGCCATATCTTCAAATGCTCTAATTTTTGCCAGTGCCATTCCAAATAAAAACATTGATGCATAAATTAATGGTGTTATGAATAACAAAATAATAATAAGGATTGGGTCTTCAAACCCTGGTGGCATTACATTATTGCGAAAATCATAAATTTCACTATAGCTGCCATTAGCTAAAGTTTCATTTGTAAGTGCAACATATTCCATTAATTCTTTTTCATCATTTTTAGTCATTTAATTTGTCGGAACCTCATATAAAAAATTGTCGCACTAAGTCTAAATAATCATTTTTAAATATTTCTTATATTCGACTTATGTCTTGAAATTGAGAAAATTACCTTCGAGATGGTTTGGGTAAAACGATGAATCATGTTTAGAAATTTTTTGGATGGAATTTTTATAGATTTTATTAGAGGATTAAAATTATTTTAATAGAAAAAGCTCTCGGAAAGATCCGAGAGCTCGTAAAATTTAGTTTGTTTCAATTAGTCCATATTTGCCATCACGGCGTTTGTAAACGATGTTTGTACCATTTGACTCTGCATCTGTGAAGATATAAAAATCGTGTCCAAGTAAATTCATTTGGAGGATTGCCTCTTCTGAATCCATCGGTTTTAAGTCGAATTGTTTTGTTCGAACTAATGGGAATTCTTCTTCATCACTAGAAGCATTTTGGCCATTTACTACTTCATTTGCAAAATAAACGCCTGTTCCTTCACGTTCACGGAATTTACGGTTTACTTTTGTTTTATGTTTACGAATTTGGCGTTCTAATTTGTCAACGATTAAATCGATTGCTGCATACATATCAACATGTCGTTCCTCTGCGCGGAGAGTGACGCTTTTTAGAGGAATTGTTACTTCAACTTTTGTTTGCTTATCATTGTACACTTTCAAATTCACGTTAGCGTTTGCATTTACTCCGTTGCTGAAGTATCGTTCAATTTTTTCAATTTTACTTTCAACGTAGTCGCGAATCGCTGGAGTTACCTCAATGTTTTCACCACGAATGTTAAAGTTTAGCATGTAAACTCCTCCTTTTGTTACACCTATGTAAATATATATTCGCCATAGGTTTAAAAAATCCTACTGCTACAGAGAAATCTTTTTCATATTTCGACAACTTTTTCACAAAAACGTAATAATTTATTCAGAGTGTAGACAAACTTTTCTAGTCAAACTGTCTTAAAAGTGAATTACAGACAAGATGTACCGCGAATAGAAGTTACCTTCATGACAATCAGAAAGGCAATCAACGCTCGAGGAAAACGGTTGTCAAAAGTATAATTTATCGTTTAAGTTTTGCCTGCATTACTTCTTTTTTACGACGAAGTTTCATTTCACTAATAATAAGCTCACCAATATCTTCACGCGCATGGAACAAAACACCATACTGAATACCGCCTGCATAAGGCTTACTCCATACAATATCACCAGTCGCATAAATCATCGTAACGTCGAGAACAAATTGGACTTCAATCTGTAGAGTAGTACTATTTAAATATTCCCCAATCTGTGCAGTTGAAAACATTTTTATTCCTCTTGGACTAATATCTAAAATTTTACAATCATATGTGCCAACATTTGCTTGTCCATTAATAATGATTTTAAACTTAGCATCGATTGGTTCATTAAAAACAAAACGGAATCCTTCTTGCCTTTTAAAGTTCATACCATTTTCCCCCAAAATGAATTCTACTAACATCAAAAGTAAAGAAATATAAGCACTATGTCTATATGACTTTTTGCTGTATTTTCACTTCAGATTTATAGGATATTTTATAGTATTTTTTCTATTTAATAGCGGTAAATATTACTAGTAAATAGCTTCTTAGTTTAACAAAAGCCTTACACCATGAAAATGTTGATGCAAGGCTTAAGAAAATTATTAAACTTGTTGTGCATTACTAAATTGTTGCTGACGAGTAATTTGAATAACTTGCTTCCACGTATCACGGAATTCAGTCGTTAAACCGATGACTTCATCAACGATAGCTGTGTCATTTTTCATATTCGCTTCAATAAGACGACGATTCATATATTCGTATAATGGTAGCATTTGTTTTGAAATTTCATAGTCCATGTTTAAGGTTGACATCAACTCATGTATAATTGCTTGTGCTTTTTGAAGATTTGTATTTTTGTTCTGAATATTTTTTTCTTCAATTGCCTTCTTAGCCTGTGTTAAGAATTTTAGACATCCGTTATACAACATTAATGTCAGTTCACCAGGCGAAGCTGTCGTTACACTATTTTGTTTGTAGGCATTTAGTGCAGAATTTTGTGCTGCCAATATGGGACACTCCTTTTGAGAGATACATTTATAATTCTATTGTAAGTGTTGAATTCTCCAAATGCGAATGAAATTTTATAGAACATTTTGGGTACAGAACTTACTTTTTCTTGTCATAATACATTCCGTCCATCACTTGGACAGAAGAATAAGGATTCATATATTGCTTTTCATTCTTTTTAGAGTTTTGCAAGTCTTTCATATCTTGCTTCACTGCCAGCATAACTATGTCTAAACGCTCTCGAATACCTTTGTCCAACTGAGCTAAAGTTTCATGAAGTTTATTATCAGATGCCATAACAAATCCTTCTTGGCGTAGTTTCTCAATGAGGCTTCCGCGCTCGTCCAACATTTGATTAATTTCATCAATGTACGTTGAACGCTCTTCACCTTTTGGAATGTCAGTAAGATGCTTAAAGAGTTTGGCTGAAACTTGTAGTAATTGCTGTATGTTATCCATTAGCCGATCTCCTATTTATTACATTGATGGTTGGAATAAAGATGCTTGAGTATTAGCTTTGTTAATTGCTTGCTCCATTGCAGTGAACTGTTTCCAATAACGAGACTCGATGTTTTCTAACTTATCCTTCCACGAACTAATTCGATCAGTAAGTTCTCTTAATGACTTACCAATAGAATATTGATTATCCGTCATCGTGGTACGACCAGCTTTTTTCTCAATATTTATTTTAACATTATTCATTTCAGCACGTAATTTTTGTAAGAAACCGCGTGTATCTACTTCTTTTTCAACGCCATCTATAAGTATTTTATCTTTCTCTTTACCACTAGAATTTGTAAATAATGTAGTTACTGCATCTGGGTCTTCCTCTAATGCTTTTCGCAACTTATTTTCATCAATTTCTAATGTTCCTCCATCATTGTAATTACTGGAAGTCGTAATACCAATACTAAATAAAGTATTAAATTTCGTATTAGATACAGCAGGATTGGATTCATAAACTAGACTGCGCATTGAAGTCAAACCATTTCTTATAATGGAGTCACTGCGTAAAAGACCACTCTTTGCCTTTTCTTCCCAAAGTTCAATTTCTTTTTCTTCCATTTCTTCTCTTTGGGCAGATGTTAATGGCTGATAATCGCGATACTTCGATTCTTTTGTTTTGTCATTTAATTCTTTAATTAAGCCGTTGTATGTGTTTACAAAGTCTTTAATTTTATTAATAATATCGTCAACATTTGTAGTTGAAGTTAATTGAACCGCATTTACTGTTGGTGCGTTGCCAACAGCAGTTTGATTGATAGTACCATCAGCATTTAAAATTCCTGCATTTTGTGCATCTGTAGTTGCAGTATCTAAAGTTTTCTGTGCATTATCCTTACGTGTTTCTGCGGCTTTTAAATCTGAATCGGCTTTCATATAATTACTACGCAAAGTATTTTGCTCAGATAAACTTCTAAAGTTAGTTAAATTAGTAGACGTTAAAGTATCCAAAGCTTTAATTTGAGTTTCATTTAATCCTTGCAGTTTTGATTTTAAATTTGCATCTGTAATAGAATCTATTGCACCTTCTTGTGAAAAATCGATACTACTAATTGTAGATATTTCACTATCCGTTAATCCTTTAAAGAAATTATCTCCTAAAGCGCTATATTTTGATTTTAAATCATCTGCAAGTGCCTTTTCTTGATAACTAGCTAATGTAGCAGAGTCTGTTGCTAATAAATTCGTTAAATCATCTTTGTTAAGTGATTTTAAAACTTTTTTTACTTCTTCATTAGAAAAATGTGTATCAATGTTTGCACGAATAGTTTCTATACTATCTTCACTATTATAAGAGAAGCTTGCCATTTCATTTCGAGCAGTTTCATCAAAATCTTTAAATTTTATGCCACCGTATGATTGATAACTAGCATGTAATTGGTAGTTTTGAATCTCTGTTTCGCTAAGATTAGTAGCTGTCGCCAGCTTATCTTTAACAGCTTTCAATTTGTTTTTACTATCATCAGATAAACTACTATTATCAATAGCTATTTCTATATTAGAAGCTGTTTGACCTGTCCCAAGTTGTCCAAGAAAATCTATTTCGTCACTGGATAATCCTTTCCAAAAATCTTTACCAAATTTATTGTATGTTTCTTGTTGGGAGAGTGACATCGTATTTACAAACGCATTTACATATACATTATTATGATCAGCTGAAAAACTAGGTGTTTCTGTTGCACCTACTCCATAATAAGCCGATTTTGCAGAATTATACTGATTTGTTTTGGTTGTTAAATTTAAATTTGCTAAATCTAACTCCTCTTTTGCAGCTGTATATTTTAATGCAATTGTTTGAGTACTATTAAATGTATCCTTTAATATTACATTATAACCAGAGATTGAGAAGCTATTAGAAGCCCTTTCAGTAGCTATACCATTTACTTGGAATATTGCATTTGTCCCATTATTTGCCAAATTAGTACTATCAGACATTTTAAAGGCATCGAAAACTGATTGTCCATGATCAACTACAATTTCAGCTCCTGCTTTAATATCACCAGTATTTTTAGCTGTAACGGATAATCGTCCATTTTCGAAAACAGCACTTACTCCAGCTGCACTACTATTAATCTTGTTTACAAACTCGTTGACAGTCATATCTCTTGTAAATTCAATTTTTGTCGCTTTTGCTGCTAATGTTCCATCTTTTTGAATTGCACGAATTTCAATGTAATTTTCTGAAACAGTTACACCGCTATTAGAGAATAAATCTCCTAGTGTTGTTGAACCAATTGCATTTACTTGTTCTCCAACAGAACGAGATGCTGTCGCTAACTGTGATACTCCTTCAATTGTAAGTGTCCCCGATGCAGACCCTGTTGCAGTAGCATCAACATAAGCTGAATTGGAAGAGGATGCTGTTTTCGTATTGAAACTTTTTAAAATCAAATTATCAGCAATATACGTATCAAATGTTTGTAGTTTTTTATTTACGTCTCGATAAGCATCACGTTGCCATTCGTATATCTGCTTTTTTTGCTGTAGCTTATCTAAAGGTACTCGTTCAGCCATCATTAACTTTTTAACTAACTCATCTATATCCATTCCCGACGCTAACCCGCCAACTCTCATAGGTGACATAATTATTACCTCCTGTTATTAATTAAATTTTTTCGTCTACAATCATACCGACAAGTTTTTGCATTTCATAAAAAGCATCTAGTAATTTTTTTGGTGGAATTTCTTTAACAACTTCTTCTGTATCTTTGTTTATGACTTGAACAAAATAACGATCAAGACCTTCATGATATACAAATTTAGATGAGTTATGATTAATTTCTAAAAACTCATTTAATGAAGAAATTGCCTGTTGTAACTTATCATCAATTATATCGGTAGTTTCATTTGGTTGATTTTGTTCGTCTTTTGATTTAGTAACGTTAGAGCTTTCTTGCATTGTTGCTTCTTTTTTGCTTGATATACTGGCGACGACTTTTGAAGTACTAGTTGTGTTAACGTTAGACTGTGTTAAAATATACATAAACTCCATCCCCTTTAAATTAATTTCGAAAAGAACAGAAAAGTTATACTTTATAATTTTAATATCGACTTAAAACCTAAATATTTCATAGTTTAATAAAAAAACACATCGATGTCTTTTTGATAAATAGATACTATAGAAGTGATTGATAAAGATTCAATATTATTTTGATGTTCAATAATTATTAAACTAAACTTAATTTTTAGATTAACTTCTCCGAAAAACAAAATAGCCGTTTCATCTATAATTAGAAGAACGGCTATTTTTGTTTAACTTTTTCCTTGTACATTAACTAATAAAATTTACTCTTCCTGCTGTAACTTTTAGCTATAATTATTCGGTATAAATACAATCAAATTTAAAAATATTTTTCTAAAAAAGTGATTCCTTATTTATATCTTAATTTAGTTTAGATTATCAAAACTTTAATTATATGTTTCACATTAAAACTTATTTATATTAGCATTCCTCTTTTTCCAATCACAAAATAAAAAATCTTCTTCAGTATCAATATCATAGGAATTACTTTTTTCCATTATATATCCCAATGTTTCATTTGTAATAAATGACTTTGAATTTTGCAACCACTCTATATCAGCAACATAAACAGCCCCATTTAGGGCATAGACTTCTGGAAGTTCCTGCCTCCTTGGTAATAATCCACCTTTTAAAACTGGATTCATTTTATCATTATTTTGTAATGTATACATCCAATATGGTGATTTTTCTACAGAGGTTATACTAACACAAGCAACAGAATTATTATTTAAAGCTTTTTCTATGCAACCATCGATATCAGCAACAGTTCTAAATGGGGAAGTTGGTTGTAATAATACAACATAATCATATCCTGGACATTGCTCAATTGCATGTAATACTGGTTCAATACCAGGAGTATTATCTTGTGCTAATTCCATTGGACGTATAAAAGGGGCTCCACACCCATAATCTTTAGCTATTTTTATAATCTCTTCGTCTTCAGAAGTTATTATTAATCGAGTAATATACTTAGATTTTTTTGCTTCTTCAATTGTCCAAGCAATTAATGGTTTGCCTGCCAGTTCTCGAATATTTTTTCTCGGAACACCTTTTGAACCTCCACGAGCAGGAATTATACCTAAAAAAGTTGGTTTCATATGTAACGCTCCTCATAGTCGCTATTAGCTTTTTCAAAATCATCCTTTCGTCCAATATCTAACCAATACTCTCTAATAGGAAAAACTGTTGTTTTTTGGGAATTTTTCATTAAATTTTCAAATAACTGTGGCATATCATAAAATTCATTAGAAGGGATATAGTTAAGAGCTTCTGGATTGAGCACATAAATCCCCGCATTAACAAAACTTTTATGTACTGGTTTTTCTTTAATAGAAATTAAACTTTCACCTTCAGTTTCAATTACACCATATGGAATCTGATATTCATATTCCCGCACACACATAGTTGCAACTGATTTATGCTCAATATGAAAGTTCATAAGCTGTTCAAAATTAACTTGTGTTAATAAATCTCCATTCATCACAAAAATTGGATTTTTTGGTTTTTCTGGTAGCAACGATAAAGCTCCAGCAGTTCCCATTCGTTTCTTTTCTTCGATATATCTAATAGTCACATCAAGAGCTTTTCCATTTTGGAAATAATCTTGTATAATTTCTTTTTTGTAGTTAACTGATAAAATAAAATTTGTATATCCGTATTGTTTAAAACCTTCAATAATTGTTTCTAAGATTGGTTTACCACCAACCTTTAGCATCGGCTTAGGAATCTCATTTGTCATAGGTCGTAAACGTGTTCCGAGTCCTCCTACCATTAATACAACAGTGTTTTCAGTATTATTAACAGAATCTTTATCGAAAAATATAATGTCAACAATTTTATTGTTTTCATTTACAATTGGTAGCTGTCTTAAACTTTTTGCCCTCATCATTTTTCGATATTCGCTATATTTCTTTCCAATCGTTGCACAAAAAGGATTGGGATTCATAACTTTATGTATTTCTACTTCTAATCCGTCTCCCCTTAAAAGACTACGACGAATATCGCCGTCTGTAACAGTACCAAGTAAATGATTTTTTTCATCTACAATTGCAGCAAATTGCAATGAAGATTCATCAATAATTTTCATTGTATTTATTAAAGTCTCTGTTGGTTTCACTAATATACTTTGCCAATTTTTCATAAATTCACTTCCTTTGCTGGTACACCTATAACTTTCACATTTTCTCGAACATTTTTAGTAACAACGGCACCAGCTCCAACCAAACAGTTCATTCCAATTGTTATTCCCTGAATAATCGTTGAACCTGTGCCAATATGTGTACCTTCTTTAACCGTAACACCACCTGAAATGACTACACCTGGTGCAATATGTACATGAGATTCAATTTTACAATCATGATCTACTTTAGCACCTGTGTTTACAATAATATTATCGGCTAACATTGTACTTGTCTGAATAATTGAACCCGCCATAATTTGAACACCTTCTCCTATTTGTACAGAAGGTGAAACAATTGAATGTGGATGTATGACATTTGTAAAAATATATCCTCTATCTTTGAAGTAATTATATAATTTTTGCCGTAACATTGAATTATTGACACTACCTACTCCTAAAACCAGTTCTATTTCATTTCTATTAAATTGAAATATTTCATGATCTTCTCCAATGTACGGAATGCAATATCTATTTTTTTCATTTTGTGGTGAAGTAAAACCAATAATCTTTCTTTTTTCTTCAAGTAATATTTCTGTTAATACCGAAGCATGTCCTCCATTGCCAATTAGTATAATGGGCTTATTCATCAATCAATTCATCCTCTAAATATGAATTTTTTGCAGACTTTCCTAAATAGGACCAATAATTTTTGGGTGAGATACCACTTCCAGGTCGCTTTATTGTCAAATTATCTTTTGTAAAAATCTCTCCAACTTGAATTTGCCTTTTTGCTACTAAACTTTTTCGCGCGGCAATGCGGTTTTGCAACTCCTTAGATGAGGGTTCTTTTTTTCCATTTCCTAAAGCAAGTTCTACTTCACGGATACTTTTGACCATTGCTAATAATTCATTAGGTTCTAATGAAGCAAGGTGATCAGGTCCTTCCATCGAACGGTCTAGTGTGAAATGTTTTTCAATAACCTGTGCTCCTAGTGCAACGGCAGCAACCGGTACTGATATCCCGCTAGAGTGGTCAGATAAACCAACTGGTAAATTGAATTCCCTTATTAGTTCTTCAATAGCTTTTAAGTTAATTGTTTCAAAAGGGGCTGGATACTCAGTTGTACAATGCAATATCGTAACAAATTGAAGTAAAACTGATTTTGCCTCCTTAGTTTTATAAAAATTACTAACTTTTTCTAATGTGACTGTTTCTTTTGGTCTTGCTAGTCCAAAAGCAATAAACGATAATGCCTCATGTATATCATCTATGGTTGACATTCCTGTAGATAAAATAATCGGTTTTCGTTTTGTTGCAATGTACTGAATAAAAGGTAAATTCGTTAGTTCACCTGAAGGAATTTTAGCTGTTGTAATATTTAAACCATTAAATAAAAAATCGACACTCTCATAATCAAAAGGTGTCGACAAAAACTCAATTTGTTGGGAAATACAATATTTTTGTAACTCAACAAATTCATCAGATGATAGTTCGAGTTGTTTTAACATTTCATATTGTGAAGTTGCTTCGCCCAAATTTCGAATTTGGTAGCTGGCCTGTTGGGCAGATTTTGTTACTAAGTTTTCTGCTTTAAAGGTTTGAAATTTAACTGCATCGGCTCCAGCCATTTTCGCAACATCGACTAATTTCTTTGCCAGTTCAAGAGATCCGTTATGATTGACACCTGCTTCAGCGATTATAAAAGTTTCAGTCATAGGTCATAAAACCCCTTATTTATATGATAGTTCTTTAAACTTTTGAGCACATTTATTATTTTTAATGAGGCATTTCCTTCTCCATAAAGCTTTTCGAAAGAACCATTGAATTCTAATGCATTTTTTATAGTTTGAAATATATTTGTGTATTGAATATCAGTATTAAAAACCGAATTTGGGCATTCCCTTCCTTTTTGTCGATTCCCAATATTAACACTTGGTGTATGAAGATAGGGGGCTTCAATTAGTGCACTTGATGAATTACCTATCACTAATTCAGCATGTTTAACTGTGCTTAAATACCTTAATTGCCCTAAAGAATCAAATAAATGTGCATTATTATTATTCTTCACAAAATCTTCAATTAACTGATTAATAAATCTTCCACCATTATCAGCATTGGATTTTGTAAAAACTAAATTTACATCTTTAAAATTTTCTATTACTCTAATTAATTCTTTAATACCCGTTAAATTCCCATTTGTTTCAGGATGAAATGTAATTAAAAATAGTTTCTTTTTCAAATCTAAATTTAATTCAGAAAAAATTTCTTTTTTATTCAGCAATGGTAACTTTAAAATATTCTCTATTCCCATAGCCCCTACATTCCAAACCCTATCTGGATGCTCACCTAACTGGATAACTCGTTTTCGATGAGATTCAGTGCTTGTAAAGTGCCAAGTTGCTATTTTCGTAATAGAATGCCGAATAGCATCATCATATGCACCAAACGTACACTCACCTCCATGAATATGAGCTATAGGGATTTGTAAAATTAATGCTGATTGAGCAGCTGAAAGCATTTCAAATCGATCCCCTAAAATAATTAGTAATTCTGGTTTTAATCTATTAAACGCTTCAGCAAATCCAATATTTGCTAACCCCATAGATTTTACTACTCCTAATGGGGTATCAGACGATAAAAGCATTTCAACTTTTTCATTTATGTAAAATCCATCCGCTTCAATTTGCCGGTAAGTAAGACCGAATTCAGGTGACAAGTGCATGCCTGTCACTATTAATTGAAGTTCAAATTGTGCCTCATCTTGTATTTTTTTCATTAAGTTCAAAAGCAATCCATATTCCGCTCTAGTTCCTGTTACTACACAAATTTTACGTTTCATTTATTTTACCTCAGTTATCGGTGTACTTGGAATATTAACAATTCTATTATTTAAATCTTCCGTAACAGTTAATGTTGCTTTTGGGCTTTTTTTAAACACTTTTAGAGAATGCATTGGATTCCAGATTGGTCTGCTCATGACTCCGTTATCATTTAAAAATCCAAGTACTTCATCCCTTTTAAATTGATTATTTAAAATAATAGTTTGCAGCCAATAATTGCTTTTTGAATGCGATGGTTCAATAAATAATTCAGCCCCTGATACTTCTTCAATAAGTTTTTCATATTTTTTTGTTAATTTACGTTTTTTCTCAAGAAAACCATACATTTTTTCTAATTGACCACAACCAAGTGCAGCATTAATATTTGGCATACGATAGTTATATCCAATTTCATCATGCTCATATGCCCATCGATGTGGAATTTTTGAAGTTGTTGTTAAATGTTTAGCATAATCTGCTAGATTATCATCATCAGTAACAATGGCACCTCCACCACCTGTGGTAATTATTTTATTTCCATTGAAACTAATTGCATTCACCTTTCCAAAACTACCTGTATGTTTTCCCTTATAATAAGAGCCGAGTGACTCAGCTGCATCTTCTATTAAGATTAGATTGAACTTATCACAAATTTTTAATAATCCATTTAAATCTACAGGATGTCCAAATGTATGCATTGGGACAACTGCAACGATACGTCGACCTGTTTGTCTATTAAATAATTCTCCATCTCGTAATTCTCCGATTTCGTCAAGATGACAGTTTAATTTAATTGGATCAATACCTAGTGTATCGTAAGAAACATCAACAAAATGAGGGATAGCTCCTAAATATGAAACAGCATTTGCTGTTGCAACAAACGTAAGAGAAGGTATTAACACTTCGTCTCCTGCTTTCACTCCCGCCACTTTTAGCGCAATATGTAGAGCAGCTGTACCATTGACAACTGCAACTGCACGCTTCACCCCAACAAATTTTGCAAGTTCTTCTTCAAATTTGTTAACATATGAACCTACCGAAGATACCCAACCACTTTTAATACAATCCGTTACATAGTCAATTTCTTTTTGGTCAAATGTTGGTTCATGTAAAGGTACAAATTCTTTTCCATAAAGTTTCTTCACATTTTCGGCAAACTGCACCCATTGTTTATTCATGTATTATAAACATCTACCTTATATTGAGATAAATTTTCTATATTTGTAAACCACTCGATTGTTTCCTGTAATCCACGACGGAATCCTTCTTTTCCAGCATATTCTGGTTTCCAATTAAGTAATTCTTTTGCTTTTGTATTGTCGGCCCATAATCTTTCTACCTCACTTTTTTCTGGGCGTAGGCGTTGATTATCTGTTTGAATTTTCAAGTCAACCCCCATAATATCGGCAATCAACTCAGCCGTTTCACCTATCGAAATTTCATAGTTAGATCCAATATTAATTACTTCACCAATAGAATTTGAGGATTCCATAATTGAAATGAATCCTTTTACTGTATCTTTGACATAATTAAAATCTCTTGTTGGACTAATTGCTCCTAGTTTAATTTTTGTTTTTCCATTCGCAAGTTGACTAATAATTGTCGGAATTACGGCACGAGCTGATTGTCGCGGACCGTAAGTATTAAACGGACGAATAATTGAAATAGGAGTATCAAAAGAACGATAAAAAGACATTGCAATTTGATCAGCCCCAATTTTAGATGCGGAATATGGGGATTGACCTTGAAGTGGGTGATTTTCATCTATTGGAACATATTGTGCTGTGCCATAAACTTCACTTGTTGAAGTATGGACTAGCTTTTCAACACCTAATTCTTTTGCAGCTTGTACAATATTTAGCGTACCATTTATGTTTGTATCCACATATGTTGCAGGTGAATGGTACGAATATGGAATTGCTATTAATGAAGCTAAATGAAGTACGTGGGTACACCCTTTCATCGCTTCTTTTACACCATAGGGATCACGAACATCCCCAGTAAAAACATCTAATGAGATTTTGATTTCTCTTGGTAATTGATCAAGCCATCCCCAAGAGTTGAATGAATTGTAGTAAACAAAGGCTCTGACATTATAACCTTGTCTTATTAATTCTTCAACCAAATGTGAGCCGATAAAACCATCTGCTCCTGTTACTAAAATCTTTTTTTTCATATCATATCTCCATTTAGTAATTCATAAAATTGTTGTTCATTTATTAAAGGAACGTTTTTAATTTTCGCTCCTTTTTTAGCTGTGTTGTATACTTTTACATTAGTATTAGTCATCTTCAGGTCATACCAAAACTTAAAAGATTGAAACATAGCATTAGTTTGAATTATACTACCATCATTTGCAATTTCTTCTCTTAAAAAATAATTGTTCATCACTTTTCTATTTGAAGTTGAAAAATTAACATGTGTATTCTCTCCATAAAAGCCCAAATCTTGTCCAAATAAAATAATTTTTTTATATCCAAGCTGTTCCAACAAACTAAATGTAGTTGTACCAACAGAACTTCCTGTTTCAACCAAAGGACAATTTTTCACTCTTGCCTCTTTCTCTGCAAGGTCATACCCTTGTTGATATAAAATATAACGAGGTCCTTTATGATTAATGATACTATAATGATTTGCTGTACTTAAATAATATAATATTCCATTATATTCAATATCTTGAAATTGTCGTAATGTTAAATCACTAGGATCTGAATGAATTACAGCATTCGGATTTATATCATATTTTAATAATGTTTTTAAAGCTGCTCCTACTGCGTAAATATCAACTGTACTTTCTATATTTCTTAGCCAATGGATAGTTTTATTTAAAGATGGTCCTGCTGCAACTAAACAAGCAATTTTTGATTGTTTCTCGTTCTTTATCGATAAATCGTTTAATGTACTATTTAATAGAAAATTTTCTAATAATAAGGAACTATTTTTTTTGAAAGAAATTTGATTTCTTTTTATCACCTCAAGATTGGTAAATAAAGGATGATCTTGACCAATTGCTTTTAGCCAAGCATTAGGCAAGAGAACTTGTATATTTCCTTCTAAATCTATATCCTTCATATTATTCACTAAAAAAACATTGTCTTTTTTCCACCAATTATTATAACAATTATATCTCTTAAATAATTCTAATTCATCAATTGAGAAATAATAAACGATAATTTTTTTACTACTTCCTAAATTTATTAAAGTTTTTAAATGATAGCCTAAACCAAGTCCTATTAACAAGTAACTATCCGCAGCTTTATCATATTCAGATAAAATAAAATCAGAAGCGCTTTCAATTGGTCTATATTTACTATAGATTTGGATACTATTTAACTGTAAAGTTTTTTCGCCATTTTTAGCATCAAAAACTTTCCAATCCATTTTATTGAAATTCTCCTTCTATTAATTGAACTTCTTCAAAAAATGGTGTTATTTCATATTCAAATAAATCTGCAACTAATACATAGTCTTGCTTTTCTAAACCTTCATTAATTTCAATAAGAAATTCTTGAAGTTGATTCATATTTATTTGAACTTTAACATTGTTAATTTGCAATAACTGAGCAGCTTCTGTTAACCACAATAACCCTTCAGAAAAATCCTTAATAGTTTGAAATGCATCTGATAATTTATCTTCTCGCAAATTTTGAGCAATATAATTACTACCATTAGGTAGTTTTTTTATATATTCATTATAACTTTCGATTACTTCTACTACTTCTTTCATTTTTCCACCTATTTTCTTAATTAAATTTATACTTATCACTTTAATTGTATATTTCAGACCAAGAATCATTACTTAAAAGACCTTCTAAATATTCTTGAATATATCTTACAAATATTTTTAACTTATTTAACATTTCAACCCTCTCTTCATTCGAATTAAAATTATCCTCAAATCCGAATTCAAACATATTATTAATTGATTTTGTTTTCGAATAAATCATATTTAAAATATGTTTCTCTAACATATTATTTTCTCTTAAACTCTTTATTAATTTTAATAGCCTTTCTAAATCCTGTAGCGTAACAGCATTTGAATTTAATCTATTAATTTTCCTATATACTTCATCTACTTCACTTTTACAATTCTTAATTTTTTCTAAATATTGAAGAGTGAGAGAATAATCCAATGTCTCCCTATTTATTGTGTTTATTGTATTAATCCAAGATTTATCTATTTTTTCTTTTAATTGAATCTCATTGGCATCTATAAAAGATACCCCTTTTATTTTCGCACCAATTTTTGATAAATTGTATATTTTAATATTTTCATTTGCTTTAAAAATAACTGATACGACGTTGTTAAAGGTTTCTAGAGTGGACGCTAGTGGTAATGTAGTTACTACCTTATCACCTAAATTTCCTTCAACTTCTTTTGTAAGACCAAGATTTCTCATCCCCTCATGCTTGTGAACACCCGAAGCATAATATTCACCGTTTTTTAATGCTAAATCTTGTCCTACTAAAAAAACTTCACTTGCTCCTAAATAATGGGTTAACAATAATGAATACAAAGCAACTGATGGAATCGTTGGAATCTTTAATAATTCAGGTCTTACTTCCTCTGTAATTGTGTCTTGACTTAAATTTGTAAAATAAATTTCACCTTTATGATGTTTTAAAATTAAATGATTAGTTGTACCAGCTGAAATAATCGGACCTGTATATTTAGAATTTTGGAAGTGAGCAGTAAAGTTGATTTCAGATGCATCAATAACTGTTACAAAATCAGGAACTATCCCATGGCTCATTAAACCGTTTATTGCTGATCCTGACGCAATTATTAAGGCATTTTCTTTATTATTCCTTATAAAATCTAAATTTTCTACAAGAGATGGACCTGAAGCAACAAGAATTACCGGTTTATTTTGAAAATAATGTTTAATTTCCAAAACAGATTTCCCCTCTTTACTTAAAGCTAAATTTAAAAGAGGTTCAATTAACCATTCAAACATAAAGAATTTTTCTGTATTCTTATTTATTCTTGCAGTAGTTGTACCCATTTTTATTTTTTCAATAACGGGATTTAAGAGCTCTTTATTAATCTTATCATAATTTGGATGTATCAGAATTTCAAAATCCATCCCTAGAGATTCTCGAATTAGACTACTAATCTGAATATAATTTAAACTATTAGCTTGATAATAATAAATATGGTGCTTTAATAACTCTTTTTTATAATGCTCTTCATAATCAATTTCAGGAAAAACTTCAATGATAAAAAATTTTGAATTGAAATTAGTTTGCAATAAATACTCTAATAATGTCCCATTTCCAGAACCAATAATAAAAAAGCATTTATTATTACTTAATTTTTCTCCAAACTTTTTAATTTCGCTTATCGGAGAAACAGTCGAGTTTAATGATACTGATGTATTTGAATGCAAATCCACTATTCTGATTACTTCTATATTTCTTAAATTGTGCTCCTTTGTAAATGTATACATTTAATAACACCTTTTCTATCCAATTCTTAATATGTATTATTTATATCGAACTTATTATATAATTGTTAAGTAAAAAAAAGCTGAAGCATTAAGCTTCAGCTTTTTAGCCTTCATTATTATTGTAATAACTGAAGAACTCCTTGAGGTTGTTGGTTTGCTTGTGCCAACATAGATTGAGCAGCTTGCATTAAAATGTTATTTTTAGTGAATTCCATCATTTCTTTTGCCATATCTACATCACGGATACGAGATTCAGCAGCAGTTAAGTTTTCTGAAGTAGCACCTAAATTGTTGATTGTGTGCTCTAAACGATTTTGAATTGCACCAAGATCTGAACGTTGAGAAGATACTGATTTAATTGCAGAATCTAATAAAGCAATTGCACTATTTGCACCTGTTTGTGTTTCAATATCAATACCATTAATACCAAGTGCAGTAGCACCCATTGTACCAATTGTAACTGATAAAGTTTGTCCTGTGTTTGCACCAATATGGATTAATTTACCTGTGAATGTACCATCTAATAATGCTTGAGTGTTGAATTCAGTATCTGTAGAAATACGACCGATTTCAGTAATTAATGCATCGATTTCTTTTTGTAGTTCTTTGCGGTCATCTGTAGTGTTTGTATCATTTGATGACTGTACTGATAATTCACGCATACGTTGTAAGATAGCATGAGTTTCGTTTAATGCACCCTCAGCAGTTTGAATTAAAGAGATACCGTCTTGAGCATTTTTAGTTGCCATGTCTAGACCACGGATTTGTCCGCGCATTTTTTCAGAAATTGCTAAACCTGCCGCGTCATCACCAGCACGATTGATTTTGTAACCTGATGATAATTTCTCAAGGTTTTTAGAAGCTTGAGAGTTGTTAGCTGTAAGGTTACGGTGTGTGTTTAAAGCTGAAATATTGTGTTGAATTCTCATTTGGAATTCCTCCTTGAATTTTATTATTTATGACCCACATCCTTGTGGGAAAGTTTAGCGTTGGGTAGTTCCTCCGCCTTACATTAGTTATATCGACTCTTTTAAAAATAGTTTAATAGATTTTGAAAATATTTTTTTTATTTTTTTATTAATACTCAAACTTCGCAGACTGAAATCGACAAATAAGCCTTGATATAATTAGGAATGCCAGCGATTCACTGTTGAAGTTGACTTTTGATTAGTTTTGTAATTTTTTTATTCGTCTGTTTTAGGGTATCTTCAAGAAGCTCGATTAATTGCTGTAAGGCTACAGCCCAATCAAGTTCATTTACTTCATCACATA
>JAEXYZ010000055.1 GCA_023405135.1 Bacillota bacterium | reverse complement strand
CCAGACTGTCTTGAAAACGCTTGGTCAGACAAGGCGCGCAGCCGAGTGAAGACGCGAATAGAAGTTGTCTTCATGAGCGGACGAGCGAGGCAAGCAACGCAGTATGAAAGCGTTTGTCAACAGTCTGAGAGGCCACTCATAAAAAGGGATGAGTGGTCTCTATTTATGTACAATTATTGATTGATTATATAGAAAAATAAAATTTTTAAAACATTTCTTTCCAAAATTTGAAACGAAAAGACAATTTCCAAAGTCTAATCGGTAAATAAACAAACTTAAAGGAGAGAAAGAAAAATGAGGCGAAAGATTTATGCTGGTGGAATACTTTTTCTTACAATCGTTTTAGTTACAAGTGCAATTTTATTGTTGTTCGGAAAAAAAGTTGAAGTAAGTGCAGCATCCACTGTATTTGTTAATCAACCATACAATGTCAATTTTTCATATGATCTTGAAAAGGAAAGTATAAAAAATGGGAATATTTATTTAACTAATAAGGATGGAAAGAAGATTGAAGCACAAATTACTTTACAACAGTCAAATCAGTCTCTTTCCGTAATAACATCTGTACCAGGTGAATATGTTCTTCATGTAGAAAAAAATGCATTTAAAAAATCGTCAGCAAAAATGAAGAAACAAACGGTTGAATTTAAAGTACTTGAAAAAATTGAGCAGCTAACATCTATTCAAGATTTGGAAAACTATTTTCAAGCTATTTTAACTAAGAATAAACGAAATTATAGTCATATAGAAAGTAAAGGATTTGTTTCTGAGGAAAGTGCAGACACGGCAACATCTAATTCTTTTTCATATTCATCGACAAACAATCAGGTTGAAGATATTGAAGAAGGAGATATTGTCGTAACAGATGGGCATTACATTTATTCCATACTCGAAAATCAAATCGTCATTACGGACGCAAGTGATCCAAAATCTTTAAAGGTAAAAAGTAAAATTTCATTAGAGCCAAATAGTTATCCGATTCAGTTAATGATGCATGATGATATGCTGATTGTCATTTTAGATCAATATATTGAAATGAAACAAAACCCTAATATAGGTGGGATTAGTTTGACTAAAGCTGCCTTTTATAATGTAGAGGATGCTGCTAATCCAAAGTTAATAAGAGAAGTTGGTCAAGATGGATATATGAATGGCGTACGTATATATAATGATGTTTTATATGTAGTGACGAATAAAACACCAAACTACTGGTTGTTATCAGAAGAAGAGGATGTTGAACTAAGACCTTATATGTATGATAGTGCAGCTGGAGAGCAAATAAAACCAATGGATATTAAGCAACTGTCTATTTTACCTGGCTCAATGGAACCAAGCTATACAATTATTTCAGCAATTGACTTAGAAAATTTCGAAAGTAAGGAAATTAAAACAAAAGGATTTTTAGGTGGAAGTTCAACCCTTTACATGTCTAATAAAGCACTTTATTTAACAGCGTTTAATTATTCATCAATGATCAATGAGTCAAGTAACTCAAAAATGTCTTTTACTACCGATATGGCAATTATGCCAGTAGCAACAAATACAGATGTATATAAATTTACTATTGATGGGACGAAAGTAGAGTATGCTGCTTCAACATCGCTAAAGGGGAACCTATTAAATCAATTTTCAATGGATGAGCACGATGGGTATTTTAGAATTGCAACAACGGAAGGTAATACATGGGGTTCTCCAAGCCAAACATCGAAGAACCATTTATTTATATTCGATGACAAACTTAAAAAGGTTGGGGAGTTAACAGATTTAGCAAAAGGTGAAAGAATATACTCAGTACGTTTTATGGGAGATAAAGGATATATCGTGACATTTAAACAAGTCGATCCTTTATTTGTTATTGATTTAGCAAATCCTGAGCAACCGAAAATTTTAGGTGAATTAAAAATACCTGGATACAGTAATTACTTACATCCATTAGATGAAAATCATTTGATTGGCTTTGGGTATGAAACAGAAACAAGGATAGACAGTTATTCAAAAGAACCATTTATGACTACTGCGGGGATGAAAATATCGTTATTTGATATTACTGATTTTAAAAATCCGAAAGAGCAAGATACAGTTGTAATTGGGGATCGTGGCACTTATTCGGACCTTCAATACAATCATAAAGCATTGTTTAGAAATGACAAATATAGTTACTTTGGGTTCCCAGTCATTGTGTATGATGGAAAAGGTGAATATGATGTTCAATATAAGGGAACAGGTGCACTTGTATATGAGATTACTGCTGATAAGGGAATTAAGCTAAAAGGAAATCTCATAACTCCTGCGAAAAAAGGGGAGCAATATGAGCAGTGGGAGGATATTATTTCTCGATTACTCTATATTGATGAAGCTTTATATACTGTTTCAAGAAATGAAGTAAAAAGCTATGATTTAAAAACATTTAAGCAGTTGGATAGTGTGAAGATAAAATAACAAAAAAGCGATTCGGTAACCTTTTAATACAGGTTGCGAATCGCTTTTTAATCGTTTTTATTTTTTCTGATAGTTTAAAATCTCACTAACTGTAACGAATTCATAGCCTTCATCCTGCAAGTAACTTAAAACACTATCGAGTCCGTCTGCAGTAGATTGATGAATATCATGCATTAAAATAATCGCATTATTCTTCATATTTTTCTTAACCACGGGTAATATTTTATCGGGATTACGATATTTCCAGTCTAATGTATCAATTGTCCATAAAACTACAGGGATTGAAATTAAATCCGTAACCTGTTTATTTCTTGCACCATAAGGAGGGCGAAACGCTGTAGGATACTGGCCCGTAGCTTTATAAATGATTTCATTAGTTGAATTATACTCAGCTAATATTTGCTTTGAAGTTAAAGTCGTTAAATTAGCATGATCCCACGTATGGTTTCCAATCTCATGACCTCTAGCCAGAACATCTTTTGTTAGATTCATATTTTTTTCAACACAACGACCGACCATAAAGAAAGTTGCTTTTGCATCATATTTATCAAGTGTATTTAATATTTGTTTCGTAGTTTTTTCATTTGGTCCATCATCAAAAGTTAAAGCTACTCGTTTCTCATTCGAATGGGGGATTGGGATAATCGTATTTACACTTGTACTATTTGTTTGGAATTGTTCCCCTAAAATAGGCTTCAAATAGGACATAGGAATATGAATTGTCGGCATTCCTGCTAATGGATTTACAATTTCATTTTTATTATAGTAAATTACTAATTCATCATTAACAATTGCAAATTTGTTAAAGTGACGCCATTTTGGCTCAGTTAGCGCCAACATTTTATCTTTATAAAGATATTCCTTGTATGCTTCATTACCTGAAATCTGATTGCGTACAAAATGTGCAAATACTTCTAAGTTCTTAACCTTTTTATCTAGTAATTCGTACATACTCACGATTTTTCCAGTATTTTTGTTAAATACATATGTTTGCATCGTTGTATCATACTTTGTTCGATCTACGGACGATTTATTCGTTAAAACAATTGAATAATAATCGTTTTTAAATTGATAGATTTCCAGAGAAATTCTAAAATCTCCAAGAATATTTTCATCTTTATGTGCATTCCTATATAAACGAGCAGCATTGAAATAATTTTCTTTAGATTCTGTTATGTATTTAGAAATTTCTTCGTTTACCGTATCAAATTTAGTTTTCGGATATCGTATAGAATAAGGTACTGATGTATCTCTAGAAATTTCATTAATTACTAGAATACCTGGAAATTCAGATTGTGTTTCAGTGTAATTTGTAATCGTATTATTTTTCTTACTTGTTTCGGCAGCTGAGGTGCTTTGAAACTTTGAATCGCCACTGACAAAAATAAACCCAGCAATAAGAACAGTTAATAAAAAGATAATGCTTAACAATAAACTATCTAGACCACGTGCTTTACGATGGTTTTCCAACCTATGTACGCCCCTTTGTTATTAATTTGTCAATAAAGTAAACACTAAGTAAAATTAGAAAAGTATGTATTGAGATTTTCATTTCTCTCCGATAATATGAGCATGAAGAAAAAGGAGATTGACACACATTATGGATAACAAAGAACAAAATTATGAATTGGCACTTAACTGTTTTCTATTAGCTGGCCAAATCATGATGGAAAGTGGAGCAGAAACATATCGTGTGGAAGATACGATGCTCCGTATGGCTCGATCACAAGACATTGAAGATGCACAAAGCTATGTAACACCTACAGGCATTATCCTTTCTTTAGGAAAGAAGCAAATTACAAAAATTTCATCTATCACAACAAGAATCACAGATCTACACAAAATTGCAAAGGTTAATAGCGTTTCTCGTAAGCTTACAATTAAAATGATAACATTAGAAGAAGCATATGACGAGTTGAGAAAAATACAAAAAACAAATTATTTTTTACCAATTCATTTACAAATTTTAGCTGGTTCTATTGCAAGTAGCTGTTTTATGGTTTTATTTAATGGACTATGGTCAGATATGCCTGCAGCATTTGTTGCTGGTGGCGTAGGCTATTTTGTTGCAATTGGTATTCAAGAGATGACAAAGGTAAAATTTTTCTCTGAATTTTTAGCAGCACTTGTAGTAGGGTTTATAGCTTTGCTTGCAGTAAACTTTGGATTAGGAACGGAAATGGATAAAATTATTATTGGTGGCGTTATGCCGCTTGTACCAGGTGTATTGATTACTAATGCTGTTCGTGATTTAATGGCCGGCCATTTCACAGCAGGAATTGCTAAAGGCACGGAAGCATTTTTAACTGCTTTTGCAATCGGTTCAGGTATTGCACTAGTTGTTGCATTGTAAGGAGAAGGGAACATGGAGTTAATTCTACAAGCAGTTTTTAGTTTTATATTTACAGCAAGCTTCGGTGTTATTTTTAATGCACCTACAAAGGCAATCCCTTATTGTGGGCTAGTTGGATCTGTCGGCTGGATCATTTATTATACAGTAATCGAATTAGGCGTAACAGAAGTACAGGCATCATTTTTAGGAGCTTTTGCTATTGCAATTGTTTCGCAAGTTTTTGCTCGTCGTTTTAAAATGCCAATGATTATTTTTAATGTCTCAGGAATTATTCCGCTTGTACCAGGTGGTATTGCTTATAATACTATGCGAAACATCATTGAACTAGACTATAATATGGGAATTCAAAATGGAATGCGAGCATTTATGATTTCAGGTGCTCTAGCAATGGGACTAGTCTTTGCAGAAGTAATAGTACAATTAGTGTTCCAAATGCTGCGTAAAGGTAAAACCTCGATGCAAACCTTTGCAAGAGCTAAACGTAGGCAGAAAATTAAGTGACAAAGTAAAGGGGCTATTCAGCATTATTCTGAATAGCCCCATTTAACTATTAGACTTTTTTCATAAGCATACTAATTTCATCTTCAGTAACTGGCTTACTAATTAAGAAGCCTTGTACTGCGTCACAGCCATAGTCTTTTAATAACTTTTGCTGTTCTTTCGTTTCAACACCTTCTGCTAACACAGTCAAGTTCATCGACTTTCCGAATTGAACCATTCCTTTAATCAAGCGTTGTGTTTTTTCTGACTGTAATAATGAGCTAGTAAACATTTGATCGATTTTTAAAATTTCAATTGGTAACAGTTGCATATAGCGGAACGATGCATAGCCTGTACCAAAATCATCAAGTACAAAAACAATTCCTTCACTTTCTAGCTTGCGCATTTGTTTAATAATTGATGTTTCTGCTTCAGCTTCAAGGGCAAACTTTTCAGTAATTTCAATTTGGATTAAGTTTGCTGGACAATTTGTTTTCGATAACGTATTTAAAATTGATTTGGCCATGTTTTTATCACGGAATTCCCTTACAGACAAGTTGATACTTACCTTTAAATCAAGTCCTTCTTTTTGCCATTGAGCGGCCTGTTTACATGCCTCTTCTATCATAAAGGAACCAATATTATTAATAAGTCCAGTTTCCTCTGCAATTGGAATTAATTCATCTGGTGAAACAACACCGATTTCTTCATCCTCCCAACGAACAAGTGCCTCTACAGCAATAATTTTTCCTGTTTGAATATTTACTTGTGGTTGATAGAGAACTTTTAAATTTTGTTGATCGAGTGCAAGTAGTAATCGTTTTTCAATAATTGATTTTCGATTAATTGCTTTATGTGTAGCGTTTGATAACGAACCAATACTGTCACCACCAGCTTCTCGAACATTTGCGATTGTTGCAATAGATGCTTTCATTAATTGGGCAAAATTCGATTGATCTTGCGGTGAACGGGTAATACCACCGCTAATCGAAATTGGGACAGCAGAGCTGCCATCATAAATTGGATTTTGCTTTAAATATGTTAAAAATCCTTGAATAAACCATTCGCCAAGTGGTGTAATAACTACAAAGTCATTTTCATTAATACGCGCCATAAAACTGTCCTGGAAGTAAATTTTCATCCGTTTAGTAAATTCAACAATTAAACTGTTTTCCATTTGGTTGTTATGAAGCTCTTTTAATGTATAGTATTTATCAATACTTAAATAGACAAATGAAAAGTGACGTTCTTCTTCAATCATTTCTGTTACAACATTTTCAAGACGATGAACATTCATCAATCCAGTTTCTGTATCGATATATGCAATCTTTTCGAGTTGATATTGTAATTCTTTTTCGAATGTAATATCTTTCTCAAGTAAAATATAGCGATAGCTTTGTTCACTTTGAGAGTAGGTAGGAATAGCGGTTAAGTGAACCCAGTACTGCAAACCGTCTTTTGTCACTTTCTTTACTTCACCCTGCCATATTTGCCCTGAATTGAGTGTTCTCCATATATTTTCCGTTACTTTAAAACTTTCTTCAGTATCGGGGAATAATTGCCAAAAAGTTTTCCCGAGAACACGTTTCGGTGTCCAATGACTAGTTTTTAAAAATGGTTGATTACAATTAATGATGAATCCTTCTGCATCAAGAGTTACCATCATAAATGTGGAAAGTAAGCCATTTTTTAAATCGGTTAGTTCTTGTGTTGGATCGTCAAGTCTTTTAAACATGTCTTCCATTAAACAAGTTACTAAAATACATGGTTCACCTTCAACAAAACACGGCGTTGCAATTAATGTTCCTTGTTTAATGGAATCATCTTTTGCAAGCAAATGAACGTTTTCAAAACGGAGTAAATCTTTTCTATGTAATAATCTGTGAAAAGAATGATCTGAAAATGTTGATAATAAATTATCCTTTATAGTCGAATTTTCATTAAAGTCAGCAATGGAATATCCAAAATACCTTTCGCTTAAATCGTTCCAAATAACTACTTGTCCATTCCGATTAAGTGCAAAGGATGGAAAAGGAGCTAATGTTGCTAGTTCTTCATTAACATAATAATTTTTTTGATCACGGCTCATCAGTTCCGACTCCTTGTAATATTTATACTGTTATTATAAAGTTTTTCCATCTAATAGTCATTATTTATGTATTTGTAATATTTTGATGTAACGAAATCGTAGGTAAAAAGTCCTTTTAAAAAGGGTAATGTGAAAAAATACACTAGTGTTGCATTAATATAATTTCAATATTAAAAAGACTCAAAATCTTCACTAATTTTATTTATGGCAAAGAAAAAGTCCTTTATAATGGATAAGTCAGGTGGTAACCCGTCCAAATCCACTAATAAAGGACATACGCATGGACAAGATTACACGAAAAACTTCATTTGGACAATGGTTTTCACCAATAAATCTTCAATTATTTGAAGAAAAGGTGAAAACGATGAAATTAGATTACTATACGAAAAAGTTAACGACAGAGTCATTCCTAAAATACTACTTTTTGCGCAGCTAGAAGAAGTCGAAAGTCTGCATGCGCTGGGCGATTGTCTATTCGATGACCAACTTCAAAACGGGATCGACCTTGACTCTATCAGTATTTCTCAGCTCTCACGGCGATTAAATGGAATGAATCCAGATTTATTTCAAAGCCTTTTCCTTGATTTAGTCTTACAAATTCACGCCAAAACACACTATACAAAACTTGTCATGCCCTTAAAAATTATTGATTCAAGTACCTTG
>JAEXYZ010000053.1 GCA_023405135.1 Bacillota bacterium | reverse complement strand
TGCTTGTAACAATAATAAGAATTGGACATTTTGAAAATTGATTGGAGTGAAGGGGCGACTCCTGCGGGAACAGCCCGTGACTCGAGACCCCGCAGGAGCGTAGCGACGAGGAGGCTTGAGCCGGGCCCGCGGAAAGCGTCCCCGGAACGGAAATCAATTTTCTTAATATCAAATAAACACCATTTTTCTTATAAAGAAAAATGGTGTTTATTTGTTTTGTCCCAGCCTCATTTTTATTGTTTATGAGCAGTGCTAGATTAGAAGTATAAAATATATTAATAATATCTAGTTCCAAAACTGAGATGATCTAGGTCAAAAATAGAAAAAAATACTTCCATTCTAATCGGATTTTTTGCAAAGAGGTTCCTTTACAACGGCCTGTCATTGCAATACATAGTCCTTTTACTAAGACGTAGTGAAGGGTACTTGTACTTTTCTTTAAAAAATAAGCATTTGTCCCTTACCGTCGTAAAAAGCCTAACATATATTGTATTAGTACAAAAAAAGGGGGAAAGCCTATGTATTGTAATCCATGTGGTGGTTATGTAGGAGGATACTCAGGAAGATATAATAATGATTTTGTACTAATCGTTGTATTATTTATTCTACTAATCATTGTTGGTGCTTGCCTTTATAAAGATTAAGTAATTTGAAAACACTGTAGCATTCCTGCAGTGTTTTTTATTTTAAATGTTTTAATTTTCACATAATTCAATTCTTTTCCTTTATAATTTAATTATCATTTTGAAAAGGAGACTATACAGATGGAATTAGGGTTAAAAGATAAAGTTGCAATTATTACTGGTGCTAGTAAAGGAATTGGATTGTATACAGCATTACAATTGGCAAAAGAGGGCGCAAAAATAGCGTTGGCAGCACGAAATGATTCTACATTGGAAGAAGCAAAAAAGTTCATTGAGCAACAAACTGATGCTGAAATAGTTACAATAGCAGCAGATGTAACAAAAGAGGTAGAGTGTAAGCGCATTATTGATGAAACAATTGCTCGTTTTGGAAAAATAAACATTTTAGTCAACAACGCAGGTACTTCATCAGCAAATTCTTTTGAAGATGTTGATACAGAACTTTGGCACTCTGATTTAAATTTAAAGTTGTTTGGAGCAATCCATTGTTCAAAGTATGCATTGCCATATATGAAAGAACAAAAAGGTGGTTCCATCGTCAATGTAACAGCAGTAATAGCAAAGACTCCCCCTGAATCTAGTTTGCCAACAACAGTGAGTCGGTCTGCGGGGCTAGCGTTAACAAAAGCAATGAGTAAAGATTTAGGAAAATATAATATTCGTGTCAATACAGTTTGTATCGGACTTATTCGTAGTAGACAACTTGAAACACGTTGGCAAAATACAATGCCAGAGCTCAGTTGGGAAGACTATTCTAAAGAAGTAGGAAAAACAATCCCACTAGGGCGTATAGGAGAAACAGAAGAAGCTGCAAATGTAATTACGTTTTTAGTGTCAGAAGCAGCAAGTTATGTTTCAGGCACAGCGGTCAATATCGATGGGGGATCTGGCGACGCACTATAATAGAATGCGTTTAATTTTAGACCCGAATTCATTAAATTAATGAAACTTTTCAATTCCCTATTTCGTATGTTTTATAAAAGCATAAAATACGATTTCAATTCAAATAGATGTTGTACTTATACATTAAACTTATTATGAAATAGGAACGGGGGAACATTATGTCTGAATTTAAAAACCCATTATTCGAAGATTTAGATGAAAAGAAAAAAGATGAAAATAGTGAACTATTTAAACAACCGCAACAGCAGCTTGTTTCCGAAGAAGAAATGTCTCAAATTAAAAAAAGACAAATCGCCTTAAAACAAGAGCCTCAAGTACAAGCCCTTGCTGAAAAAATTGATATAAAAAATCAAATTGCTGTTCTTGAATTTGGAAACGAAACAGCTTCAGCAATCTCTAATTTTTCAGATCGTATGCTAGCAACAATTAAAACAAGTAACTTAGAAAAATCTAGTGCACTAATTAACAATTTAAACAAAATAATGGACCGCTTCGATCCACAAGATTTTAAAGAAGAGAAAAAAGCGGGTTTACTAAAACGGCTATTTAGTAAAAGTAAGGAACAACTTGAGCGTATTTTATCCAAGTATGACACGATGAATAAAGAAGTGGATAAAATCTATACAGAAATTCAAAAATACGAACAAGAAATGAAACAAAATACAATAGAACTTGAGCAAATGTACGATCAAAATTTAAACTATTTCCAAAGTTTGAGCGAGCATGTCGCAGCCATTGAAGTGAAACTTGAACAGCTTCAACCACAAATTGCAATGCTAGAAAATAAAGCGAATGAAGGCGACCAAGAAGCAATTATGGAGTTTGAAACAGTACGTCGTTCAATCGAATTATTAGAACAACGTCGCTATGATTTAGAAATGGCACAACAAGTTTCCTTTCAAACCGCTCCTCAAATTCGATTAATTCAACAAGGTAACAACCATTTAATCGGTAAAATAAATTCTGCCTTTGTAACAACGATACCAATTTTTAAACAAGGGCTGATTCATGCGGTAACGATTCAACGTCAAAAGCTTGTAGCCGATTCGATGGAAGAACTTGATAAACGGACAAATGAAATGCTTATTCGCAATGCGGAAAACATCCGTTCAAATAGCGTAAATATTGCTCGTTCTGCCGGTAATCCAAGTATTAAAATTGAAACTATCGAAACGACTTGGCAAACTATTATGGCTGGAATCGAAGAAACAAAACAAATTCAAGCTGAAACAGTTCGCAACCGTGAAGAAGGAAGAAAAAGAATTGAAAAATTACAATTAGAGTATGAAAAATTAAAAAGGTTATAAATAAAAGTAGATCCCTAATGCTTCATTGCAAAAGGGATCTACTTTTTAATTAATTATTAAAAGCCAAATCTTCTACCGATAGGGAAACAATTTGGATTAGGGTTTTCTGGTGAGCCACAGTTCATTTGAGTGCTAGCATTTTGGTTCACAGTTGAATTTGTTACTGGGAAGTAATGCTGGTTATGTGTAATATTTCTGTTTACAGTTGTAACATGAACAGGGTGGAAATGTGGCACAACAGTGTTAATAATATTTGTTCTTACTACGTGTTGTGTTGGTGATACTTGTGCTGGTGCAACTTGTGTTGGAAATACATTAGGTGGACAGCAAATCGGTTTTCTTCCATGACCCATGTGTCTATTAAACATAAATGGTTCTCCTCCTTATTAATTATTTTGTGCATTATTAACATATGTACTTAAAAGCATTTGAACTAGTTGTACACCTAGTATTTCAGAAAGAAATAGAATTATATAAACCTATTATTTTAGTCTTCAAACTATTTAAATTGAATGGAACTGAAAGCTTTACATTAGGTACTGTCAATATTTTTGTGTAAATGACTTTTCAACTTCTCAAGGTAGATGATCACCTTCGTATTCAAATAGATTTGTTCGAAGTGTTGATTTGGGTGTCTAGGAAAGGGCTAGCCCTTTCCTAGA